>DWXO01000024.1 GCA_019119165.1 Candidatus Flavonifractor intestinigallinarum | reverse complement strand
AGCCCTGGTTCATGGCAGACAGGGAACCCATGCCCCGGTAGACCTTGAACTGGCGGCCCTGGAACACCTCGGTGTCGCCGGGGGACTCCTCACAGCCGGCCAGCAGGGAGCCCAGCATGACCACGTTGGCGCCGGCGGCCAGAGCCTTGGCAATGTCGCCGGAATACTTCACGCCGCCGTCGGCGATGATGGGAATGTCGTACTCGGCGGCCACACGGGCGGCGTCATAGACGGCGGTGATCTGGGGCACGCCGATACCGGCCACCACGCGGGTGGTACAGATGGAGCCGGGGCCGATGCCGATCTTCACACAGTCGGCGCCCGCCTCGATGAGGGCGCGGGTGCCCTCGGCGGTAGCCACGTTGCCGGCGATGAGCTGCACGTCGGGATAGACCGCCTTGATGCGGCGGACACAGTCCAGAATGTTGTGGGAGTGGCCGTGGGCGGAGTCCAGGCACAGCACGTCGGCGCCGGCCTCCACCAGGGCCCGCACCCGGTCCAGCACGTCGGAGGTGACGCCGATGGCGGCGCCCACCAGCAGACGGCCCTTGTCGTCACGGGCGGAGTTGGGATACACGGTGGCCTTCTCGATGTCCTTGATGGTGATGAGGCCCTTCAGCCGGTACTCGTCGTCCACAATGGGCAGCTTCTCGATCTTGTGCTTGCGGAGGATCTCCTTGGCCTCCTCCAGGGTGACGCCCTCCTTGGCGGTGACCAGGTTGTCCTTGGTCATTACATTGTCCACCAGCTGGGTCATGTCGGTCTCAAACTTCATGTCCCGGTTGGTGATGATGCCGATGAGCTTGCCGTCCTTACAGATGGGCACGCCGGAGATCCGGTACTTGGCCATCAGGGCGTCGGCCTCGGCCAGGGTGTGGCCGGGAGCCAGCCAGAAGGGGTTGGTGATAACGCCGTTCTCACTGCGCTTGACCATGTCCACCTGCTCGGCCTGAGCGCCGATGGACATATTCTTGTGGATGATGCCGATGCCGCCCTCACGGGCAATGGCGATGGCCATGCGGTACTCAGTCACCGTGTCCATGGCGGCGCTCATCAGGGGCACATTCAGCTGAATCTTGCGGGTGAGTCTGGTGTGCAGGTCGATGTCCGCAGGCAGAACGTCGCTCTCCGCGGGGATGAGCAGCACGTCGTCAAAGGTAAGGCCCTGCTTCAGGAACTTCTGGTGCTCGTCAGTGTTGACCATAGTGCATCTCCTTTTTTCTTTTTATGAAATTTTACCTATTCTACTTGATTGCAGACGCCCTGTCAAGTGGCGTCAAGGTAACCGCGCCCTCAAAGCGGCTCTTTCCCGCCTGGTCAGCGCCCCGGACATATCGCAGACCGTCCTGGGCCCCGGTGAGGAGGGTGATGGTCTCCCCCGCCCGGCACTCCGCCAGGTAGTCCACCTGGAGAGCCGAGACATAACATTCCTGCCCCAGCAGGTCCATCCGGATGGCGTCGCAGATAAAGTCGGCATAGCGGACGTTGTTCACATGGCCGTTGATGTCGGTGTCGCTGTAGTGCATGGCCCGGTGATCCGCCGCTGTCATTCCGTCCGGCAATTTAAACCGGGACAGGGTCCTGTCCTTGCACAGTGCGCCGCCGTCCGTGCCCTGAAACTCCGCTATCTTGCTCATACGGGCCAGGCGGTGGGTATCCACGTCGGCCAGCACCCACACGGACACCGCCTCGCCCACCGGCTTGCCATCTACAAACAAATCAAAGTCCCGGTAGCAGGAGGCCCCGCTGCCCCCACGGTGCCAGGTGCGGACCGTCAGGGTCTCGTTCCAGCCCAGAGGCCGGTCCAGCCGGTACCACATCCGGGCCAGCATCCAGAACAGGTTGTACTTTTCCAGCATCTCCGGCCGTGAGGCGTGGAGTTCACAGGCCGCGGCCACCGCCGCCTCCTGCAAAATACCCATCAGGCCGGAGGGCTTGCAGTGGTTCCAGGGGTCCACGTCCCGGGAATCGATGGGGTAGCTGCCCTCAAAATACACCGCTCACCCCTCCTTCTTGCCGCGGATCACCAGCTTGGTCTTGCAGCAGATGTCGTCAATGTCATTGTCGGTAGCCGCCGGGATGCGCATGGCAGCCCCGCAGTCGGCGCAGAAGAGGTCGATGGAGCTGTAGTTGACCTGGAGCTTCCAGCGGTGGGACCCGCAGGTGCAGGAGATGCCGTCCCGCTGGGCGATCTCCTTCAGCTCGGAGAGCACCTCGTGCATCACCAGCTCATCCAGGAAGGCGCCCTTCTCCTCCCCCTCGGCCCGCTCCAGCTTGTCGGCGGCGGCCTCCAGCCGCTGGAGGGCGGCGAACACCGGCCCCTCCTCCCCCACATAGCAGCAGTCCAGGCCGGACTGAGCACAGGAGAAGGCCAGCACCTTCTGGTGAAGGAAGGCCTGGGTGGAACAGGTCACGGTATGGTCCCGGCCGCAGGACAGGCAGGGCACCGTCAGCCGCACCCGGTCCCCCATCATCTCCACCCGCAGGGCGGACTTGCCGCAGGGACAGGGCAGCTCGTTGGCGGCGGCCGCCAGTTGAAACACCGTACGCTCCACCGCTACACTCTGGTGGCAGGAAGGGCACAGATAGGCCAGGGTACGTTTGGATTGTTCTTCCATAGCGGACCTCCCGTTCGGCCCGTAAGGCCGGTTGTGCCGGTGACCCGGCAATATATATGTTACATTATAACGCAAACAGGACGGATTGACCAGCCAGTCCGCCTACAAAATCCAGAGTCATATTTTGCGTACTTTTCGTTCAAAATAGTATTTGTCAGGCGGACAGCCGCCCAAGCAAACAGAGGTGAGGATATGGCAAACAAAAAACTGGGCCGGCAGACCGTGGCCCTGCAGGACCCGCCTTCGGTCATCGGCAGCGCCGCCGTGGTGGGCAAAAAAGAAGGGGAAGGTCCTCTGGCCGCCACCTTCGATCACATCAGTCAGGACGATTCCTTTGGAGAACGGAGCTGGGAAAAGGCGGAGAGTGCCATGCAGAAGCTGGCCCTGGCCGCCGCCCTCAGCAAGGCCGGCCTCAGTGTATCCGGTCTGGACTACCTGCTGGCGGGAGATCTGCTCAACCAGTGTATCGGCTCCGGCTTTGCCGTCCGGGGACAGGATGTGCCCTTCTTGGGGCTGTACGGGGCCTGCTCCACCATGGCGGAGAGTCTGTCCCTGGCCTCCATGCTGCTGGACGGGGGATACGGCACAAAGATCGCGGCCATGACCTCCTCCCACTTCTGCTCCGCCGAGCGGCAGTACCGCTCCCCCCTGGAATATGGAGGCCAGCGCACTCCTACCGCCCAGTGGACGGTGACCGGGTCGGGCTGCGTCATTCTGGCCGACCAGGGGCCTGGCCCCTATATCACCCACGTCACCACCGGCAAAGTGGTGGACAAGGGCATCAAGGATGCAGCCAATATGGGAGCAGCTATGGCGCCCGCCGCCTATTCCACGCTCTCAGCCCATTTTCAGGACACGGGCCGCAAGCCCTCCGACTACGATCTGATCGTCACAGGAGATTTGGGGCAGCTGGGCCGGGACATTGTGGCCGACTGGTTCCACCGGGACGGCATGGACCTGAAAAACTTCAATGACTGCGGTACTCTGATCTACGATCTGGAGGGGCAGGACGTCCACTGCGGTGGCTCCGGCTGCGGCTGCTCGGCAGTGGTGCTGGCAGGGATGCTCCTTAACGGTATGGCAGGAGGCCGCTGGAAACGTATCCTGTTCTGCGGCACCGGCGCTCTCCTCTCCCCCACCTCCTCCCAGCAGGGGGAGAGTATCCCCGCCATCTGCCATGCGGTGGCGCTGGACATCAGAAAGTGAGGTATATCCATGGAGATTTTCTGGACCTATGCCCGAGTCTTTCTCTGCGGCGGGACCCTCTGCCTCATCGGGCAGATTCTCATTGACAAGACCTCCCTCACCCCCGCCCGCATCCTGGTCTCCTATGTGGTGGCCGGGGTGATCCTGGGGGGCCTGGGAATCTACCCCTGGCTGGTGGAGTGGGGCGGAGCTGGGGCCACCGTGCCCCTCACCGGCTTCGGCTATCTGCTGTCCAAGGGTGTGGCGGAGGCAGTGGCAGAAAAAGGCGCACTGGGCATTCTGCCCGGCGGCATTACTGCCGCGGCAGGCGGGATCACCGCTGCGGTGCTTTTCGGCCTGCTAGGGGCGCTGCTTTTCAAATCCCGCCCAAAATCTTGACAAACCGTCCCTGTGGTGGTAAAGTATCCGCCGTGAACGAGGGCGTTCCATGAAATGAGGCCGTACTGCCTCCTTTGATGGACGCCCTCGCTTTTTTATTGTCAGGAGGGGATTGGATGACAAAGTATATTTTTGTGACCGGCGGCGTGGTTTCCGGTTTGGGCAAGGGAATTACGGCCGCTTCCCTGGGTCGGCTGCTGAAGGCCCGGGGCCTGAAGGTAGCAGCTCAGAAACTGGACCCGTACATCAACGTGGACCCGGGCACCATGAGCCCCTATCAGCACGGCGAGGTCTTTGTAACCGAGGATGGGGCGGAGACCGACCTGGACCTGGGCCACTATGAGCGTTTCATTGACGAGGATCTGAATCAGTTCTCCAACCTGACCACCGGCCGGGTATACTCCAACGTCATCGCCAAAGAGCGCCGGGGAGAGTATCTGGGCAAGACGGTGCAGGTCATCCCCCACATCACCGACGAAATCAAGCGTTTTATCTACGCTGTAGGCAGGAAAACAAACGCGGATGTAGTAATCACCGAGATCGGCGGCACCACCGGCGATATGGAGAGCCAGCCCTTTTTGGAGGCCATTCGTCAGGTAGGCCGAGAGGTGGGACAGGGCAACGCCCTCTACATCCATGTAACCCTGGTTCCCTATCTGAAGGCCTCCGGTGAGCACAAGTCCAAGCCCACCCAGCACTCGGTCAAAGAATTGCAGGGCATGGGCATCTCTCCGGATCTCATCGTGCTGCGGTGCGACGAGCCTATTACTGACCGCAGCATTTTTGAAAAGATTGCCGGGTTCTGCAACGTGAAGCCGGACTGCGTCATTGAGAATGTCACTCTTCCCACCCTCTATGAGGCTCCTCTGATGCTGGAGGCCGCTGGTTTTTCCTCTGTGGTGTGTCGGGAGCTGGGACTGGAAGCCCCCACACCCGACCTGGCCGAGTGGACCGCCCTGGTGGAACAAATCAAAGGTCTGCGCTCCACTGTCACCATTGGCCTGGTTGGCAAATATGTACAGCTCCACGATGCCTATCTGTCAGTAGCCGAGGCTCTCCGCCACGCCGGATATCCCCTGGGCTCCAGGATCGACATTCGCTGGATCGACTCGGAGACCGTCACCGAAGAAAATTACACCCAGGTACTGGAGGATCTGGACGGCATTCTGGTGCCCGGCGGCTTTGGCGCCCGGGGCATCGAGGGCATGATCCTGGCCGCCCGGTACGCCCGGGAACACCAGGTCCCCTATCTGGGTATCTGTCTGGGGATGCAGGTGGCGGTCATCGAGTTTGCCCGCCATGTGGCCGGGCTGACAGACGCCCACTCCGGTGAGTTTGAACCCGAATGCCCCCACAAGGTCATTGACTTTATGCCCGGCCAGAGCGACGAGATTGACAAGGGCGGCACCCTGCGGCTTGGGGCCTATCCCTGCGCCGTCCAGCCCGGTACCATGCTGGCCCGCTGCTACGGCGCACCCCTGACCCAGGAACGGCACCGCCACCGCTATGAATTCAATAACCAGTTCCGGGAGATCCTCACTGAGGCCGGGCTGATACTCAGCGGTCTTTCCCCCGACGGCCGGCTGGTAGAGGCGGTGGAACTGCCCCACAGCCCCTTCTATGTGGGCGTGCAGTACCATCCGGAGTTTAAGAGCCGCCCCAATCGTCCTCATCCCCTGTTCCACAGCTTTGTGGCCGCTGCCGCTCATCGCCATCGGCAAGCTTAACGTCCCATTTGTGCAAGTCCTTATGTCACTAGTTGCATAAAATTTAGCTCACAAAAGCATTTGTTTTACAGTTATCTTTCCTAAATTCGTCTATTCCGTTAATTTCCTATTGACAAAAACAGCTGTCCACACTATACTTACACCATCAGTTGAGAACGAAGGCGTTCCAACCCGGCCAGGGTGGGAGCGCCTTCTTCTTTTTCTTTCAATATGAAAGAAGGAAAGGAGATACCTGCAATGTCGTACACCAAGGAAGATATCATCCGCATCGTCCATGAGGAGGATATTGAGTTTATCCGCCTCCAGTTCACCGACATCTTTGGTCAGCTGAAGAATGTGGCCATCACCGCCTCCCAGATTGAGAAGGCGGTCAACAATCAAATCATGTTCGACGGTTCCTCCATCGAGGGTTTCGTCCGTATCGACGAGTCTGACCAGTATCTCTATCCTGATCTGAACTCCTTCGTGGTTTTCCCCTGGCGGCCCAGCCACGGCAAGGTGGCCCGTCTGATCTGCGACGTCCACAACCCCGACGGCACCCCCTTTGTGGGCGACCCCCGAGGCACCCTGAAGCGGGTCCTCCAGCGGGCCAAGGATATGGGCTACGATGCCTTCAACGTAGGCCCCGAGGCCGAGTTCTTCCTGTTCCAGACCGACGACGAGGGCCGTCCCACCACCAAGACCAACGACGAGGCGGGCTACTTCGACCTGGGCCCCCTGGACCACGGCGAGGGCACCCGCCGGGAGATCTGTATGGCCTTGGAGCAGATGGGCTTCGAGATCGAGGCCAGCCACCACGAAGTGGCCGCAGGTCAGCACGAGATCGACTTCAAGTACGAGGAAGCCCTTCACGCTGCCGACAACATCATGACCTTCAAGCTGGCGGTCAAGACCCTGGCTCAGAAGAACGGCCTTCACGCCACCTTTATGCCAAAGCCCATCTTCGGCATCAACGGCTCTGGAATGCACACCAATATGTCCCTGTTCCGGGGCGGCAAGAACGCATTCTACGATCCCAGTGACGAGCGGGGCCTGTCCAAGGAAGCCTACTCCTTCATCGCCGGTCTGCTGGCCCACGTGAAGGGCATGGCCGCCGTGACCAACCCGCTGGTCAACTCCTACAAGCGTCTGGTGCCCGGCTATGAGGCCCCCTGCTACCTGGCCTGGTCCGCCTCCAACCGCTCCGCCCTCATCCGCATCCCCGCCTCCCGCGGCCAGTCCACTCGTGTGGAGCTCCGCTCCCCCGACCCGGCCTGCAACCCCTACCTGGAACTGGCCGTCTGCCTGGCCGCCGGTCTGGACGGCATCGAGAAGGGCATGGTTCCCCCGGCGGAGGTCACCGAGAACATCTTTGTGATGGATCAGGCCACCCGCGAGGCCCACGGCATCGACTCCCTGCCCGGCTCCCTGGAGGAGGCCATCCAGGCTATGAAAGCCGACTCCCTCATTATGGACACTCTGGGCGAGCACATTACCAGCAACTATCTGGCCGGCAAGGAAGCCGAATGGGATGAGTACCGCACCCGTGTATCCTCCTGGGAGCGGGAGAAGTACATCATCAACTATTGATTTCTCAGCAACACCCTCCTCACAGTTGGGAGTGATGATCCATGGAACAGGTGATCGTTGCCTTTGAAAATACCAAAAGCGCAAGCCGCATCAAGGAGATCCTGGAGACCTCAGGCACGGCCTCCTGTATTCTCTGCAAGACTGCCGACCAGGTCCGCCGCACGGCAAATAAACTCCACATCACTGCAGTGATCTGCGGCTTCAAGCTGGCCGACCAGAGCGTGGAGGCTCTGGCAGGCGATCTGCCCTCCTCCTGTGCCGTCCTGGTTCTGGCCTCCCAGAACCTGCTGGACCTGCTGCAGAACGACGATCTCTTCCAGCTGCCCGCCCCGGTATCCAAAGGGGACCTGACCGCATCGGTGCGGATGCTTCTCCAGATGGGGCGGCGGCTGGAGCGGGCCCTGCGGCCCCGCCGCTCCCCGGAGGAGCTGGAAGTCATTCAGCAGGCCAAGGCCCTGCTGATGGACCGCAACGGCATGACAGAAGAGCAGGCCCACCGCTTTTTGCAGAAGTCCAGTATGGACAACGGTACAAAATTGCTTCAGACTGCCCAAATGGTACTGGACAGCGCAGAATAGGGCAAACTAAACAGGACGAGACAATGCAGTCTCACGGCGGCAGTCGGGGACGTACTGCCGCCGTTTTTTACTACCGTCCCACTGCCCAAACTCACCCGGAAAGGGGAATGAACCATGAAAACAGAAGGCTATCCGCCCCGGGGACTCTATCACCCCGCCTTTGAACACGACAGCTGCGGTATTGGGGCCGTGGTGGACATCCAGGGCAAACCCAGCCACCAGACAGTGGACGACGCACTGAAAATTGTGGAGAAGCTGGAACACCGCGCCGGCAAGGACGCCGAGGGCAAGACCGGCGACGGCGTGGGTATTTTGGTCCAGATCTCCCACCGCTTTTTCTCCAAGGCTGCCCAGGCGGCAGGCATCCAGCTGCCCGGACCCCGGGATTACGGCGTTGGTATGTTTTTCTTCCCCCAGGATACCCTGAAGCGGAACCAGGCCAGGAAGATGTTCGAGGTCATTGCCGAAAAGGAGGGCCTGACCTTCCTGGGCTGGCGGGAGGTGCCGGTGTGCCCCCAGATCCTGGGCCAGAAAGCCCGGGACAAGATGCCCGTCATCCAGCAGGCCTTTGTGGCCCGTCCGGCAGATACCGCCCAGGGCCTGCCCTTCGACCGGAAGCTCTATATCGCCCGCCGGGTGTTTGAGCAATCCAACGACAACACCTATGTCCCCTCCCTGTCCAGCCGCACCATCGTCTATAAAGGGATGTTCCTGGTGGACCAGCTGCGGAAGTTCTACCCCGACCTGCAAAGCAGAGACTATGAATCCGCCATTGCCCTGGTCCACTCCCGCTTCTCCACCAACACCAATCCCTCCTGGGAGCGGGCCCATCCCAACCGGCTCATGGCCCACAACGGCGAGATCAACACCATCCGAGGCAATGTGGACCGGATGCTGGCCCGGGAGGAGACCATGTCCTCCCCCCTGCTGGACGACCAGATGGACAAGGTGCTGCCGGTGGTCAATGTAAACGGTTCCGACTCCGCCATGCTGGACAACACCCTGGAGTTCCTCATGATGGCGGGCATGGACCTGCCTCTGGCCGTCATGGCCTGCATCCCGGAGCCCTGGATGGAGGATAAGGCCATCTCCCGGTCCAAGCGGGATCTGTACCAGTATTACGCCACCCTGATGGAGCCCTGGGACGGCCCGGCCTCCATCCTCTTTTCCGACGGCGACGTGGTGGGGGCGGTGCTGGACCGCAACGGCCTGCGCCCCTCCCGGTATTATGTCACCCGGGACGGACGGCTCATCCTGGCCTCCGAGGTGGGCGTACTGGACATTCCCTCCGAGCAGATCGTGGAGAAATCCCGGCTCCAGCCCGGGCGGATGCTGCTGGTGGACACCACCCAGGGCCGGATTATCGGAGACGACGAGCTGAAGGAATCCTACGCCGCCCGGCAGCCCTACGGCGAGTGGCTGGACCGCAACCTGCTCCATTTAAAGGATCTGCCCATCCCCAACCGCCGGGTGGAGCGCCACACCAGAGAGGGGCTCCACCGGCTCCAGAAGGCCTTCGGCTACACCTATGAGGATGTACGCAACACCATCCTCCCCATGGCCCGCACCGGGGCCGAGCCCACCGCCGCCATGGGCACCGACATCCCCCTGGCGGTGCTGGACCACAAGGATCAGCCCCTGTTCAGCTACTTCAAGCAGCTCTTCGCCCAGGTGACCAACCCGCCCATCGACGCCATCCGTGAGGAGATCGTCACCGATACCACCGTGTATGTGGGAGACGACGGCAATCTGCTCACCGAGACGGCGGACAACTGCCGGGTGCTCCAGATCCACAACCCCATTCTCACCTCCACCGACCTGATGAAGATACGGTCCATGAACCAGCCCGGCTTCCAGGTGGAGACGGTGTCCATCCTCTACTATAAGAACACCCCTCTGGACCGCGCTCTGGACCATCTGGCCCTGGCGGTGGACCGGGCCTGGCGGAAGGGGGCCAACATCATCATCCTCTCCGACCGGGGCGTGGATGAGAACCATGTGGCCATCCCCTCCCTGCTGGCGGTATCCGCCATGGAGCAGCACCTGATCCGCACCAAGAAGCGCACCGCCGTCTCCATCCTGCTGGAGTCCGCCGAGCCCCGGGACGTCCACCACTTTGCCACCCTGCTGGGCTACGGCGCCCGGGCCATCAATCCCTATCTGGCAGAGGAGACCATTGTGGAGCTCATCGAGGAGGGCCTGCTGGACAAGGACTACCACACCGCCGTGGCCGACTACCACTCCGCCATCCTCCACGGCATCGTGAAGATCGCCTCCAAAATGGGCATCTCCACCCTCCAGTCCTATCAGTCCGCCCAGATCTTCGAGGCCATCGGTATCAACCAGGCGGTCATTGACAAATACTTCACCAATACCGTCTCCCGGGTGGGCGGCATCGGCCTGGGGGAGATCGCCGCCATGGTGGAGCGCAACCACTCCAAGGCCTACGACCCCCTGGGGCTGGAGGCCGACCCCACCCTGGACTCTCTGGGCGCCCACAAGGCCCGGTCCGGCGGCGAGGACCATATGTACAATCCCCGGACCATCCACCTGCTCCAGCAGGCCACCCGTCTGGAGGATTATGAGCTGTTCAAGCAGTACACCGCCCTGGTGGACGACGAAACCAGCCCCCACACCCTCCGGGGCCTGCTGGACATGAAGTACGCCCCCACCCCTCTGCCTTTGGAGGAAGTGGAGAGCGTGGACTCCATCGTCAAGCGCTTCAAGACCGGCGCCATGAGCTACGGCTCCATCTCCCGGGAGGCCCATGAGTGTCTGGCCCAGGCCATGAACCTGCTGGGGGGCAAGTCCAACTCCGGCGAGGGCGGTGAAGAGCCAGACCGGCTCCACGACCCGGCCCGCAACTCCGCCATCAAGCAGGTGGCCTCCGGCCGCTTCGGCGTCACCAGCGAATACCTGGTATCTGCTAAGGAGATCCAGATCAAGATGGCCCAGGGCGCCAAGCCCGGCGAGGGCGGCCATCTGCCCGCCGGAAAGGTATATCCCTGGATCGCCCGGTGCCGCCACTCCACCCCCGGCGTCACCCTCATCTCTCCCCCGCCCCACCACGACATCTACTCCATCGAGGATCTGGCCCAGCTGATTTACGACCTCAAGTGCGCCAACCGTCAGGCCCGCATCTCGGTGAAGCTGGTCAGCGAAGCGGGGGTGGGTACCGTGGCCGCCGGCGTGGCCAAGGCGGGCGCCCAGGTGGTACTGGTGTCCGGCTATGACGGCGGCACCGGCGCCGCCCCCCGCACCTCCATCCACAATGCGGGCCTGCCCTGGGAGCTGGGCCTGGCGGAGACCCACCAGACCCTGATCCAGAACGGACTGCGGTCCCGGGTGGTGGTGGAGACCGACGGCAAGCTGATGAGCGGCCGGGACGTGGCCATCGCCTGTATGCTGGGGGCCGAGGAGTTCGGCTTTGCCACCGCCCCCCTGGTGACCATGGGCTGCGTCATGATGCGGGTGTGCAACCTGGATACCTGCCCGGTGGGCGTGGCTACCCAGAATCCGGAGCTGAGAAAGCGGTTCACCGGCAAGCCGGAATATGTGGTCAACTTTATGCGCTTCATCGCCCGGGAGCTGCGGGAGCACATGGCCAAGCTGGGGGTACGCACCGTGGAGGAGCTGGTGGGCCGCACCGATCTACTGGCCGTCCGCACCCCGGCGGTCAACCACCGGGCCGCCACGGTGGATCTGTCCGCCATTCTGGACAACCCCTATGTGGGCGCGGAAAAGACGCACTTTGATCCCGCCGACGTCTACGACTTCCACCTGGAGGACACGGTGGACCTGAAGGTGCTGGAGCGCAGGCTGGGCAGCGCCCTGGCCCAGGGCGTCCCCAAGCGGCTGGAGGTGGCGGTCTCCTCCACCGACCGGGCGGTGGGCACCATTCTGGGTTCCGACATCACCCGGCTCCACGGCGACAGCCTGCCCGGCGGCACCTTCACCGTCAAGTGTACCGGCGGCGGCGGCCAGTCCTTCGGCGCCTTCCTGCCCAAGGGGCTGACCCTGGAGCTGGAGGGCGACGCCAACGACTACCTGGGCAAGGGCCTGTCCGGCGGCCGTCTGGTGGTCTATCCCCCCAAGAACAGCACCTTTGACCCGGCGGAGAACATCCTGGTGGGCAACGTGGCCCTCTACGGCGCCACCAGCGGCCAGGCCTTCCTCAACGGCGTGGCCGGCGAGCGGTTCTGCGTCCGCAACTCGGGTGCCACCGCCGTGGTGGAGGGCGTGGGCGACCACGGCTGCGAATATATGACCGGCGGCCGGGTGGTGGTGCTGGGTCCCACCGGCAAGAACTTTGCCGCCGGTATGAGCGGCGGCGTGGCCTATGTGCTGGACGAGCACCGGGACCTGTACCTGCGGCTCAACAAGGCCCTGGTCTCCATGGAGCCGGTAATGGAAAAGCACGACGCCGCCGAGCTGCGGGAGCTGATCCAGGCCCATGCCGACGCCACCGGCTCGGCCAAGGCCAGCCACATTTTGGCCCACTTTGAGGACTACCTGCCTCTATTTAAGAAGATCCTGCCCCACGACTACGACCGGATGCTGCGCACCATTGCCCAGTACGAGGAGAAGGGCATGAGCCGGGAGGAGGCCCAGGTAGAGGCCTTCTACGTCAACACCCAACAGAAGGGGGAATAACCATGGGAAAACCCACCGGATTTATGGAATATCAGCGCAGGGGGAATCCCGCTCAGTCCCCCCTGGAGCGCATCAAGCATTACAATGAGTTTCACCCCCGGCTCAGTCGGGACGAGCGGCGGCGGCAGGGCGCCCGGTGCATGGAGTGCGGCGTGCCCTTCTGCCAGTCGGGGGCGGTGCTGAACGGCATGGTGTCCGGCTGTCCCCTCCACAACTTAGTCCCCGAGTGGAACGACCTCATCTACACCGGCAACTTCACCCACGCCCTGGAGCGGCTTTTAAAGACCAACAACTTCCCTGAGTTTACCGGCCGGGTGTGTCCCGCCCTGTGCGAGGCGGCCTGCACCTGCGGCCTCCACGGGGACCCGGTTACCGTCAAGGACAACGAGCTGGGCATCATTGAGGACGCCTGGGACCGGGGACTCATGTCCCCCCGGCCTCCCAGGGCCCGCACCGGCAAGCAGGTGGCGGTGGTGGGCTCCGGCCCCGCCGGTCTGGCCTGCGCCGACCAGCTCAACCGCCGTGGCCACAGCGTGACCGTGTTGGAGCGAGAGGACCGGCCCGGAGGCCTTTTGATGTACGGCATTCCCAACATGAAGCTGGAGAAGCCGGTGGTCCAGCGGCGGCTGGACAAGATGGCCGCCGAGGGCATCACCTTCCGCACCGGCGTGGATGTGGGCAAAGACCTCAGCCCGGAGCAGCTGCGGCGGGACTTTGACGCGGTGGTGCTGTGCTGCGGCGCCGCCCAGCCCCGGGATCTGGCCGTTCCCGGCCGGGAGCTGGACGGGGTGTGGTTCGCAGTGGACTTTTTGAAGGAGACCACCCGTTCCCTGCTGGACTCCAATCTGGCCGACGGCACCTACCCCTCCGCCAAGGGCAAGCACGTTGTCATCGTGGGCGGCGGCGACACCGGCAACGACTGCGTGGGCACCTGCATCCGCCACGGCTGCGCCAGCGTGACCCAGCTGGAGATGATGCCCAAGGCCCCCGATCAGCGGGCGGAAAATAACCCCTGGCCGGAGTGGCCAAGGGTGTGTAAAACCGATTACGGCCAGGAGGAGGCCATCGCCCTCTTCGGCCACGATCCCCGGGTCTACGAGACCACCGTGGCCGAGCTGATGGGCCACAAGGACGGCAAGCTGAAGGCCGTCAAGACCGTACGGCTGGGCCGGGATCACCAGCCCATTCCCGGCACCGAGGCGGTGCTGGACTGCGACCTGCTTCTTATCGCCGCCGGCTTTTTAGGGCCCCAGGCCTATGTGCCCCAGGCCTTCGGGCTGGCCCTAACGCCCCGCTCCTGCGTTCAGACAGCGGAGGGAAGCTACGCCACGACGGCGCCCGGCGTCTTTGCCGCCGGCGATATGCGCCGTGGACAGTCTCTGGTGGTGTGGGCCATCCAGGAGGGCCGCCAGGCCGCCCGTGAGGTGGACCAGTATTTGATGGGATACACCAATCTATAAGGAAAGCCCCCCGGTCAAGCCGGGGGGCTTTCCTTATGCGTTACAGCGCGGCGATCACCTGATACATCAGCATGAAGTGGAACAGGGAGCCCGCCAGAATGAACACATGGAAGATCTCATGGCAGCCGAACTTGGGGTTGTTGCGGCCAGGCCACTTGACGGCATAGAGCACGCCGCCGATGGTGTAGAGCACGCCGCCGCCCAGCACCCAGAACATTCCCTCGGCAGGCAGCACCTGCATCAGGGGCACCAGGGCAATGATGGCCAGCCAGCCCATGGCAATATAGATGCTGGAGGTAAGCCAGCGGGGGGCGGAGAGCCACACCAGAGTAAGCACCAGCCCCGCCAGAGCCAGACCCCAGATCACACCAAAGAGGCCCCAGCCCCAGCCGCCCATCTCCCGCAGGGCCACCAGACATACGGGGGTGTAGCTGCCGGCAATCAGGAAGTAGATGGACGCGTGGTCATACTTCCGCAGGGCGATGCGCCCGGCCACGCTGGTGTTGATGCAGTGGTACAGAGTGCTGGCGGTGTACAGGCCCACCATACTGATGCCATAAATCAGGAAGGAGACCAGATGCCACACGCTCAGTCCCTCCAGCAGGCAGCGGGCTGCCAGCAGCACCGTGCCCACGGCGGCCAGGGCCGCGCCCACGCCGTGGGTGATGGCCGACCAGGGCCGCAGGCCGTCATAGGGGTCCCGCTTCTGCTTCACCTTCCGGACCCTACGGGCCTTGGGATGATAATAGAGGGCGGAAGGATTGCCTCTTAAAATATTCTCCTGATTCATACCATACACCTGCCATTCTGTCAAAGCCAATAGGAGATATCTTTTCTTCTCTTATAGTATAGCCTTCATTCTGTAATATTGTCAACATCAAAATATAATATAATTTTTAAAATTATATTACAGTTTCTGTACATGATGTCTGTAGCATACCCGATTCCCCTCTGTTCTATCCTCTTTCCAGAAAAGGCGGCAAAAAGCGGCGGTTTTTTCAAAAAACCGCCGCTTTTCATTCAAATCCGATTAACCTTTTTTAATGTCCCGGGTGGCGTAGGCGTTCAGGTCCATGCCGCCCCGCTTGCCCGCCAGATATTCATAGTAGCCCTGGCAGCCGATCATGGCCCCGTTGTCCCCGCACAGGGACAGAGGGGGCAGGAACAGCTTGTCCCCTGTCTTGCGGCAAGCCGCCTCCAGATCGGCCCGGATACGGGAATTGGCTGCCACACCACCCGCCACGGCGATCTTGCCATAGCCACAGTGTTTGGCCGCCTCCATGGTGCGGGGCACCAGCATCTCGCTGACCGCCCCGGCAAAGGAGGCCGCCAGAGCGGGCTGGTCCAGCGCCTCCCCCTTCTGCTGGGCGTTGTGGATCAGGTTGATGGCGGCCGTCTTTAGGCCGGAAAAAGACATATCCATGGGGGCATCATGGACGTGAACCGATGGGAAGGGGTACTTCTTGTCGTCCCCGCCCTGAGCCAGCCTGTCCATGGGGGCACCGCCGGGGTAGCCGATGCCCAGCACCCGGGCCACCTTGTCAAAGCACTCCCCCGCCGCGTCGTCCCGGGTGGCCCCCAGAATCTCCATATCGGTATAGCCCTTCACGTCCACGATCATGGTGTTGCCCCCCGACACGCACAGGCACACAAAGGGGGGCTCCAGGTCGGGATGGGCGATGTAGTTGGCGGCAATGTGGCCCCGGACGTGGTGGACGGGCACAATGGGCACATTGAGGCCGAAGGCCACCGACTTGGCGAAGTTGACCCCCACCAGCAGGGCGCCGATAAGGCCGGGGGCGTAGGTCACCGCCACCGCGTCAATGTCGCTCCGGGTGATCCCCGCCTGGCCCAGGGCCTGGTCGGCCAGCCCGGCAATGGCCTCGATGTGCTTGCGGGAGGCGATCTCGGGCACCACGCCGCCGTAAATGGCGTGCATATCCGCCTGGGAGGCAATGGCGTCGGACAGGACGGTGCGGCCATCCCGCACCACCGCCACGGCGGTCTCGTCGCAGGAGGATTCAATGGCAAGAATATTCATGGTTCATTCCTTCTTTCCGCAGTGAACCGCCGGAATATGGATCATCCGGCGAAACAGAACAGGGGGCATCTGGCTCCGATAAAGCCCCCGGTGGATTTCCCGAAAGGTCTCTTCGTCCAAAGCGCAGGCTTCAGACCACACCAACACAGCATAGCGCACACGGAAAATATCCGCCTGGTAATTCAGCAGCCGGAATCCTGCCCGCTGATAAAAGGCCAACCGACGGCGGCGCACCCGGTCCTCCTCTGGAGAAATCCCTAGCTCCGGCGCCTCCGCCTCTGCCAGCATGGCGCACGCCGGTCCATACCGGGCTTTCAACAGTTCCAACGCCTGGGTACCCAGTCCCTGGCCCCGTCCCTCAGGACACACAGCCAGGTAGTCCAGCAGGGCGCAGTTACCCTCCGCCGTCCGCCATAAAAAGGCATAGGCCAGCAGCACGTCCCCCTCAAAGATGCCCCAGGTGTCATAGCGTCCAGCCCGGCGCAGGCTGCGGATGGAGGTAAGAGGTCTCCGTTCGCTGCGAGGAAAATCCCGTTTCACATGGACTCGGTAGACCTGCCGCAGCTGGCTGTCGGTAAGCAGCCGCAGTTCAGGCATGGTCTCCAAACTCCACCGTCATCAGCAGGGCGTCCTCATGCTCCTCCCGGTAGTAGTTTTTCCGGCGGCCCACGGTTTGAAAGCCCAGCTTTTCATACAGGGCGATGGCGGGTGCGTTGCTCTCCCGCACCTCCAGGGTAAGGAAAGCCAGATGGGCCTGCCCAAACCGGATGTAGGCCCCCAGGATGGCTTCCGCCACCCCCTGGCGGCGGAAGGCCGGGGCCACCGCGATCTTCTCCAGGGTGCCCTCGTCCAGCACGGCCCGCACCTCGCCGTAGCCCAGCACGGTGCCGTCCTCCCCCTCGGCCACCACCAGGGAGATCATATCGTTATACAGCTCCTGCTCCAGCAGGGCCTCCGACCAGGGGTGGGAGAAGCACTCCCGCTCAATAGCCGCCACCTGGCTCAGGTGGGACTTGTCCATAGGGACCAGCTTATAGTTCACAAAGATCGCTCCTTAAAACATAACACATATGATTTGCAGGGACAAATACGGCACCGTCCCTGCCAGCGTGCCAAAACCTAATCTATCTATGAAAACAGTCGCACCACCAGGACAATCAATGCCCCCAGTGTAAACAGCCCGCAGGAGATAAGCACCAAGGTACCGCTTACCCGCATGATGGAAAGGTACAAGTCAGACGGCTCACCCCCCACGGTATCCCACCAGTGTTCCAGCTTCCACATCCACTCCGGCCGCACCAGCATTAACACCCCCAGGGCGGTCAACCCTCCACCGACCAGACACAGCAAGGCGTGTTCTAACAGACTCATGTTCTCCCTCCTCCACCATGGCACGGGACGGATGTCAATTCTATCAAGTGCATCTTTCTTAGCCCTTGGCCTCCGCCCAGCTCTTGCCGGCGTGGGCCTCGGCAATGAGAGGCAGGGCCAGTTCCACCACCTGCTCCATCTCTCTCTCCAGCAGGTTCTTGACCCGCTCGGTCTCACCTTCCGGGCACTCCACGATGAGCTCATCGTGGACCTGGAGGATAAGCCGGGCCTCCAGGCCCTCGGAGCGCAGCTTGTCCGCCACCCGGATCATGGCCAGCTTGATGATGTCAGCGGCGGTGCCCTGGATGGGCATATTCAGCGCCACCCGCTCCCCGAAGGAGCGCATATTGAAGTTGGAGGATTTCAGCTCGGGCAGCCACCGGCGGCGGCCCATGAGGGTGGATACATAGCCGTCGGCCTTGGCCCGCTCCACCACCTGGGTCATATAGGCGTGGACGCCGGAATACTTCTCAAAATATTTCTCCATATACGCCTTGGCCTCCGCCCGGGTCACCCCGATGTCCTGGGACAGGGAGAAGTCGGAGATACCGTAGACGATGCCGAAGTTCACCGCCTTGGCCTGGCGGCGCATCTCGTGGGTCACATCCTCAGGCGCCACCCCGAACACCTGGGAGGCGGTAACGGTGTGGATGTCCTCCCCGGAGCGGAAGGCAGCGATCATGTGCTCGTCCCCGGCGATGTGGGCCAGCAGCCGCAGCTCGATCTGGGAGTAGTCGGCGTCCACCAGCATCTTCCCCGCCGGGGCCACAAACATCTTTCGCAGCTCCGCCCCCAGTTCGGTGCGAACGGGGATGTTTTGCAGATTGGGCTCGGTGGAACTAAGCCGCCCGGTGGCTGTGACGGTATTTTGGAAGGAGGTGTGGATACGCCCGTCGGCGGCGATGACCTTGGTGAGCCCGTCCACATAGGTGGATTTCAGCTTGGCCAGCTGCCGGTAGTCCAGCACCGCCTCCACGATGGGGTGCTTGTCCCGCAGCTTCTCCAATACCTCGGCGTTGGTGGAATAGCCCGTCTTGGTCTTTTTCACCGGAGGCAGGCCCAGTTTGTCAAAGAGGATCTTTCCGAACTGCTGGGTGGAATTGATGTTGAACTGCTCCCCCGCCAGTTCATAAATGAGGGCCTCGTCGGCCTGGATGCGCTCATCCAGCATCTGGCCGAAGGCGGTGAGGGCGCTCCGGTCCACCAGCACCCCGGCGTGCTCCATCCCGGCCAGCACCGGGCACAGGGGCAGCTCCACCTCATAGTACAGCTTGTCCATACCCAGCTCGGTGAGCCTGGGGGCCATGGCCTCCTTCAGCGCCCCGATCAGGGCACAGTGGGACAGCAGGGCGGCCAGAGCCGCCGTTGGATCGGCCAGAGGGGTGAAGGCGTCCTTGGCCAGATAGGTGTCCTTGGCCTTGGCATACTCATGGTTGAACCACCGCATACCCAGGGTCTCCAACTCATAGCTGCCGTCGGTGGGAGCCAGCAGATAGGCGGCCAGAGCCGTATCAAAGACGAAGCCGCCCCCCTCAATACCCTCGTCCAGCAGCCGGGACAGCAGGGTTTTCACATCGTGGGTATTCTTTTTGATGTCGGAGGAAAAAAGGCCCTTCAAAACGCCGTTGTACCCCTCCAGCTTGTCCGCCCGGAGAATGGCGGCGTGGCTGTCATGCTCATTTTCCCAGTGCTCCACCACAACCACATCCAGGGAGGGCAGAGCCAGCACATCTACGCTGTCCTGCTGCCGCCAGATGGCCAGCAGTTCCTCCGCCCGGGCGGGGTCGGCAACCTCCTCACTGGTGCAGGTGCCGGTGAACTGCTCCTCCTGCTGTACCTCCCCCTGGGGGGCGTTCAGGCCCAGCTTATCGATGAGCTTGTTAAACTCCAGCTTGAGAAAGAGCTCGTACAGGGCGGGGGCATTGGGCTCCTGCCGCAGGTTGGCCTCGGGGGTAAAGTCGATGGGGGCGTCACAGTGGATCAGGGCCAGGTCGTAGGACATTTTTGCCTGGTCCGCCCCCTCGGCCAGCTTTTTCAGTACGGCGGGCTTGGCCTCCACCCCGTCCAGATCCTGATAAATGGCTTCCACGCTATGGTAGCGTTGGATCAGGTCCATGGCGGTCTTTTCCCCAATGCCCTTGACGCCGGGAATGTTGTCGCTGGTATCCCCCATCAGGGCTTTCAGGTCCACCATATGGATGGGCTCGAAGCCGTAGGCCTCCCGGAAGGTCTCGGGGGTCATCTCCTTTGTGGTGGTCTGGCCCATACGGGTGGACACCAGCTTCACCCGTGTGGTGTCGGTGACCAACTGGAGGGAGTCCTTGTCGCCGGTGACGATAACGGTGTCCCACCCGGCGGCGGTGTCCTTCACCGAGATGGTGCCGATGAGATCGTCGGCCTCCCAGCCGTCCAGCTCATACCGGGGGATATTCATGGCGGCCAGCACGTCCTTCAGGATGGGCAGCTGGGCGGCCAGCTCGTCTGGCATCCCCTTCCGCTGGGCCTTGTAGCCCTCGTAGGCCAGGTGGCGGAAGGTGGGGGCCTTCCGGTCGAAGGTGACACACAGGGCGTCAGGCCCCTCCTCATCGATCAGCTTGAGCAGGATGTTCACAAAGCCGTAGACGGCGTTGGTGGGGGTGCCGTCCTTGGTAGTAAGCAGCCGGATACCGTAAAAGGCCCGGTTGATGATGGAATTACCGTCGATGACCATGAGCTTCATGAAAGGACCTCCTGCCGCCCGGTATGCCCGGACATAAAATCTCACGATATAGTATACCAGCTTTCCCCGCCCCATACAAGAGAAAAGCCCGTCAGGTCCCACAGGACCTGACGGACTGTCGTTACCCTTGGTTATAGAAGCAGTGGAACAGCTCCCGCCGCCAGCTCCAGGTCCTCTCCTCCGGGTCCAGACGCACCGTCACGTTGGCCCCCGGCGGCAGGGACAGGCCCAGACGGCACAGGGTATGCCGCTCTCTGGTCAGCGCCAGCAGATACCGCCCCGGCGGCAGAAAGCCGAACAGGGTCTCCCCCGCCGCCCGCCGCACCCAGCAGTCGCATTTATGCCGCGGACACAGGATCAAGCCATCCCTCCAGCAGGGATGGCACACCAGCACCCGGACGGAACACAGGGTAAAGCCGGGGGTCCGGCAGAGGGATTCCTCCCGCTCCCCCGATCCTCACAGATAAAAGGGAAGTCCGCCAATTACTGCTCCAGCTTGGCCTTGACCAGGTACTGGCCGCCCACCACGCCGCCAAAGAGATACTTCCCCTCGGCATTGGTCTTGGTGGTGGCGATCAGGGTCTCCGTCGCCCCGGCGCCGGTCCCGGTTATCTGGTACAAACCCACGAAGCAGCCGGCCACAGCGGTGCCCTTCTGGTCCCGGATCACGCCGCTGACGGTGCCGTTGTAGGTGCGGGTGTCCACCGTCAGAGACATGGTCACGTTGGCAATGGAGCCGCCGGTGATGGTGACCGCCATGGGCGCGGAGGTCAGATAACCCTCCGCCGAGGCCAGCATGGTATAGAGCCCGTCAGCCACGTCGTAAAACAGGAACTCGCCGTCGTCTGCCGAGTAGGTGGATGCCACCACCGCGCCGTTGCTGTCCTTCAGGGTGATCTTGGCCCCCGCCATGGGAGTCAGCCCCGTCCCCACAAGGGTGGTGATGGTGCCGGCGATGGCGCCCAGGGTCAGCGTGGCGTCCGCCGTACAGGTCAGGTTCATCTGGGTGGTGTCGCTGGCTGCCAGCGTCACGCCCAGCGCCCCGCTGAGGCGGTAGCCGTCCTTGACCGCGGCGATGGTATAGGTGCCCGCGGGGATGCCGCTCATGGAATACTGACCGCTGGCGTCGGTCAGGGTATGCTGGAAGGGCGCTCCGGTGCTGTCAAACAGCTTGACGGTGGCGTCGGCCAGAGGGTCCGTGCCGTCGGTCACCGTACCATATACTGTGGCGGAACCGCCCGATACCGGAGGCAGCTCCAGGTTGATGTCCGCCTCCTGGATGCCTTGCAGCGTAAAGCTGGCGCTGTACTCCAGGCCGAGAAGGTCCTGCTTGATGTCCGCCATAACATATCCTCCTGTATGATGGTCTGATGAAATCAGCCTGTGCGCTGCCGGGCAGCGCACAGCCCATCCTATTCAGGAGTTTCCCCGGTGGTGCTCAGGCCTGGTTCTTCTCCGCCGCCCCGGCCCAATAGCGGCGCATATGCCGGCGCACCGATTTGCTCAGCGCCGGGATGCCCAGCAGCTCCAGCCCGGTCTGCCAGGTGCAGCCCGCCCGCTCAAACAGGCGGCTCACCTCCTCCGGCAGGTCCGTCCGGCTGGGGGGCTGGCCTGTCCGACGCACCATGGCGCAGTAGGTCCCAAGCCCGGCCCGGTCGTCGCCGTCCAGGATCAGGCCCCGGGAGGCGCACCGCTCCAAAAAAGGCTCTATGTCCACCCGCTCCGGCCAGTCCGCCGGCCACATCCCCTCGGCCGCCTTCTGGCGGCTTCTGCCTCGGGCCCGCCAGCAGGCATGGTGGAGGGAGCCGAAGCGTTTTTCCAGGTACCAGCGGTAGACGCACAGCAGCCGCTCCGGCCGGGGCGAGCCGTTCCGCCCCTCCATGGTCTCCACCAGCGGCTCCAGCAGCTCCTCGTCGGAAAAGCTGGTGTACACCTGCCTGCCGATGGGACATTCCGGTGAAAAATAGAGGGTCAGGTCCCCGTCCAGCCGTTGAGACAGGCCGGGGGTGTCGCTCATCTCCTCCTCCAGCTCCGCCAGCCACTGGCGATATCCATTCAGTTCCCGCTGGGACAATCTGTTCTTTCCGATCTGATTCATGTTTTGCCGCCTCCCTGCCGCTGCAAATGGGTGTGGGCGGGGACGTCTCAAATTCAGGCCGGGCAAAAGAAAAGAGTTTCCCCGACGGGAAACTCTTTTACATTCGCACAGTGCCTGGGCTGTCATGACGCGCCCTTTCCCCGCCGAACACGCGCGTCACCTTCGCGGCTGGCTGGTCTCCTGGCTTGGACTCCACCTTACGCCCGTCTTCCCATCCGTCAGCCGGACAGTGACCTTGTGAGCGCTCGTCATCCTTACAGTAGAGAGGGCTGCTGCGGATTCGCACCGCATTCCCATTGAAAGCTCCGCCCCGTGGGCGGACAGCTACCAACCGCTGATTGGATTCAGTTGTTGCCTCTATTATAGCAGTTTTATCTGAAATTACAATGCCTGTCTGACTTAAAATCCGCTGTAGGGTCCGCTCCAGCCGCTGGGCTGGGGCCGCTCCGGGAAGGAGCCGTATACCACCCAGCTGTAGAAATTGGCCTCCGCCGCCCCCATATAGGGGCCGATCCACAGGCTCAGAATCCCCAGGGTGAAGGGAGTCAGGAGCAGCCACCCCAGGAAGGACAGGTCCTGTACAAACAGGGCCGTCACATTGCCCCGCATGGCCCGCTTGCTGTGGCCGATGGCCTCCAGGGCCCCCATCTCCGGGTGATCCAGCAGGAAGTAGACCGCCAGACGGTAGCGGTAGGATACGGCGATCATCCAGACCAGCATGATCAGAGCGCCCACCAGAATCAGCATACCGCTGTGGGTCAGATAGGCCAGGAACACAAAGCCCGCGTAGACCGCCATGCCGATAAGCCCCCACAGCAGCACGAACAGGGCGGAGAGAACATTCACCGCCAGCGCCCGGCCTATGGTGTAAAAGCCGTCCAGCAGATTGCGGTAGCCGGGCCGCTCCCGCCGGGCCAGCCGCAGAGTATAGGAGACATATCCGTAATCCATCACCCAGCGGTACAGTGCCAGCAGCAACTCCATGGCCGCGATCACCGCGATACGCTGGGGGGTAAAGATGGCTGTCAGGATCTCGTTCACCTCATAATCAGTCTTTGTCAGGTAAAAATAGGCCGCCTGAAAGGGCTCCGCCACAAAATTCATCACGATGCTGCCCAGTATGCCGGTGAGCAGCACATACACCAGCGTCACCAGCATGGGGTGGGGATAGGCCCCCCGCATGGCGTCCCGAGCCAGCCACTTGGACTGAGGACGGTCATATCCCATGGTATTCCCTCACAATCTATTTTTATAATTGAGGAAATAATACCACATCATATTTTCGATTGCAACCCGGGCAGCACCACCGTAAAGGTCACGCCTCCCGTACGGTTGACCGCCCAGCAGCGGCCTCCATGGGCCTCCACCGCGGCCCGGACAATGGCCAGACCCAGGCCGGTACCTCCGTCCGCCCGGCTGCGGCCTTCGTCCCCCCGGTAGAAGGGCTCAAACAGGCGGTCCAGATGTTTTTGCGGGATGGGCGCGCCGTCGTTGTCCACGGTCAGCGTGATCCGCCGTCCCTTTTGGGCCAGGGAAACGGTCACCGCGCCGCCGGGGGTGCAGTGGCGCAGGGCATTGTCCGCCAGATTGTCCACCACCTCCTCCAGCCGCAGCCGGTCCCCCAGCATGGACGCCGGTGCCAGTTGGGTACGCAGTTCAATGTTCTTTTCCTCCGCCAGCAGGGACAGCCGGGCAGCACCATTCTCCACCAGTGCGGTCAGATCCAGTGGCTCCCGCTCCACCCTGCCGCCGCGCTCCAGCCGGGCCAGGTCCATCAGGCTGCCTACCAGGGCGGCCATCCGGTCGCTCTCGGCCACCACAGTGTCCAGGTACTGGCCCCGCTTGGCGGGGTCGATGTCCTCCCGCAGGGCCTCGGCGTGGGTGCGGAGCACCGCCAGAGGCGTTTTCAGTTCATGGGCCGCCGCCCGGGTAAAGGCCCGCTCCCGCCGGATGGCCCGGGTCTCCAGCCAGGCGGTGAACAGCGCCAGGGCCACCGCCGCCCCCAGGGTAATCAGGGCCGCCGGCTCCAGGCCGGCCAGGAGATAATCGCCGGGCAGGTAATAGTTGTAGGCCATCGGATGCACGCCGTAGGCCCTCAGGTCAGTGTTTCCCTTTCCATAGTAAACGGTGCTGGACTGTTCAAGCATCCACCGTGGATTGTCCGCTTCAACAGCGTCTACCTGCGCCGCCATGTCCCGATACTGCTCCAGCCGCCGCTCCGGCCCGCCCCGGCCCATCAGGGCGGAGTAGCATTCCAGCCATACGGCCTGAAAGGTCTCCGCCTCCCGGTCGGGAAAGAGTTGGGCGTCAGAATCGGCCAGCACCACCCGCTCTTCCCCAAAGTGCAGGGTGAGGGTCCGGACATAGATTACCTCTCCCTCCTCCCAGCCGGTCAGCTCAATTTTGTCCGTGCCGACATGATCCCCCGCCTCGCCGGTCCAAAAGCTGTGGTCGGAGTAGCCGTTCAGAATACGGGCGGCTGCCATCTGCCCCTCTTCGGTCAGGGCCGGGTCAAAGAGGAGATACCGGATCTCCGACGTCCCATCCGGCTGGTACACCGCGCCTTGGCCCGCCAGCATCTGGCTCTGTCCCAGCCGCTCCCCTTCCTGGTCGTACACCCGTACAAAGAACTGCCCGCCGTACTTCTTCAGGGTGTCGCAGCTGTTCATGGTCAGCATGACGGACAGGCTGTCCCGCTCCCAGGGCTGGATCTCCTCTTCCTCCGACCCGGTAGGGATCGTAAAATTGGTGGTCCCCTGCGTGATGGCATTGGGAAGCTCATACCGCTGACTGATGATATCCTCCCAGCTCCACTGGTGATTGACCCAGAGCATAGCCCCCATGGCCACCCCCCAGAGGAGCAGGGAGATCAGCAGCGACTTGGCAAAGCATCCGAAAAACAGCCGTTTGTCCTTCATATCAGCCGCCCTCCATCCGATACCCTGCCTTGAATACCGTTTTGATCTGCTTTCCTGCGCTCCCCAGGGCGGAGCGCAGGCTTTTGATCCGCACATCCACCGCCCGCTCTCCCCCCTCGAAGTCGATGCCCCACACCTTGTCCAGCAGCTGGTCCCGGCTGAGCACCTGACCTTTGTTGCGGATGAGGCAGAGCAGCAGGTCATATTCCCGTTTGGTTAGGCTTACCGGCCTCCCCGCCACAGTGCAGGTATGTCCCGCAGGGTCCAGGGCGACGGTCCCGCAGGTCAGTGTCTCTCCCCCTCCCCGACTGCGGCGGATCACCGCCCTTGTCTTGGCCAGCAGCACCGCCAGAGAGAAGGGCTTGGTCACATAATCATCCGCTCCCAGAGCATACCCTTGAAGCACGTCCTCTTCGCTGCCCAAAGCGGTGAGAAAGAGGATGGGCAGCTGACTCTTGGCCCGTACCGCCCGACAGACTGAAAAACCGTCCAGGTTGGGCATGAGTACGTCCAGCAGCATGGCGTCGTAGTCATGGTCCCGCAGCAGATCCAGGGCCTCCTCCCCATCCCGGGCCAAATCGCAGTCCAGACCGTGGGCGGTAAAGTAGTCCCGGATAATATCACGGATACGGTTCTCATCCTCCACCACCAAAATGTGGTCCGCCATGGCTCCTCTCTCCTTTCATCCACAGGATAGCAAAAAGATGTGTCCATCTGATGTCAAAAGGGCGCTGCAATGATATTGCAGCGCCCTTTGGCTCTTCTCGATCAGTTCCGCAGCTCCAGCAGCTTCTGCTTGAGCTCGCCTTCGATGCGTCCCAGCTCCGCCTCGGCCTCCCGGCGCTTCTGAGCGCCCTCCTGCTGGATGTTCATGACCTCATCCAGGGTGGAGATGAGCTGCTGGTTGGTGTGCTGGAGGGTCTCCAGGTCCACCACCGACCGCTCGGCCTCCTTGGCGGTCTCCAGGGTACCCATCTTCAGCATATCGGCGTTCTTCTTCAGCAGTTCGTTGGTCATGTTGGTCACCGCGCTCTGGGCAGCGGTGGCTTGGCGGGAGTGCTCCAGCCCCAGGGCCAGCACCATCTGGCTCTTCCACAGAGGGATGGTATTGACCAGGGAGGACTGGATCTTCTCCAGCATCAGGGTGTCGTTGTTCTGGATCAGCCGGGTCTGGGGCCCCATCTGAATGGAGATCATCCGGGTCAGCTCCAGATCGTGGATCTTCTTCTCAAAGCGGGAGCACATATTGGCCAGATCGTTATAGGCCTGAGCGTCCTCCTGGGCGCCGGTCCGGGCCGCCTTCTGCCGCAGCTCCTCCAGCTCCCCGGCCCGCACCTGGGCCAGGCGCTTCTTGCCCGCCAGGATATACATGGTCAGTTCCTTATAATATTTGGTGTTGAGGTCGTACATCTGGTCCAGCATGGCGATGTCCTTCATCAGGGTCACCTGATGGGCCTCCAGCACCTCCACGATCTTGTTCACGTTGGTTTCCGCCTTGGAGTAGGAGGCCTTCATGGCCTCCAGCTGGTTGCGCTTCTTCTTGAAGAAGCCGAAGAAGCCCTTCTCCTCCTCCTCGCCGCCAAAGCCCTTCAGCTCCACC
The DNA here is from genome assembly GCA_019119165.1 of Candidatus Flavonifractor intestinigallinarum. Taxonomy (GTDB): domain Bacteria; phylum Bacillota; class Clostridia; order Oscillospirales; family Oscillospiraceae; genus Flavonifractor; species Flavonifractor intestinigallinarum. The sequence goes on along the minus strand of DWXO01000024.1, from coordinate 32,077 downwards.
ACCAGAGAGGACAGAGCCTGTCCCACCTCGCCCAGGTCCTTGGTACGCACCGAGTTAAGGGTATTTTCAGAGAAACCGGCGATGTTCTTCTGAGCCGCCGCGCCGTACTGGAGCACCATGTTGGTATCGGTCAGGTCGATCTTCTGCGCAAAGTCGTCCACCATCTTGCGCTCGGCCTCGGTGAGCTGGCTCTCGTCCAGCTGGATGGCCTTGGCCTCCTCACTGGCGTTGGGGTCCAGGCTCAGCTGAGGCGCGGCAGGGGCCTCCGCCGCGGCGGCGCCCAGATCCGGGGTCAGGGTCAGCTCCGGAGTAAAATCCATGTTGTCAGCCATGACTGCGTCCCTCCATATTCCATACCGGCAGCGCCGGCTCGTTCTTCCAAATCATTGTACCGTTCCCCCCTTCCCCTGTCAAGAACACGTTGACTTTCCCCCAAAAAGTCAGTATCATTAAAAACATATTCCGATATTCCGTTTTAGAGAGGAAGTCTTGTCCCATGCTCACCCTGAAAGAATTTAAGGAGGCCCGCGGCGTGCTCTCCGGGGTCATCCGGAACACCAGTCTGGTCTACAGCACCGCCTTTTCCAAGGCCACCGGCAACCATGTGTACATCAAGCCGGAAAATATGCAGGTCACCGGCGCCTACAAGATCCGGGGCGCTTACTATAAGATCAGCACTTTGAGCGAGGAGGAGAAGTCCAAGGGACTGGTCACCGCCTCCGCCGGCAACCACGCCCAGGGCGTGGCCTACGCCGCCCAGCAGGCCGGCGTGAGCGCCACCATTGTCATGCCCACCACCACTCCCCTGGTGAAGGTGAACAACACCAAGGACTACGGCGCCAAGGTGGTGCTCCACGGGGAGACCTTTGACGACGCCGCCGAGCTGGCCGCCAAGCTGTCCAAAGAGAAGGGGCTGACCTACGTCCATCCCTTCAACGACCCCGCCATCGCCACCGGCCAGGGCACCATCTCCTATGAGATCTTCCAGGACCTGCCCGACGTGGACGTGATCCTGGTACCCATCGGCGGCGGCGGACTGGCCACCGGCGTGTCCACCTTGGCCAAGCTGCTCAACCCCAATGTCACCGTCATCGGTGTGGAGCCCACCGGAGCCGCCTCCATGAAGGCCAGCGTGGAAGCCGGTCATGTGGTCACTCTGGACAAGGTGGAGACCATCGCCGACGGCGTGGCGGTCAAGACCCCCGGCGACAAGATCTTCCCCTACATCCAGCAGAACATCGACGACATCATCACCATCGACGACGACGAGCTGGTGGACGCCTTCCTGGACATGATGGAGAAGCACAAGATGATCGTGGAAAATGCCGGTCTGCTGCCCATCGCCGCCCTGAACCATCTCAAGTGCAAGGGCAAGAATGTGGTGCCTGTCCTCTCCGGCGGCAACATGGACGTGATCACCGTGGCCAGTCTGGTACAGCACGGCCTCATCAACCGGGGCCGGGTGTTCACCTTCTCGGTGCAGCTGCCCGACCGTCCCGGCGAGCTGCTGCGGGTGGCCCAGATCGTGGCCCAGGCCAACGGCAACATCATCAAGCTGGAGCACAACCAGTTTATCAACATCAACCGCCAGAGCGGCGTGGAGCTGCGGGTCACCCTGGAGGCCTTCGGCCACACCCACAAGAAGGCCATTCTGGATGCCATGTGCGCCGCCGGCTATCAGGCCCGGGAGTGCCATACCAACGACTTCTATAATTGATGCTATCATTAAGCGGACCGACCCCCGCAAACCAGCTGTGTCCGGGGGAGCATCCTCCCCCGGACACTATATGATGCGGCGCGCGATTCCAGGGCATGGACCGCCGGGCCGGCAGCCCGTGGGCGCGCGGGGGGAGCGGCGGGGCCCTGGGCGACATCCGCTTGCTGTATCTTATGTCCCCGCCGCCCCCTTTGCCCCGACCTACCCCCCAACAGAGGACAGGCTCTTTGCCCGTTCTCCCGATCTTTTTCAATAATGGAGTGGTAAATGATGATCAAGATTGCCCCTTCCATCCTCTCCGCCGATTTTGTAAACCTGGAGCGGGACATCAAGCGGGTGTCCTCCGCCGACTGGCTCCATGTGGACGTGATGGACGGCTGCTTTGTGCCCAACATCACCATCGGCGTGCCGGTGGTCCAGTCCATCCGCAAGTGTACCGATATGTTCCTGGACGTACACCTGATGATCGACAAGCCGGTGCGCTACATCGAGGCCTTTGCCAAGGCGGGCGCCGATCTGCTGTCGGTTCACCTGGAGGCCGACCACCCCACCCGCATCGCCGAGGCCCTCCGCCTGATGGACGAATTCGGAGTGAAGAAAGCGGTGGCCCTGCGGCCCATCACCGCCGCCACCGCCATCCTGCCCTATCTGGAGCACCTGGACATGGTGCTGGTGATGACGGTGGAGCCCGGCTTCGGCGGCCAGGCCTTTATGGAGCACCAGCTGGACACCATTCACCAGGTACGCACCCTCATCGACCGCTATAACCCCGCCTGCCGGCTGGAGGTGGACGGAGGCATCAGCCCCAAAACCGCCGGCAAGGTGATCTCCGCCGGCGCCGACACCCTGGTGGCCGGTTCCGCGGTATACGGAGCGGTGGACCCTGCCGCCGCCATCGCCGCCCTGCGGGAGGGCTGATCATGCCCGCGCCCCTCAGCGACCGGCAGGCCAAAGACCTGGGCGTCACCGCCCGCCATGAGCGGATGGACAACGGCGAGCTGCGGTTCCGCCTGTGCGCCTCGGACGGCAGCTCCTACATCCGCACCGAGGCAGGGGCCCAAAGCGGCTGGCAGAACAGCCACCTCCACCGGTATGTCCATGAGCTCAACGTCATTCAGCAGGGCGTCATGCTGGTGGTGGAGGCGCACGACGGAGTTCTTGTGCCCCGGGTGCTCCGCACCGGCGATTTCTACCTCTGCCCGCTGAACGTGCCCCACAACTCCTATCTGCTGCCGGGCACGGTGGCCCACACGGTAAAATACGGCCAGGACCTGCCCGATGTGGACTGGGTGGCCTGCCCCCAGCTGGACCCCCGCTGTCGGGCCCTGGACGTGGACGCCCTCCTCCGGGCAGGTTCCCCGTCCCCTGCCCGGGACCTTGATCTCTAAGAAGGGATGTTTTCACCTATGCAATACTTTCCCCCCGCGCTGGAGCAGCTGGTGGAGCAGTTCGCCCGTCTGCCCGGCATCGGCCGGAAGAGCGCCCAGCGGCTGGCTTTCTATGTCCTCTCCCTGCCGGAGGAGGACGCCGCCGCTTTCGCGCAGGCCATCACCGAGGCAAAGGCCGCCATCCACTGCTGCCCGGTGTGTCAGAACTTCTCCCAGGGGGATGGCCTGTGTCCCATCTGCCAGGACCCCAAGCGGGACCCCTCGGTGATCTGCGTGGTGGCCGACCCCAAGGACGTGGCTGCTATGGAGCGCTCCCGGGAGTACCCCGGCGTATACCACGTCCTCCACGGCGTCATCTCCCCCATGAATCATGTGGGTCCCGATGAGCTGCGGGTGAAGGAGCTGGTCAACCGGGTGGCCGAAGGCGGCGTCAGCGAGGTTATCATGGCCACCAACCCGGATACCGAGGGAGAGGCCACCGCCATGTACCTCTCCCGCCTGCTGCGCCCCTTTGGCGTCAGAGTGACCCGGCTGGCCTACGGCATCCCGGTGGGCAGCCATCTGGAGTATGCCGACGACGCCACCCTCATGCGGGCCCTGGAGGGCCGCCGGGAAATGTAACCAAAAAAGGAGTTCCGCGCCGGTGGCGCGGAACTTCTTTTTTTGATTAGTGATTGACAAACAGATAGGACCGCTTCTTGAAGTAGATGATCTGCAAAATCAGGATCAGCACACTGATGACCAGCGCCACCAGCGGAATGGTCATGATCTCGGCCATGTACCCGCTGGGGATGTACTGCCCCACCTGGACAAACGCCATAAGCATATTAATGGCTACAAATACGGTGGGAAGGGCGCTGAGCACCAGGAACAGACTCCAGCCTCCCTGCTGGAGGCGGATCATCTTCACCCAGGCCACAAACATCAGGATGCCATAAGCCACACAGATCAGGCCAATGACCAGGGGATTGGGGATAAAGGAAGGCAGATACAGCAAAAGCGCACCCTGAGGCTGTCTCAGCGCGTAAATAAAACTCTGATAGAAATCCATACTGGAGGCATAGGCGCTATAGCCGGCCATGCCCGCCCCCAAGATGACCAAAAGCACACCCAGAATCAGGTAGTAAAACGCGTTGGGGATCATGCAGAAATAGACCTGGAATTTGTACCAGTTCATGGGGCAGCCGTAGTCGATGCGGCCATTGCGGTAGGTGGGCTGCTTGCGCTCCTCATAAGGGGAGCTGTAGGCGCTCTGCTGGGGCTGGGACTGCCAGTTCCCCTGATAGCCCTGCTGGGGACCGCTCTGCCAGCCCTGCTGCTGATTGTTCTGCCAGCCAGGCGGGCTTTGCTGCCAGCCATTCTGCTGCTGCCAGCCGGGAGCGCTCTGCTGGCTGTTCTGCCAGCCGCTCTGCTGCTGCCAACCGGGGGCGGCCTGCTGGGCGTCGTTCTGCCAGCCGCTCTGCTGCCAGCCGGGGGCGCTCTGCTGGCTGCTCTGCCAGGGGTTTTGGGCCCCCTGCTGGGGAGCGCTGGCCTGCCAGGGGCTCTGGGTCTCCTGCTGGGGGGCGCTGGCCTGCCAGGGACTCTGAGGCTCCTGCTGAACAGGCTCGGACTGGGCCTTGACCGGCTCCTCCGGCTCCTCCGGCACAGGGTTGAAGGTGCTCCAGTCAAATTCATCGTTGGCCGGGGCGCTCTCCTGCTCCGGCTGGGGGGCAGCAGGCTCCGGCTCCTGGGTCACAACAGGCTCCGGCTCCTGAGGCGGGATCACATCCTGCCGGGGCTCCTCCGTGACCACGCCGCCGGACTGCTTCTTTCCGCAGGCAACACAGAAAATGCTGCCTTCCGGGATCTGAGTCCCACAGTGTTCACAATACATATACTCTCCTCCACACTCTCTTGCAGTTGCTGGGATACTTTATTTTATTTCATCCTTCGATATTTGTAAACCCATATCTTCCACAAATTCTCCAGCCTTATCCATCCGCCGTCACCGCTACCTTGATCACCCCGTCACGCCGGTGTTCAAAGAGATCGTAGGCCTCCTCAATGCGGCTGAGGGGATAGGTGTGGGTGATGAGGGCGGTGGTGTCCAGTCTGCCCTGGGCAATCAGGTCCAGGGTCTGGGCGCAGTTGCAGCCGTCCACCCCGCCGGTCTTGAAGGTCAGGTTCTTGCCGTACATCTCCGGCAGGGGCAGCACCTGGTCGGTGTCGTACAGGGCCACCACCGTCACCACGGCGTTGGGCCGGGCGCACCGCCAGGCCAGGCGGAAGGTGTCCTGTCCCCCCGCCACCTCCAGCACCACGTCGGCGCCGCCGTGGTCGCTGTGGGCCTGGACAAAGGCCTCCGCCTCCTCCGGCCCCACCGTCAGCACGCCGGGATAATTGGCCTCCACAAAGGCGCGGCGGAGGGGGTCCCGCTCGCACAGGATGATCTGCCGGGGCTTTTGCAGCTGGACGCACTGGAGGGTACACAGCCCGGTGGGCCCGCCGCCGATGATGAGCACCGTGTCCTCCGCCCCGATGTTGGAGATATCCGCCGCCCAGTAGCCAGTGGCCAGGATATCCCCCACAAAGAGGGCCTGCCGGTCGGACACCGTATCCGGGATCTTGTTCAGGCCCTGGTCGGCGTAGGGCACCCGGACATACTCCGCCTGCCCGCCGTCAATGCGGCAGCCCAGGGCCCAGCCGCCGTTGGGGTCCGTGCAGTTATTGACCCAGCCGTGGCGGCAGAACCAGCACTGACCGCAGAAGGTCTCCACGTTCACCGTCACCCGATCTCCTGGCTTCACGGTGGACACCCCCGTGCCTACCTGCTCCACCACGCCCACCATCTCGTGACCCACAGTGACGCCGGGTACCGCCCGGGGCACCGAGCCGTGCTTGATATGCAGGTCGCTGGTGCAGATGCTGGACAAGGTGACCCTCACAATGGCGTCCCCGTCCGCCAGCAGCGGGGGCTTGGGCTTGTTCAGCAGGGCAAATTTCCCCCGCTCCACATAGGTATAGGCCAGCATGACCACCCCTCCTTTTTGTCACAGTATATCACAACCCCGCCGGTCATGCAAAAGGGCGTGCCGCAGAGGCGGCACGCCCAATATCATGCTTCTGTTTCCGGCTCCGGCCAGGGCAGATCCACCAGGATGGGCTTATGGCCCACCGCCGGCAGAAAGCGGTCCAGGAAGTCGGACCGGGTCAGCTTGAGGGTGGAGGTGGAAAAGCAGGGGTGTCCGCTGATGAAGTCTCCCTCCATCAGCTCCCGGTCCATCACAAGCTGCACCTTTCCCTCCCTGTCGTGCATCAGCTCAAAGGCGCTGGCCGACCCGGGGGCGGCCCCCAGCAGCTCCATCATATGCTCCGGTGTGGCAAAGGACAGCCGGGCGCAGCCCAGCTGGGCGGTGACGTCCTTGGTCTTGAAGGGCTTGTCCCCCGGCATCATCAACAGATAGAAGTCGGTCTGCTTCCGGTTGGTGAGCAGCAGGTTTTTGCAGATGGGAGCGCCCAGCACCTGTTCCACCGCCTTGCAGTCCTCCATGGTGTTGGCATATTCATGGTCACACCGCTGGTAGGGAACGCCCAGCTCATCCAGAAAGGCGTACACCGCCATCTCATTGGGGTGGCGCTCCTCCGCGGGCGGACCGCTGTATACGTTGGGATCCACTACCATGGCTTACACCTGCTCCAGGGCGTGGGCCACGTCCTCCAGAATGTCGTTGATGTCCTCAATGCCCACGCTGAGGCGCACCAGGTCGGGAGAGACGCCGGCGGCGGCCAGCTCCTCATCGGTCATCTGGCGGTGGGTGGTGGAGGCGGGGTGCAGGGTGCAGGTCTTGGCGTCGGCCACATGGGTGGCGATGGAGGCCAGCTCCAGACCGGCCATGAATTTGGAGGCCGCCTCACGGCCGCCCTTGACGCCAAAGGACACCACGCCGCAGGTGCCGTTGGGCATATACTTCTGAGCCCGCTGGTAGTAGGGGTCCCCCTCCAGACCGGGGTAGCGCACCCAGGCCACCTTGGGGTGGTCCTTCAGGAACTTGGCCACGGCCAGGCCGTTCTCGCAGTGCTTTGCAACCCGCAGAGGCAAGGTCTCCAGGCCGATGTTCAGATAATAGCAGTTCTGAGGGGAGGGGATGGCGCCCAGGTCCCGCATGAGCTGAACGGTGGCCTTGGTGATGTAGGCCCCCTCCAGGCCGAAGCGCTCGGTGTAGGTGACGCCGTGGTAGCTCTCGTCGGGGGTGGTCAGGCCGGGGAATTTGTCGGCGTGGGCGTTCCAGTCAAACTTGCCGGAGTCCACGATAGCGCCGCCCACCGCGTTGGCGTGGCCGTCCATGTACTTGGTGGTGGAGTGGGTAACAATGTCAGCGCCCCACTCAAAGGGCCGGCAGTTCACCGGGGTGGCAAAGGTGTTGTCCACAATGAGAGGCACCCCGTGGGCGTGGGCGGCCTTGGCAAACTTCTCGATGTCCAGCACGGTGAGGGCCGGGTTGGCGATGGTCTCACCGAACACCGCCCGGGTCTCGGGCCGGAAGGCCGCGTTCAGCTCCTCCTCGGTGCAGTCCGGGTCCACAAAGGTGAAGTCAATGCCCATCCGCTTCATGGTGACGGCAAAGAGGTTGTAGGTGCCGCCGTAGATGGAGGAGGAGCAGACCACGTGCTCCCCGCAGGAGACGATGTTGAAAATGGCATAGAAGGAAGCAGCCTGACCGGAGGAGGTGAGCATGGCCGCGGTTCCCCCCTCCAGGGCGCAGATCTTGGCGGCCACATGGTCGTTGGTGGGGTTTTGCAGCCGGGTGTAAAAATATCCGCTGGCCTCCAGGTCGAAGAGAGCCCCCATCTGCTCGCCGGTGGCGTACCGGAAGGTGGTGGACTGGACAATGGGGATGTTCCGGGGCTCTCCGTTGCCGGGGGTATAGCCCGCGTGGATACACTGGGTACTGATACGGTGCTGGCTCATGGGCTGATTCTTCCTTTCTATGCGTGGGTTCCAGTGGCGAAATGATTCACACACTAATGCTATAAAGCATCAAACAATATGTGGTATGGTACACCCGGCAGGGCCGGTTGTCAATACTTACCCTTCCACACCCAGGGTCGTGTCGGGGATCAGGGCCCGGTCCAGGGGCAGATTGCCCACAGCGGGAGCGGGCTGTCCCTCGATGTAAAGCTGGACCGCCTCCACCCCGTCCAGTTCGCACAGGGTATTGACCATGGCATACACCATCAGGGCCGCCGTTGTCTGGCTGGCGGGCAGGCCCTGGATAAACTCGGGGGACAGGTCCACCAGACAGACCCCGTCCTCCACCTGGGCGGACAGGATCTGGGTGCCCTCCGGCAGGCAGGGGCTGAGTCCCTTCTCCTCCGGGCCCTCGGCCCAGGCGGACAGCACCGCCTCCACCACGGTCTGGTCCACATCCTTGATGATCTGCCGCCGCTCCACCCCCAGGTTCTGCCCGCCCTGCCGCAGATACCACAGATCCACGCCCAGGGACATGGGTTCATCCGCCCCGCCGGCCAGCAGGATATCCTCCGCGGACAGCTGCTGAATGGACCGATAGGGCAAATCGTGGCCCTCCACCGTTACATAGACGGAGTCTACCTCCTCCAGCTGGCAAAGGGTGAGGGTCAGGCAGGCGTCGGCCAGGGTCAGGTCGACGCCGGAGAGGCTGTAATACTGGTCGGACAGATTCAGGTAGAGCACCCCCTCCGACAGCTGCCAGTCCAGCAGCTGCAGGCCGCTGGGGAAAGGGCTGGTCAGCTCCGGCGACTGGGGCTGTTCCAGCAGCAGCTCCATCAGGCCGGGGATGGTCTCCTGTCCCTGGGACAGGACCCGGCGTTCTCCTTCCACGGCGGATTCTCCCTCCTGGTCGGCCAGGGCGGAATAGTAGATCAGATAGCTTCCCTCTTCCTGGCTTCCGGACCCCGATTCCCGGGCGGCGCAGCCGCCGACGGTCAAAAGGGCGGCGCAGAGCAGCACCGATACACCCCGTCTGCTCATGCTTGCTCCCCTCCCTTCTCCGTCCAGCAGGAAAATCGCACTTCAAAGCAGGTGCCCTCCGGCTCCCGCCGCCGGGCGGTGACGGTTCCGCCGTGCTGGCGCACCGTGTCCCGGACGATGGACAGGCCCAGACCGGTGCCGCCGGCGGCCCGGGAGCGGGCCTTGTCCACCCGGTAGAACCGGTCGAAAATCTTGGGTAGATCGGCCTCCGGAATGCCCACGCCGGTATCCTCCACCCGCAGGACCACCTGGTCCCCCTCCCGCTCCAGGGTCACGGTCACCGTTCCGCCGGGCAGGTTGTATTTCACCGCGTTCTCCATCAGGTTAAACGCCACCTGGTACAAATCGTCCTCGGTGGCCCGAATGATGCAGCCGCTCTCAAGAGACAGCTTCAGCTCCACCTCCGCCGCCCGGGCCAACGGGGTGAGCATATGCTCCACCCGCTCCACCACGGCCTTCACATCCACCGGAGCGGTGTGGAACTCATGGGCGGTGTCCAGCCGGGTGAGGGTGAGCAGCTTTTCGGTGATGCGGGTGAGGCGCTCGGCCTCGTCCCCGATGTCGATGAGAAACTCCCGGGCGGTATCGCCGTCCATGTTGTCCGTCTGGAGGATGGAGTCGGTGAGCAGCCGAATGGAGGCCAGCGGGGTTTTCAGCTCGTGGGAGGCGTCGGACACAAAGCGGCGGCGCACCTCCTCGGTGGTCTGGAGACGGCCGGTAAGCTCGTTGAACTCATCGGCCAGACGGCTGAGCTCGTCCCCGCCTCTGACGGTGACTCGATGGCTGTATTCGCCCTGGCGCACCGTGTGGATGCCCCGCAGCAGCAGGGCGATCCGTCGGGTGAGGGCCTTGGAGAACACCACGCCCATGGCCGCCGTCACCACACAGATCACCACGGAGATGGTACGCAGGTTGTTCTGGATACCCTGGAGCAGGGCTCCCTGCTGTTCGTCGTACTCATAGAGATAGACCGCCCCCTGGGTCATGGAGCGGTAGGTTACCGGCACCGCCGCCCGGCTGCACAGCGCCCCGCCCTCATACTCCGAGCGGAACACGTCGTTGCCCTGGAGGGCGGTGACAATCTCCCAGATCATGGCATACTGTCCGGTGGTATCCGCCCGCTGGCTGCCCTCCTGAAAGTCGCACAGCACCAGACCGCTGGGATCGGTGACCACCACCCGGGTCACCCCCAGGCTGCCCAGCAGCAGGCTGACGGTCTTGGTGGCCCCCTCCTGGGTCAGGGCCTCCGGCCCGGTGGCCAGAGCGGAGGCCAGCACCGAGGCCTGGTTTTGCAGGGCGGTCTGCTTGGACTGGTAGGCCAGGGTCTGGGTCACCATCACCGGATAGGTGTTGAGCAGCACCACCACCGCCGCCACGATGACCAGATAGGTCATGGCGTACTTGACCCGGAGGGACCGCCAGAAGGGCACCCGCCTGGCCCCCTCTTCCCTTCTCTGCTTATCCATGCTTCAAATAATAGCCCACGCCCCACTTGGTGAGGATATACTGGGGGTTGGCCGGGTCCAGCTCCAGCTTCTCCCGCAGGCGGCGGACATGGACGTCCACCGTTCGGTAATCCCCGGCGTACTCATAGCCCCACACCACGTTGAGGAGATTCTCCCGGCTGTACACCCGGCCGGGGTTGCGCATGAGCAGCTCCATCAGATCGAACTCCTTGGCGGTGAGATCCACACTCTGGCCGTCCTTCCAGGCCGCCCGGGCGTCCGGGTCCAGGGTGATGTGTCCAATGACCAGCTTGCGGCCTCCTCCCATCTGCTGGGCGGCCATGCCCGCCCGGCGGAGCAGGGCCCGCACCCGGGCTTTCAGTTCCAGAATGTTGAAGGGCTTGGTGATATAGTCGTCCGCCCCGCACTCAAAGCCGATGATCTTGTCGGTGTCCTCGCTGCGGGCGGTGAGCATGATGATGGGCACGTTGGAGAACTCCCGAATCCGCATACAGGCCTGGAGGCCGTCAATCTTGGGCATCATCAGGTCCAGGATAATGAGGTCGAAGCCGCCCCCCCGGGCCAGCTCCACCGCCTCCTCCCCGTCGTAGCCCACCTCCACCTGGTAGCCCTCGCTCTCCAGATTGAACTTGATGCCTTTGACCAGCACCTTTTCGTCGTCCACAACCAATATCTTCAAGGTTTATCCTCCTTTTTCACTTAAGAAACCGTAACCAGGTCGATCAGTCCGCTTAAAATGCCCTCGCCGATCCCGTCCACCCGGGTCAGGTCCTCCGGCACCCGGAAGGGACCGTTTGCCTCACGGTCGGCAATGATGGCCGCCGCCCGCTTCTCCCCTATGCCGGGCAGGGTCATCAGCTCCTCCGCCGTTGCAGTGTTCAGGTCGATTTTTCCGGAGGCCGTGGCCGCCGGAGTTTCGGCTGCCGCCGGGGTTCCGGACGGCTGGATCGGGGCTTCGGAAACGATGACGGCGGTAGGCTGGGCCAGCAGATGTTCCGTTTCTACCCGCACCGGCTGGGCGGTGGAGGCGCCCCGCAGGAACCACCCCGCCGCAAAGGCGGAAAAGGCGATAGCCAGCAGGAGGGAAATCAGTTCCAGTCTGGAAATCTTCATGATTTGTAACCGCCTTCCCGTTGCTTCCAGGTCCATGGTTTGTTATAATGGGTGAGAAAACTTTGTTCCTATTATATCATACACAAATGGAGTTTCCTATGAAAAAATCAAGACTGCTCTCCCTGTTTCTCTCCCTGGTCCTGATGACGGGACTGCTCACCACCTTCGCCTCCGCCAGCAGCGGCAGCGCCATTTTGGACGAGATGGACGTTAACGCCAAAGCCGCCGTTCTGGTGGACCCCAACACCAACGAAATTCTGTATGAGAAAAACGCCCACGAGAAGATGTACCCCGCCTCCATCACCAAGGTGATGACCTGCCTGCTCACCCTGGAGGCGGTGGACGAGGGCAAGCTCACGCTGGATCAGGTGGTCACCGCCAGCTCCAGCATCCACACCGGCATCGGGGAAGGCGCCTCCACCGCCGACATCAAGGAGGGGGAGGAGATCCGGGTGATCGACCTGCTGTACGCCGCTCTCATCCCCTCTGCCAACGAGGCCTGCAACGTGATGGCCGAGGCGGTGGCCGGCGATGTGGCCAGCTTTGTGGATCTGATGAACCAGCGGGCCGCCGAGCTGGGCATGACGAACACCCATTTTGCCAACACCCACGGCTACCACGATGACAACCACTATACCTCCGCCTACGACGTGTTCCTCATGTGCCAGGAGGCCATGAAGCACGAGACCTTCCGTACCATTGTCACCACCAAAAGCTACGATATGCCCGCCACCAACATTCACCCCGAGGTCCGCACCGTCCACTCCACCAACGCCCTGATCTCCAACTGGAACGTGACCGGCTATCTCTACTCCTACGCCACCGGCATCAAAACCGGCCACACCAACGAATCGGGCTACTGCCTGGCTGCCGCCGCCACCAAGGAGGACCGGAGCCTGATCTCGGTGGTCATGGGCTGTGAGCGGGAGCCGGGCACCAGCGGCAGCAAGGGCCGCACCGACTTCTCCGAGACCATCCGGCTGTTTGAGTGGGGCTTCAACAACTTCTCCACCCAGACCATTCTGGACGCCACCAAACGGGACATCCCCGAGATTGAGGTCACCCTGGGCAAGGGCACCAACTATGTGACTCTGGAACCCCAGGGTGAGATTTCCGCCCTGCTCCCCAACGACATCTCCACCGAGGACTTCAAGTATGACTACACCCTGAACGCCAATTCCGTGGAGGCCCCCGTGGAAAAGGGCCAGGTGCTGGGCACCATCACCGCCAGCTTCAACGGCAAGGAGTACGGCTCCCTCCCCCTGGTAGCCAGCATCGGGGTGGAAGTGGACACCCTTATGTACAATCTGGACCGCATCCAGAAGTTCTTCTCCCAGCTGTGGGTGAAGATTCTGCTGGTCATCCTTCTGGTGGTTATCCTGTTTTTCATTGTCCGCCGTCTCATCTTCGGAGGACGGCGGGGCAGCCGCCGGGGCGGCTACTCCTACAGCGGCGGCTCCCGCTACAGCGGACGCCGCAGAAGAAGATAACAAAAAATCGCCTGCTGCGTGAGCAGCAGGCGATTTTTTGTTATTCACTCAGCAGGTCCACATACAGCTCATCCAGCGCCGGAGCCTCGTCAATGAGGCCCTCACTCAGCAGCCAGTCCACATTCTCCTGCCAGCACTCCGCGCTCTGGGACAGGAAGGGAGCGTCGGCAGTCTCCATCATGGGCAGCAGGGTATCCATGCTCTTCTGCTCCACGGTCTTGGACAGAGGGAAGTTCTCCTCGTTCTGGTTGTCCAGCAGGATCTGGAGCACGCCGTCCGGGTCGGCCTGCATATCGTCAAAGCCCTTGGCGCAGGCCCGCAGGAAACCCTGGAGCACCTCCGGCTCCTCCTCGATCATGGTATCGCTGGCCAGGAACACGCCCTCATAGTAGGTGGGCACGCCGTAGTCGTCCAGGTCAAAGTAGTTGACCGCAAATCCCTCCTCCTCCAGCTGGGGCACCTCATGGTTCACCAGGCAGCCGATGGTGGCGTCCACATTGCCGGTGGTCATGGAGCTCATGAGATCAAAGCCCACGTCGATGAGGGTCACGTCGCTGGAATCGGCCCCCACATAGGCCATGATGGAATGGATCAGGGCCTCGGACAGCTCGGTGCCCGCATAGCCCACGGTCTTGCCCACCAGATCCTCCGGGGAGGTGATGTTCTTGTCCTTCAGGGAGAGAACGATGTTCAGGGGGCCCTGAACCACCGCGCCGATGGACTTCACCGGCACATCCTGGTTGGCCCGGGCGATGATCACGTCCTGCTGGTAGTACAGGCCGATCTCCGCCTGACCGGCGGCCACCAGGGAGATGGCGTCGTTGGCGTTGGAGGGGAACTGGATGTTGACCTTCAGCCCCTCCTCCTCAAAGTAACCCTTCTCGATGGCGTCATAGAGGAAGGCATGGAGGGCGTTGGGGTACCAGTCCAGCACCACGCTGATCTCCCGCAGCTGATCCTGGCTGCCGGTCTCCTGACCGCCGCCGGCGGGGGCGGAACAGCCGGCCAGGAGGAGGGACCCCGCCAAAGCAAGCGCAGCAATTCGTTTCATATCCATCTTTCCTTTCTTTATGAGGATTCTCCCCGCCAGCGGACGAACTTCCGCTCCAGCAGGGCCACAATGCCCACCGCGATCATGGCGGTGGCCGACAGCAGTACAATGGGGGCAAACACACCCGCCCCGTCCAGCTGGGTCATCATCCGTCGTGAGAAGTAGCCCAGGCCGCTCTGAGCCCCCAGCCACTCCCCGATGGCCGCGCCGATGATGCTCATGGGTACCGCCATTTTGATGGCCGAGAAGAAGTAGGGCAGGGCGCAGGGGGCCTTGATCTTCCAGAAGATTTCCCGGCGGGTGGCGCCGTAGGTCTGGAGCAGCTCCGCCATCTCGGTCTTGGCGGAACGCAGGCCGTCGTACACCGTAATGGTGATGGGGAAAAAGGTGATGAGCACCGTCACCAGCACCTTGCTCCAGATGCCATAGCCGAACCACAGCACAAACAGGGGCGCAATGGCGGTGGTGGGAATGGTCTGTGACACCACCACCACGGGATAGAGCATCCGCCGCACCATATCGCTGGCATCCATGGCCACCGCCAGGGCCAGCCCCAGCACCAAAGAGATGGCCAGACCGATGGCGGTCACCGTCATGGTGGCGGGCAGATGAACGGTGAAGAGGGGCTCCCGCAGCTCCCACAGCCGCTGGAAAATCTCAACGGGGGTGGGCAGGATGTAGGAGGCGTTCATGCCCATGGCCCCCGCCTGCCACACCATCACCAGGACCAGCAGGAAGATGAGGGCGGGCAGATTGGCTTTGCAGGCCTTCTTCATACCATCACCTGCTTTCTCAGCAGCGTAATGAGCCGCTCCTTCAATTCCACCATCTCCGGGTTTTTGAGACAGGACCGGTCCCGGGGGAAGGCGGCGGGCACCGGGATCTCCGTCAGGGTGTGGATGGGGGTGGACTCCACCACCAGCACGCTGGAGGAGAGAAACACCGCCTCCTCCACGTCGTGGGTAATGAACAAAATGGTCTTTTTGTGCCGCCCCCACTGGTCCAGCAGCCACTCCTGCATGGAAATGCGGGTGAGGAAGTCCAGAGCGGAGAAGGGCTCGTCCAGCAGCAGCAGGTCGCTCCCCGTCAGCATGGTGCGGGCAAAGGCCGCCCGCTGCCGCATTCCGCCGGACAGCTCGTCCGGCATCTTGTCGCAGCAGCCCTCCAGCCCCACATCGGCCAGGGCCTCCTCCACCTTCTGCCGCCGCTGGGCCTTGGACAGGCCTCCGGCGATCTCCAGAGGCAGGGCCACGTTCTCCCCCACCGTCCGCCAGGGGAAGAGCAGATCCTTCTGGGGCATATAGCCGCAGTACCGCTTCCGGCCCCCGATGGGCTGTCCGTCCACCAGGATCTCCCCAGCCTTGGGCTGGAGCAGGCCATTGGTCATGCGGAAAATGGTGCTCTTACCGCAGCCGCTCACCCCCAGGACACAGTGAAAGGACCCCGGCTCCACCTGAAAGGACAGCCGGTCGATGATATCGAAGTCCTCCGAGGGATACTGGTAGGACACCTGACGAAATTCCAGGGCGCTCACGGTTCCAGCCTCCATGCCATCTCCCAGAAGCCCAGCTCATACCGGCTGCACACCACGAAGATGTCCTCCAGCCGCTGATACTCCTCTTCGGTGCAGCCCTCCGCCAGAGCGTCCATCCGGGCCACCAGGGCGTCGTTGGTGTCCTGGTACTCCTGACTGGAGTAGCCACGCACCCACTCGCCGTAGAAGGGATGGTCCGCCGCGCCGGGGATCTGCGCCAGCCGGGCGCCGATCTCAGCGTAGCTCCAGGAGCAGGCCAGAATGGAGGCCACGATCTCCGCCGGGCCGCCGGCGGCGGCCGCCGAGAGCATATAGCTGGTGTAGGACAGGTTGGGCAGGGCGGGCTTCACCTGGAACACCTGCTCCTCGGTGATGCCCAGGCGTGCCATATAGGCCCGGTGGGTTTTCATCTCGCCCCCCAGAATGGCGTCCACATTGGCGGAGAAGAACCGCATCAGCTCAGGGTCCCTGGCCTTCACCACACCCCAGGCAAACACCTTGGCGTAGTCGAAGAGATACAGATAATCCTGGAGCAGAAAATACTGAAACTTCTCCCGGTCCAGGGTGCCGTCCCCGATACCTTTCACAAAGGGGTGGTCGTGGCAGGCCTGCCAGATGGGCTTTGCCGCTTCATAAAGCCGTTGGGTTACGGTCATAGGGCCTTCCTCCAATCCAAGATGGTTTCATCCGCCAAAGCAGCCAGGGCAGGCCAATCCTGACCATAGGCCGCCTCCGGCACTCCAACGGTGTAAAATCCCGCCTCTTTCGCCGTTTGTGCGGCGTAAAGGGCGTCCTCAAAGACGGCGGTATCTTCCGGGACGCTCCCCATGCGGCGGGCAGCCTCCAGGTAGACATCGGGCTGGGTCTTGCCCTTCCCTACCGTCTCACAGCTGAGGATAAAGTCAAAATAGTGAGCCACCCCCAGCCGCTCCAGGCAGGCCCGGGCCAGCGGTTCCGCCGTGGCGGTGGCCACACACATCCGGGTCCCCTGCCTTTTCAGCCCCTCCAGATAGTCCTGAATCCCCGGCTTCAGGGGGATGTCGGTACGGTAGTGGGTCTCCATGACGGCGTGCATCTCCCCAATAATGCGCTCCGGCGGACCCTCCACCCCAAAGGTCTCCATGAGAAAGGCGGCCCCCTCCAGCATGGTCATGGGGCCCATGGCGGCCAGCTGGGCCTGGGTGGGCTGATGCCCTCTGGCCTCCAGGTAGTCTTTGCCCAGGGACTTCCAGATGGGCATGGAGTCCACCAGAGTACCGTCCATGTCAAAGATACAGAACTTTTTATCCATGGCTGGCCACCATCTTGTCCGCCAGCGCCCGCAGATGCCGGGCAGCCGCCTCCGGATCCTTCTGAGCAAAGAGGGCGGACACCACGGCGGCTCCCGCCGCTCCGGTTCCCGTCAGCTGGGGCAGATTGTGGGCGTTGATGCCGCCGATGGCCACCACCGGAATGGACACCGCCTGGCAGATGGCCTTCAGGGTATCCAGGCTGAGATTTTTGGCGTTCTGCTTGGTGGTGGTGCCGAACACCGCCCCGGCGCCGATGTAGTCGGCCCCGGCCCGCTCCGCCGCCACCGCCAGCTCCACGGTGTTGGCGGTGATGCCCAGAATCTTGTCCGGGCCGATGAGGGCGCGCACATCCCGGCCCATCAGGTCGGTCTGACCCACATGGACCCCGTCGGCGTCACAGGCCAGGGTGATGTCCACGCTGTCGTTGATGACAAAGGGCACATGATAGCGCCCGGCAATGGCCTGGATCTCCTTGGCCTCCGCCAGAATGGCGGCCTGATCCAGCTCCTTCTCCCGCAGCTGGAGGAAGGTAGCGCCCCCTTTCAGCACCTCCTCCACCACCTGGGCCAGGGTACGCTCCCCCAGCCAGCTCCGGTCGGTGACGGCGTAGAGGGTCATACCCCGCCGAATTTCATCCTTGGTAAACTTCATAGCGCACTCCTTGTATCAGCTGTTCCCCCGTCAGGTTGAACACGCTGTCGATGAGATCGATGCGGAAGGTGGCGTTGCCCGTCCCCTTCCTGAGCCGCAGCTCCTCCGCCCGCTCGCCCGCCAGGGCAATACTGGCGGCGGCAGCGGCAGCCGCCTCAAAGGGCTTGTCCGGGCTGGCTCCGCAGAAGGCCCCAGTCAGGGCGGACAGCATACAGCCGCTGCCGGTGATCCGGGCCATGGTGGGGCTGCCGTTGCGGAGGAAGAGCACCCGCTCCCCCTGGGCAATCACATCCACCGCCCCAGAGAGGGTCACCGCCGCCCCGGTCCGCTTGGACAGGGCGGAGGCCAGCTCCGCAGCCTGAGGCAGGCCGGACTCGGTGACCGCGTCGGCCTGGGCCACATCCACCCCGCTGCCTCCCTCTTTATCCTCGGTGAGCGAGCGAATCTCCGAGGCGTTGCCCCGGATAACGGCAAACCGCACTTCTTCCAGCAAGGTACGGGCGGTCTCCCGCCGCAGGCCGGTAAACCCGGCGGCCACCGGGTCGAAGATCACCGGTACGCCCAGCCGGTTGGCCTCTTTTCCGGCAATGAGCATGGCCTCCCGGTCACCCACAGCCCCCAGATTGAGGACCAGGGCCTGGACCCCGGCCACCGCGTCGGCCACCTCCAGGGGATGGTGGGCCATGGTGGCGGAAGCCCCCGCCGCCAGCAGGATGTTGGCGCAGTCGTTGACGGTGACGATATTGGTGATGCACTGGACCAGGGGGGCGCGCTCCCGCACTTCCGCCAGCATGGCGGCAAATTCCATTCGTTCCATGCCCTTCACCGCCTGACCAGAGTCTGCATCACGTCCAGGCCGCCGGAGCGCTTGAGGGCAAAGAGCACCGCCCCAGCAATGACCGAACCGCCCACAGTGGAGATAAGGAAGGGACCCATATAGGCCCAGGCCGCCACGCCCTGGCCCAAAATCAGATTGGCAATGGGCCAGGCGGCCAGGCCGCCCAGGATGCCGGTGCCAAAGACCTCGCCCACGCAGGTAGCCCCAAGGTTGCGGGTGCCCCAATAGGTCAGGCCGCACACCAGCGCCCCCACCATGCTGCCGGGGAAGGCCAGCAGGGTGCCCAGACCCAGCAGGTTACGCAGCAGACTGGCGGCAAAGGCGGATGCCAGCCCGTACCAGGGCCCCAGGAACACAGCGCACAGGATGTTGACCATGTGCTGCACCGGGGAGCACCGGGACCCCAGCACCGGGAAGGAAACCAGGCTGCCCACCACCGCCACTGAGGTGAGCAGGCTGGCGATGGCCAGCTTTTTGACGGCGGTCTGCTGCCTCACGCCTCTCCCCTCCCCTGTTGGAAGCCGCCCCCCGCCGGGACGGCGTAGTTGTGCCACAGGGGGCCGCTGCCCCGGCCCAGGTCCAGCTTGGCCTCCATGGCGGCGGTGATGTAGGCTTTGGCCTTCTGTACCGCACCGGGCAGCTCCTCACCCAGAGCCAGGAAGGAGGCGATGGCGGAGGACAGAGTACAGCCGGAGCCGTGGTTGTTGGGGTTGTCCACCCGGGGGGAACGGAACCAGTGGACCTGGCCCTTCTGCCACAGCAGATCGTCGGCGCTGTGGCTCAGGTGGCCGCCCTTTACCAGCACCGCGCCCTCCATAGTTTTCCCGATGGTCTCAGCGGCCCGCAGCATATCCTCCTCCGTCTCAATGGCAAAGCCGCACAGCCGCTGGGCCTCGGGGATGTTGGGAGTGATGATGGCTGCCAGGGGGAAAAGCTCCTCCATCAGGGCTGTAAGGGCGCTGTCCTGCATCAGGGCGGAGCCGCTGGTGGACACCATCACCGGGTCCACCACGATGTTTTCCGCCCCGTACTGCCGCAGCTTGGCGCCGATAACTTTGATGATGGGGGCGGAGGACACCATGCCGATCTTCACGGCCTGGGGCCGGATGTCCTCAAAGATGCAGTCCAGCTGCTCCCCCACAAACTCCGGGGTGGCCTCCAGCACATCCCGGACGCCGGTGGTATTCTGAGCGGTAAGGGCGGTGATGGCGCTCATACCGTACACCCCCAGGCAGGTCATGGTCTTGAGATCAGCCTGGATACCGGCGCCGCCGCTGGAGTCGCTGCCGGCGATGGTCAATACGCATTTCATTGCTGTTCCTTCTTTCTCTGGATGGATGGGCACGCAAAAAGCGGCGGGCCCCAACGGGACCCGCCGCTTCTCTGTACGTCAAATAAACTCCTCCGGACGGAGGAGACTCCGCACGGAACTTGTGCTGCGTCCCTACGTTGGCATTACCCAAATCAGGTCAGGTCGAGGGACTCTCCCCTCCTCTCAGCCTCCTCGCGGAAGCTCCCTTGCACGTCAGATTTTAACTTGTTTCGCCCTTTTTGTCAATCCTTAATGATTGAGCACCCGGACACGGAACACGCCCTCCAGGGCGCGGATCTCGTTGGCCACGGTGTCGGTGATACGGCTGCCCAGATCCACCACGGTATAGGCGTAGTCCTTCTTGGACTTGTTGGTCATGTTCTCCACGTTGACCCCATCCCGGGACAGCAGGCCGGTGATGTTGGCGATGGCGCCGGGAATGTTCCGGTGAATGATGCACAGCCGGGACACGCCGCTCCACTCCTGCACCAGGGTGGGCAGGTTGACGGAGTTCTTGATGTTGCCGTTCTCCAGGTAATCCTTCAGCTCCTGGGCGGCCATGACGGCGCAGTTCTCCTCGCTCTCGGGGGTAGAAGCGCCCAGATGGGGGATGGCAATGACATTCTTGCCCTGGAGAATCTTGTTGTTGGGGAAGTCGGTGACGTAGGCGGCCACCTTGCCGGAATCCAGGGCCGCCAGCATATCGTCGTCGTTGACCAGACCGCCCCGGGCCAGGTTGAGAATGCGCACGCCGCCCTTCATCATGTGGAAGGCGTCCTCGTTGATCATCCCCTTGGTCTCAGAGGTCTGAGGCACATGGAGGGTGATGTAGTCGCAGTTTTTATAGATGGTCTCCAGGTCCATGGCCCGGTGGACCATGCGGGACAGGGACAGGGCGGCGTCCACGCTGAGGAAGGGGTCGTAGCCGTAGACGGTCATGCCCAGCTTGGTGGCGATGTTGGCCACCTGGACGCCGATGGCGCCCAGGCCGATGACGCCCAGGGTCTTGCCGGCGATCTCAGGGCCCACAAACTGGCTCTTGCCCTTCTCCACCACCTTCTCCACATCGGCCCCGGCCCCAGCCTGGGTCTTGACCCACTCGGCTCCGGCGGTGATCTTCCGGGAGGCCAGCAGCAGGGCGCACAGGGCCAGCTCCTTCACGGCGTTGGCATTGGCGCCGGGGGTGTTGAACACCACGATGCCCGCCTCGGAGCAGCGGTCGATGGGAATATTGTTGGTACCGGCGCCCGCCCGGGCGATGGCCCGGAGGGAGTCGGGGAACTGATACTCGTGCATATCGGCGGAGCGGACCAGGATGCCGTCCTCGTTCTCCACGTCGTCGCTGACGGAAAAGCGGGTCTGATCCAGCACGGACAGGCCGGCAGGAGAAATCTTATTCAGTGTCTTAATACGAAACATGATGGCATTGCCTCCTGTCAATGATTCTTTTCAAACGCCTTAATGAAATCGCACAGCTTCTCCACGCCCTCGGTGGGCATGGCGTTATAGATGGAAGCGCGCATACCGCCCACGGAGCGGTGGCCCTTCAGATTGGTGAAGCCGGCCTCCACGCTCTCCTTGACGAACTGGGCGTCCAGCTCGTCATTGCCGGTGCGGAACACCACGTTCATGTCGGAACGGGAGCCGGGCTCCACGGCGCAGGTGAACAGCTTGGAGTTGTCGATCACGTCGTACAGCATCTGGGCCTTGGCGTGCTTGATGGCCTCCATGCCGGGGATGCCGCCCTTGGACTCCAGCCAGTCCAGCACCAGACCCAGCATATAGATGCACCAGCAGGGCGGGGTGTTGTACATGGAATCCTTGTCGATCATGGTCTTGTAGTTCATCATGAGGGGGGTGTAGGGCAGCTCGTTGCCGGCCAGCTCTTCCTTGATGATGACCACCGTCAGACCGGCGGGGGCCATGTTCTTCTGGGCGCCGGCAAAGATGATGCCGTACTTGCTCACGTCCACCGGGCGGGACAGGATGTCGGAGGACATATCGCACACGATGGGCACCCCGTTGGTCTCGGGGACATACTGCCACTCGGTGCCGTAGATGGTGTTGTTGGCGCAGTAATAGAAGTAGCTGGCCTCAGGGTCCAGCTTCAGCTGGTCCTGGGTGGGGATGTAGGTGTGGTTCTTGTCAGCGGAGGAGGCGGCCAGATTGATCTCGCCGTACTTCTTGGCCTCCTTGTAGGCAATGTTGGAGAAATTGCCGGTGACGGCATAGTCGGCCTTGCCGGTCTTGCCGATCAGGTTCAGGGGCGCCATGGAGAACTGGGTGGACGCGCCGCCCTGGAGGAAGAGAACCTTATATCCCTCAGGCACGTTCATCAGCTTGCGGAACTTGGCCTGGGTGTCGTCAAAAATCTTCTGGAACACCTTGGAACGGTGACTCATCTCCATGACTGACATACCGGAACCCTGATAATTGGTGATTTCAGATCCGGCGCGCTCCAGTACTTCCAGCGGCAGCATGGACGGGCCCGCGGAGAAATTGTACACTCGCTCGTTACCCATGATAGATGGCCTCCTTGATTCCAATTTTAAAATAAAACTCCAAGATAGCGGTACTTCCAAAGCCATTACAGTTGACCGCTTTATCTTGATAAAGCATATTATAGCCATCAAACTACTCCCCTGTCAATAGCGTGGTATCACCAAAACCAAGCAGTCTACTACAAAAACTTTGTGAAAGATTCAACGAACCCTTTGCACTTCCAGCTGTTTTGTGGTACAATGCCCATGAACTGAGAGTTTAGTTTTCCCACGGAAGGGGGGAAGGCAATGCTGCTTTCCGACATCAAACAGATTCTCAACGCCACGGTACTGTGGGGTGAGGATCATCTGGACCGGGAGGTCATGTCCGCCTGCGGCAGCGATTTCATGAGCGATGTGCTTGCTTTCGTAAAAAATCAGGCGCTTCTGCTCACCGGCCTGGTCAATCCGCAGGTGGTCCGTACGGCAGACATGGTGGAGATGAAGTGCATCGTCTTTGTCCGGGGCAAGGTGCCGGGCAAGGATATCCTCAGTCTGGCCGAGGAACGGGACATCGTGGTTATGACCTGCCCCAAGCGGATGTACGAGGCCTGCGGCCTGCTTTACTACAATGGATTGCGAGGGAATGGCGATGGAAACGATTAGACTGGTATACCCCGTGGAGGGCGGCGACCTCATCGAGGCCGGCGAAGCCTCCAGCAAGATGAAGCTGACCCTGAAGAAGCTGGGCCTGCCCCAGGACGTGATCCGCAGGGCCTCCATCTGTATGTATGAGGGCGAGATCAACATGGTCATCCACGCCGACGGCGGTCAGGCCGAGGTGGAGGTGGAGATGGACCAGATCGTGATCCGCATGATCGATTCCGGCCCCGGCATTCCCGACGTAGAGCAGGCTATGCAGGAGGGCTACTCCACCGCCGGTTCCACCGCCCGGGAGCTGGGCTTCGGCGCCGGCATGGGTCTGCCCAACATGAAGCGCTACTCCGACGAGATGACCATTGACACCGAGGTGGGCAAGGGTACCACCGTCACGGTCAAAATCAAAATCCCCCAGTGAATCATGTCTCTGGCGAAGGGAGGTAAGGCAGTGCCATGGCGATGAAGCATTCCGTGGTACTGGACAGCCGCCGCTGCCGGGGCTGTACCTCCTGCATCAAAGGCTGCCCCACCGAGGCCATTCGCGTCCGGGGCCGCAAGGCCACCATCCTGCCCGACCGCTGCATCGACTGCGGCGAGTGCATCCGGATCTGCCCACACAAGGCTATCAAGTCGGTGGGCGACAGTCTGGATGTGCTGTCCCGGTATGAATATTGCGTTGCCCTGCCGGAGCCTGCCCTCTACGGGCAGTTCCACAATCTGGACAACATTGACATCGTGCTCAACGCCCTGCTGGAGATCGGCTTTCACAAGGTGTACGAGGTGGCCAAGGCCGCCGAGATGCTCTCCGACTTTGAGCGCCAGTGCATCTGTGAGGGACCGGCCTCCGTCACCCCCCTGATCTCCTCCTCCTGCCCCACGGTGCTCCGGCTCATCCGGATGCGCTTTCCCAAGCTGATGGGTCATGTGGCCTGCACCATCCTGCCCATGGAGCTGGCGGCCATTCTGGCCCGGCGGGAGGCGGCGGAGGAGACCGGCCTGCCCCCGGAGCGGATCGGGGTCTTTGCCATCGTCCCCTGCTCCTCCAAAGTGACCGCCGCCCGTGAGTCCGAGGGTCTGAGCCATCCGGTGCTGGATGGCGCCTTCGCCATCCGGGACATCTATCTGCGTCTCCTCAGCCCCATGAAGCACCTGGAGACCGTGGAGCCCATGACCTCCGCCGGTATCATCGGAATGGGCTGGGCTTCTTGCGGCGGCGAGAGCGCCGCCCGGCTGCGGGAGCGCTGTGTGGCGGTGGACGGTATCAACAACGTGATCCGGATGCTGGAGGAGATCGAGGACGGCCGCCTGCCGGAGGCCGATTTTCTGGAGCTGTCCGCCTGCACCCAGGGGTGCGTGGGGGGCTGCTTCACGGTGGAAAATCCCTATGCCGCCAAGATGCGCCTGAAAAGCCTGATGAAGGGCCAGCCGGTGTCCCGGAACCGCTTCCGGTTCGAGGGGGCGGAACGGGACATTGTCCGGCGGGACAAGGAATTACAGTACTTACCCACATTTGTCCTGGACCAGGACCTGGGTGCCGCCCTGAACAAGCAGCTGCGGATTCAGGAGCTGGAATCCCACCTGCCTGGTCTCCACTGCGGGTCCTGCGGCGCCCCATCCTGCCACGCCTTTGCGGAGGATGTGATCCTGGGCCGGGCCACGGTGGAGGACTGTATCTTCAAGGTGCGGGAGCGTATGCGCTCTATGGCAGGCAAGGACGAGGCGGACGACTACCTGCCGCCCCCCTTCCGCCGCTGTCAGCCGGAACCGTCGAACAAGTAGACCATTGGGCGCGTTGCAGAAATCCTTCTCTGTAACGCGCCCTTTTGTTTCACCAAATGGAGGAGGCATATGACAATGACTGTACAGGAATTGATCCATTCCATGGGCCTGACGGCCTTCCACCTGGCCCAGCCGGAGCGGCCGGTGAGCGGCGGCTATGTGGGCGATCTGCTCAGCTGGGTCATGGGCCGGGCCGGCCAGGACTGCGCCTGGCTCACCATTATGTCCAACCAGAACGTGGCCGCTGTGGCACTGATGGCCGATGTCTCCTGCGTGATCCTCACCGAGGGGGTCCAGCCCGACGCCGACCTGCTCCGCCGCGCCCAGGAAAAAGAGGTCAACCTGCTGGGGGTTGGCCTGGACACCTTTGCCGCCGCCTGCCGGCTGGGTCAGCTGCTGGCCTAATCTTATGATGACTGGAAAGGGGGATCTCTTTGCAATTTTATTATGACCTGCATTTACATTCCTGCCTGTCACCCCACGGGGCGACAGCCCCGCGGGGGTCCCTTTTTTCACTTCCTCGGGCGGAATAAATCCGCCCTGCGGCAAGGTTTTTACCTGCGGTAAAAACGCTTGGACGCGCCTGCGGCGCGGACGGGCGACAGACCCGTATATCTCTCTATGTCCAAAAGGGGGCATCTCCGTGCAGTTTTATTATGACCTACATTTACACTCCTGTCTGTCGCCCTGCGGCAGCGACGAGATGACCCCCGCCAATCTGGCCGCCATGTGCGCCCTGGCCGGGCTGGAGATCGTGGCCCTCACCGACCACAACAGCTGCGGCAACTGCGCCTCCTTCTGCCGGGCCGCCCAGGCCCACGGCCTCACCGCCCTGGCCGGTATGGAGCTGTGTACCCAGGAGGAGATCCATGTGGTCTGCCTCTTCCCCGACCCGGAGCGGGCGGAGGCCTTTTCCAGCGAGATCGCCAGGCACCTCCCTCCTATCCGCAACAATCCCGACCGGTTTGGCAAACAGCTGCGGATGGACGACGGGGACGGCATTCTGGGGGTGGAGACCGCCTTCCTGTCCGGATGCACCGACATTCCCCTTTCTGAGGTTCCCCGGCTGGTAACCCAGTGGGGCGGCGCCGCCTTCCCCTCCCACATCGACCGTCCCTCCTTCTCCCTGCTGAGCGTGCTGGGGCTGTGGGACCCTGACCTGGGATTTTCCGCCGCCGAGCTGTCCCACCGCTGTCCCCCGGAGCTGGCCCGGCGGCCCGATCTGAAGGACCTGCTGCTGCTTACCAATTCCGACGCCCACTACCTGGATCAGGTGTGGGGCGCGGAGCATATGCTGGATCTTCCGGAATGTACCCCTCAGGCCGTGATCCAGCGCCTGGCCTGCCGAGTGTAAATCCGTCCCGGGATAACTTTCTTTACAACAGTAGTTTGATGTGCTATACTTTCCATAAAGTAACTGCTTGCCCTGTTGGCCCCATCCGTATTTTCTCCTGATCAGAAAAAGTACCGATGTAACAACAGGGCTGTTTTTTACTCCCATCCTTTTTGTGCAATACTTCAATTTAAACTATATAGTTTTGTATTTTTAACCATGGAAACTCTTTACAACCGGCTTTTTTTCGCTATAATAGTGCCTTGAAAGTAAAACTAAACTAATTGTTTCAGAAAGGAAGGACGCACCTATGCCAAACTGCAAGACTGTGGTCCCCTATCGTGGGACACCTGAGCAGGAAGAACGCCTGCGGAAGGTCATCGCCGAGCACAAGGGACAGCCAGGCGCTACCATGCCTGTTCTCCAGGCCGCCCAGGAAATCTTCGGCTATCTGCCCGAGGAGGTCCAGATCATCGTGGCGGAAGGGCTGGAGATTCCGCTGTCCGAAGTGTACGGGGTGGCCTCTTTTTATGCCCAGTTTACCCTGAACCCCAAGGGCAAGTATCAGATCTCGGTCTGTCTGGGCACCGCCTGCTACGTCAAGGGCGCCGCCGCCATTTTGAACGCGGTGGAGCAGAAGCTGGGCATCGTCCCCGGCTCCATCACCGCCGACGGCAAGTTCTCTCTGGACTCCTGCCGCTGCGTGGGCGCCTGCGGCCTGGCCCCGGTCATGATGATCAACAACGACGTGTACGGCCGCCTCACCCCCGACCAGGTGGGCCCCATTCTGGATATGTATAAGTAAAAAAGAAGCGCGGAGCCGCTGAGCAGGGGAGCCTGCACCGAAGCGAGGGCGAGCGCAGGGCCGCTTTGCGGCCCGCAGACCAGCCCGAGTCGCAGGGAAGGCGACCCGGCCGCGAAGCGAGCGCAGCGTGACAATGAAGCGCGGAGCCGCGGGGAGGAGCCGCGACCACGGAGGCGAAGAGACGTGAAAGAAATTGCACTCCACATACTGGACATTGCCCAGAACTCCATTTCCGCCAAGGCCACTCTGGTTGATCTCACCCTGTCGGAAACGCCGGAGGCCATTACCTTCACCATCGTGGACAACGGCAGGGGCATGAGTCCGGAGTTGCTGGCCCAGGTCAGCGATCCCTTCACCACCACCCGCACCACCAGAAAGATGGGGCTGGGGATTCCACTGCTGCGTATGGCGGTGGAGCAGACCGGCGGCAGCCTGACCATTGACAGCACGGAGGGCGTGGGCACCACCGTCACCGCCCAGTTCCGCCCCGCCCATATCGACTGCCCCCCGGTGGGTGATATGGCCGGCACCATCACGCTCCTACTCCAGGGGACGCCCCAGCTGGAGCTGCACTACGTCCATACCATTGACAACAACCGTTTCCAGCTGACCACAGAGGAACTGCGGGCTCAGCTGGGACCCGAGATCTCCCTGGCGGAACCGGAGGTCATCCTCTGGATCAGGGACTATCTCCAGGAACAAGAAATGCTGTTACGAGAAAATAAGGGGATGAAAGCATGAAAACACTTGCAGAACTGCAGGCCATCCGGGATCGGATGCGCAGCCAGATCGATCTGCGGGACTCGGGAGACGACCGCATCCGCGTTGTGGTGGGCATGGCCACCTGCGGCATCGCCGCCGGCGCCCGCCCTGTCCTCAACGCCCTGCTGGAGGAAGTGAACAAGCGGGACCTGAAAAATGTAACGGTGTCCCAGACCGGCTGCATCGGCGTCTGCCGCCTGGAGCCCATTGTGGAGGTCTATGTGCCCGGTCAGGAGAAGGTCACCTATGTGAAGATGACCCCCGACAAGGTAGCCTCCCTTGTCAGTGAGCATCTGGTCAACGGCCGGGTGGTGGAAGAGTACACCATCGGCGCAGCCGAATAAGGGAGGGTGAAGAGATGAGTTTTATCCGTTCTCACATCCTGGTCTGCACCGGTACCGGCTGCTCCTCCTCCAACAGCCTGAAAATCATCGAGGAGTTTGAGAAGCAGCTGGTGGCGCAGGGCATGGAGAAGGAGGCCAAGGTGGTCCGTACCGGCTGCTTCGGCCTGTGCGCCCTGGGTCCCATCGTCACCATCTATCCGGAAGGAGCCTGCTATACCCACGTCACCGTGGACGACGTGGAGGAGATCGTCTCCGAGCACATCGTCAAGGGCCGTATCGTCAAGCGCCTGCTCAACAAGAGCGCCAGCGAGGAGGGGGCCGTCACCTCTCTGACCGAGACTCAGTTCTATAAGCACCAGCAGCGCATCGCCCTGCGCAACTGCGGCGTCATCAACCCGGAGAGCATCGACGAGTACATCGGCGTGGACGGCTACGCCGCTCTGGGCAAGATCCTCACCGAGCAGATGCCGCCCCAGCAGGTCATCGACACCGTGCTGGCCTCCGGCCTTCGTGGCCGCGGCGGCGCCGGCTTCCCCACCGGCCTGAAGTGGCAGTTTACCGCCAACGCAGTGAGCCCCGACGGTGTGAAATACGTC
Organism: Candidatus Flavonifractor intestinigallinarum; assembly: GCA_019119165.1. Lineage (GTDB taxonomy): Bacteria > Bacillota > Clostridia > Oscillospirales > Oscillospiraceae > Flavonifractor > Flavonifractor intestinigallinarum. The sequence goes on along the minus strand of DWXO01000024.1, from coordinate 3,477 downwards.
TGCTGTAACGCCGACGAGGGCGACCCCGGCGCCTTTATGGACCGCTCCGTGCTGGAGGGCGATCCCCACACCATCATCGAGGCCATGACCATCGCCGGCTACGCCGTAGGCGCCCATCAGGGCTACATCTACGTCCGTGCCGAGTATCCCATCGCCGTCAAGCGGCTGGAGACCGCCATTGGCCAGGCCAAGGAGTACGGCCTGCTGGGCAAAAACATCTTTGACTCCGGCTTTGACTTCGACCTGGAGCTGCGGCTGGGCGCCGGCGCTTTCGTCTGCGGCGAGGAGACCGCCCTCATGCGCTCCATCGAGGGTCACCGGGGCGAGCCCAAGACCCGTCCCCCCTTCCCCGCTGTAAAGGGTCTGTTTGACCGGCCCACCCTGCTCAACAACGTGGAGACCTACGCCAACATCACCTGGATCTTTAACCATGGAGCCGAGGCCTTCGCCGCCATCGGTACCGAGAAGAGCAAGGGCACCAAGGTGTTCGCCCTGGGCGGCAAGATCACCAACACCGGCCTGGTGGAGGTCCCCATGGGTACCACCCTGCGTACCGTGGTGGAGGACATCGGCGGCGGCGTCCCCGGCGGCAAGAAGTTCAAGGCCGCCCAGACCGGCGGCCCCTCCGGCGGCTGTATTCCCGCCTCCCTCATCGACACCCCCATCGACTACGAGTCCCTGGCCTCCATCGGCTCCATGATGGGCTCCGGCGGCCTCATCGTCATGGACGAGGACAACTGCATGGTGGACATTGCCAAGTTCTATCTGGAGTTCATCGTGGATGAGTCCTGCGGCAAGTGCGCCCCCTGCCGGATCGGCACCAAGCGGCTGCTGGGCCTGCTGACCAAGATCACCGAGGGCAACGGCGAACCGGAGGATCTGGACACCATCGAGGAGCTGTGCAACCACATCAAGCAGTCCGCCCTGTGCGGCCTGGGCCAGACCGCCCCCAACCCGGTGCTCTCCACCCTGAAGCACTTCCGGGAGGAGTACGAGGCCCATATCTACGAGAAGCGCTGCCCCGCCGGCGTGTGTAAGGCCCTGATCCAGTATGTGGTGGACCCCGCCAAGTGTAAGGGCTGTACCCGCTGCGCCCAGGGCTGTCCCACCGGCGCCATCTCCGGCGCGGTGCGGGCGCCCCATATCATCAACCAGTCCAAGTGCATCAAGTGCGGCGCCTGTATGGATCACTGCCGCTTTGGCGCCATCAGCAAGCAGTAAGGGAGGGAACGGACATGGACGAAAAGATGGTATCTCTGCGCATCAACGATATTCCCGTCACCGTTCTCGCCGGGACCACGGTGCTGGAAGCCGCCCGTTCCGCGGGCTTCAACATTCCTTCTCTGTGCTTTCTGAAGGACATCAACGAGATCGGCGCCTGCCGCATCTGCGTGGTGGAGGTCAAGGGTGCCAAGAGCCTGGTGGCCTCCTGTGTCTACCCCGTGGCCGAAGGCATGGAGGTGTACACCAACACGGAGCGGGTCCGGAAATCCCGCCAGCTCACCCTGGAGCTAATCCTCTCCAACCACCGCATGGACTGCCTGACCTGCGCCCGCAACAGCCACTGCGAGCTGCGCCAGCTGGCCGCTGATCTGGGCATTGACGCGGTGCGTTACGCCAGTGACAATATGTATCCTCAGATCGAGGATTCCGCCCCCCATCTGGTGCGGGACAACTCCAAGTGCGTCCTCTGCCGCCGCTGCACCGCTGTGTGCCGGGCCACCCAGGAGGTGGGCGTCATCGGCCCCAACGACCGTGGCTTTGCCACTCACATCGGCTGTGCCTTCGACCGTGACCTGAACGAGGTGGACTGCGTGTCCTGCGGCCAGTGCATTGTGGCCTGCCCCACCGGCGCGCTGTCTGAAAAGGACGACACCGCCCAGGTGCTGGCCGCCCTGGCCGATCCCACCAAGCACGTTGTGGTGGGTCCCGCTCCCTCCATCCGAGTCACCCTGGGAGAGTGCTTCGGCCTGCCCATCGGCACCAACGTGGAGGGCAAGATGGTCACCGCGCTCCGCCGTTTGGGCTTTGACAAGGTGTTCGACGTGGACACCGCCGCCGACTTCACCATCATGGAGGAAGGCACCGAGTTCCTCCACCGGCTGCGCGGCGACGGGGTGCTCCCCCTCATCACCTCCTGCTCCCCCGGCTGGATCCGGTACATGGAGCAGCACGCCCCCGAAATGATCCGCAACGTATCCACCTGCCGCTCTCCTCAGCAGATGTTCGGCGCATTGGTCAAAACCTACTATGCTGAGCAGGCGGGCATTGACCCCCACGATATCTTCGTGGTCTCCATCATGCCCTGCACCGCCAAAAAGTACGAGGTCCGCCGAGAGGAGCAGCGGCTGCCCAACGGCTGTATGCCGGTGGACGTGTCCCTCACCACCCGGGAGCTGGGCCGCATGATCACCCAGGCCGGTATGCTCTTCGATCACCTACCTGACGGCGAATTTGACGAGATGCTTGGCATCTCCACCGGCGCCGCCACCATCTTCGGTGCCTCCGGCGGCGTCATGGAGGCGGCTCTCCGCACCGTGGTGGAGGAACTGACCGGCGACGGTATGGCTCCCCTGGAGTACTACGAGGTCCGTGGTATGGAGGGCGTCAAGGAGGCCAGCTATGAGCTGCCCGGCCGCACCGTTCGTGTGTGCGTGGCCTCCGGCCTTCACAACGTGAAGCTGGTGCTGGACGGCATCAAGGACGGCACTCTGAATTACGACTTTGTGGAGTTTATGGCCTGTCCCGGCGGCTGCATCAACGGCGGCGGACAACCCATCCAGCACGCCGACGTGCGTAACTTTACCGACATCAAAGCCCTGCGGGCCGCCGCTCTCTACAAGCAGGATCAGGACATGGAGTACCGCCGCAGCCACAAGAATCCGGTGGTACAGACCGTCTACCACAGCTATCTGGGCGAGCCCGGCAGCCCCCTGGCCCACGCCCTGCTCCACTGCTCCTACATCAAGCAGAAGCGCTATCGGGTATAAAACGCAATACAGAATACAGACGAAGGCCCCCGCCAATGGCGGGGGCCTTCCATTTCTTGATACTACCCATAAAACCGCAATTCCATAGGTCAGGTCATATTAAGACAGCAAAAAACGGACAGCCTAAGCTGTCCGCTCTTCGTGTTGGCGTTACCTATCTTCCCGGTCCGTCTCCAGACAAGTATTTTCGGCGCAGGTGAGCTTAACTTCCGTGTTCGGGATGGGAACGGGTGGACCCTCACCGCAATCAACACCAACTTACTTTCTTTTGAAAAAGAAAGTAAGCAAAGAAAACTTCAACTGAACTTTTCTCTCCTTACCGTCTTTCTCATCAGGTAAGTCTAAATTTTAAGGGGTTCTCTATGGAGCGCCGCGTAGACGCTCCATAGAGAATGGTGCGCCTTCACGGATTCGAACCGGGGACCCACTGATTAAGAGTCAGTTGCTCTACCAGCTGAGCTAAAGGCGCAGGTTTGGTGACCCGTGC
>DWXO01000023.1 GCA_019119165.1 Candidatus Flavonifractor intestinigallinarum | reverse complement strand
CGCCCTTCGCACAGCGAAGGGCGCTTTTGCTCAGATCAGGTCAGGGAGCAGATTCAGTTCGCAAAGCAGGCTGCAGGTCAGAGCGGCGGCCTCCTCGCGGGTGGTGACTCCAGCGGGCTGGATGTCCTCGGCGTCGGTCCAGAGCAGGCTTTCCTCCCCCTGGTCCAGAAGCCACACCGAATCCCAGGCCCAGGAAGAGTAGCTCTCATAGCCGGCGGGGGCGGACTGGGGGCGCTCATCCCAGGTATAGTGCAGGTCCAGATTCAGCCGCCGGCCCAGCCGGGCCAGAATGGTGATGAACTGCTCATGGCTCACCGGCTCGTTGGGGGCGAAGCGGCCGTCGCCTACGCCGTTCACCAGCCCCAGGGAGGCCAGGGCGTTGACGGCGGGACCGTACCAATCATCCATAGACACGTCGGTAAAGGCGCTCTCACCCGTGGGGGTCTTGCAGTTGAGGGCCTGGGCCAGCAGGGTACACAGCTGGCCACGGGTCAGAGTTTCCGAGGGATGGTAGGTGCCGTCACCCGCGCCCAGCACCACGCGGTAGGTGGCCAGCAGATCGATCTCGTCGGCATAGGGAGACTGGTCGGTGTCGGTGAAGCCCCGGTGGGTGTAGCTGCTGAGGCCGCAGGAGGAGGCCAGAGCGGCGGCAGTGGTGGCCTCCCAGTCGTCACCGGTGCCCTTCCAGAGCGGGATGCTGTCGGGCAGGGCCTCCAGCACCTGGGTGAAAGCTTCCCGGTAGGTGTCGGAGCAGGCCTGTTCCAGGTTGATGTACCAGGAGCCGTTCAGGTCGATGCGCACCGTGCCGGAGGTGTCACCCTGGGGCTTGTTGCCGGAGAGGAGAATGGCGGCTTCATCCGCCAGCAAGGAGTCTATCAGCAGGTGAGGCATGATACCGATGGTGTCATGGCTGGTGCCGGCGGGGCCAAAGAAACGAGAGATGGTCAGCTTGAGGGCGTCGCCATTGGGGAAGAGGTCGGGAAGTGCCTCGCTGTCCAGCAGCGCCTGGGCCACGCCCTTACCATAGGTACGTCCGCCCACCACCAGGCCGGAATCGGTGTCCCGGATGGCGGAGGAGAACAGCTCGGAGGCGCTGGCCGTGTAGGCGTCGGTGAGAACGATAAGAGGTTTGTCGGTGACCTGGGCGTGCTCGGAGCCCTGGGCGACGAGGGAGCCGTCTCCGGTCAGCATATAGACCAGCTCATCACCGGGCCCGATGAAATAGCTGATGGTCTCCAGAGCGGCGGAGATCTCACCGCCTCCGTTGCTCCGCAGGTCCATGAGCCAGTGGTCCGCCTGGCCGGCATTGGTTTCCAGACCCTCCAGCACATGGCCGGCGGTATCGGGGCCGAAGGTGATGCAGGTGATATAGCCGATGTGATCCTCTTGCAGCTCGGAAAAAGCGGCGGGCACCACGAAGGTACGACGGGTCAGGGTCACGGTGGTGGACTGCCCGTCCCGCAGGTAGGTGACCTGGAAGGAAGAGCCCTCCTCGCCGCTCAGCAGATCGGAGGCCTGCTCCTGACTCATCCCAGCCACGGACTGACCGTCAATGGCGGTAATCACGTCCCCGGGCAGCATCCCCGCCTCCGCGGCGGCGGAACCGGACATCACACGGGTTACCAGCACGCCGTTGTCGGCGACCTTGAGGGAGATGCCGGCGCCCACCAGCTCCGAGTCGGAGAGAGAGGCCCGGAAGGCCTCATATTCCTCGGCGGTAAAATATTGGGTATAAGGATCTCCCAGCGCCTGGATCATCTCCTTCACGTCGGTCAGTTCATAGACCTGCTCAGGAATGGAGTCCAGGTAGTAATTCTCCAGCAGCGACAGGGTCTCGGCAGGGGTGAGAGCCTGAGCGGCTGGGGTCAATAAAAGGGTTGCAGCCAGCCCGATGGCCGGCAGGCGATAGCGGAGTTTCATAGTATTCCTCCCAAAGCGTAATGCAAAATTATTTTAGTGCAAAATGGGGCCGGGTGCAAGGCCCTCCCTCCACTTTGTAGTAATTTGTCATTTTTCTGACAGCATACGGAACAGTTCCGGACCCCGGTGCAGCAGGACCCGGAAGAAAAAGAAGGCTGCCGCGGCCAGAATGACGGCATATACCAGCAGCAGGCCCACGCTGCCAAAGGGCTCCAGGAAAAAGAGCCACAGCAGGAAAAACAGCAGCACCAGAACCATGGGCAGGAAGGTGGACAGCATGGCGGAGGCCGACTGCTTGACTACCACGGCGTCGTTGACCGCGTCCAGCTTGGGGAAGTGGAGGTTGATCCACAGGCCGAAGGGGGCGCACATCAAGGCAAAAAGCAGGCTGTCGATCAGCAGCAGCACCCACTCCGCCGGAGTCAGGGCGAAGGCCAGGCAGAGCATCAACCACCCCGCCGCCAGACAGGGCAGAATGACCAGCAGCTGAAAGGCTACCTTCATGCCCAGAATGGTGGTCACCGGCACGGGGGCGCACTGGAGCAGCCAGAGCTGCTTGCCCTCCAGGCTGATGGAGGAGCCGGTGATGGCCACGGTGGACAGGCAGAAGGCGATGCCCGCCATCAGCAGGGGGGCCAGGGTCAGGCCGCCGGCCATTTCTGTAAATTGCGCGATGGACTCCCGGTAGATCAGGGCGGCCACTCCGGCGCCGGGCAGCAGGAGCAGGCCGATGCCGGTGTTGAACACATAGACAGGGGTGCCGAACCACCGGCGGGCCTCCTTCCGCAGCAGAGCGCCCCGCTGGCTGGAGGAGGAGAGTCTGCCCAGCTTGTAGTCCGAGCGGGTCCGGTGGACAGACAGCCGGGTGATGATGGCCTTGTACTGCCAGGCCATCAGCCAGACCACCACCAGGAAGGGGATCAGGCACAGGGCCCAAAGGGCCAGCAGCTGAAACAGATCTCCGTCGCTGACGCCGTCGGCCAGCATAAGGAAGGGCCGGCCCCAGCTTTGGAAAAAGGACAGAATGGCGGGGACGGCGGTCTCCACGTTGTTGATGGAGCTGCTCAGCCAGAAGGAACCCACCAGGATGAGGGCCAGCAGAAGCAGCTGGAACAGGGTGGAGGCCAGCGCCTTTCTGGGAAAGCGGCCGGACAGCCAGGCCAGCACGAAGCCTACGATCAGGGAGAGCAAGGTAGGCAGCAGGTTGAGGAAGAGGGCGCACAGCAGCAGCAGGGGAAGCACCGTCCAGCCCCCGGGCCCGCCGTACCACAGATAGATCACCCCGGCGGGCAGGAGCACAAATACGGTGGATACCAGATTTTCCAGGTAGAGAGCCAGAGTGCGGGAGAGCATAAGGGCGAAGGAGGAGACGGGCAGGGAGAGCATCAGGTCGTTATCCTTGGCCCCGAACACCACCCCCTGGGCGGCGAAGAGGGAGAAAAAGAAGCCCAGCATCACCGATACCAGGGACATGAGGACCAGCAGCAGGGGCAGGGCCCCCACCGCCGCCAACTGTCCGGCCAGCATGGCGCTGTACACGCCGGAGATATAGAGCGACAGCCCGGCCAGCAGAGCCAGGGCGCCCATGCCGGAAAAGGAGCGCTTTTTCCGTCCCACCCGCATGGCGGAGAGAAGAGAACGGAAATTCAGCTTCAGAAGGGCGAGAAATTTAGCCATGCCCGTTCCCCTCCAGTTCCAGGAACACGTCCTCCAGAGTGGAATCCCCCACCAGATCGGAAGTGACGCCCATGCGGATCAGTTTGCCCTGCTTGATGATGGCCACCCGATGGCACAGCTTCTCCGCCACCTCCAGCACATGGGTGGAGAAAAACACCGCGCTGCCGGCGGCGCACAGCTCCGCCCAGAATTGCTTGAGCAGGTGGGCCGCCGACGGGTCCAGACCCACAAAGGGCTCGTCCAGGATGAGCAGCCTGGGCTGGCGGATAAGGGCGGAGATGAGGGCCAGCTTCTGCTTCATGCCGTGGGAGTAGCTGCCGATGGGGCTGCCCAGGCTGCCGGTGAGCTGAAAAGCGTCGGCGTATTTGGAGATGAGGTTTTGCCGGGTATCCCCGGAAATCTCGTATAGATCGGCGATGAAATTGAGAAACTGGATGCCGGTGAGAAAGTCATAGAGGTCGGGATTGTCGGGCAGGAAGGCGGTGACCTTTTTGGCGGCCAGGGCGTCGGTGCGGATGTTGTGCCCGTCGATGGTGATGGTGCCTTCCGTAAAGTCCATCACACCGGCCACCGCCCGGAGGGTGGTGGTTTTGCCCGCGCCGTTGTGGCCGATAAAGCCGAAGATTTCGCCGGGGGCCACATGGAGGCTCAGGTCGTCCACCGCCCGCTTATGGCCGGGATAGCTCTTGGAAAAGTGTTCAATGTGCAGCATACGTTACCCCTCCACGATCTTCACTGCGGTGCCGTAGGCGGTGATCTCCGCCGCCCCCTGCATGATGGAGGCGGAGGTATAGCGCACCCCCACGATGGCGTCGGCTCCCATGGCCTCGGCGTCGTCCACCATGCGCTTGGTGGCGATCTGTCGGGCCTCGGTGAGCATTTTGGTGTAGCTTTCGATCTCACCGCCCACCAGGGTTTTCATACCCGCCATAAAATCCTTGCCGAAGTGCTTGGACTGGACCACGCTGCCCTTGGCAAGGCCCAGGGCCTGGATCTCTTTGCCGGGGATGTACTCAATATTTAGAAGCAGCATTTTCTTCTCCTCCTTGAATCTGTTTGATGCGCTGGATGAGGGCCAGCAAGACCCCGATGATAAACACGGCGGGGATCAGGGTGAGCACCACCACCACCGGCAGCGGGGGCGCGTCGGTGGGGAAGGCCACGGCGGCCCACACCAGCAGGGCCATGACGCCCCCCATCAGGACCACGAACAGCAGGGCGCACACCACCGGCGGGATGTAGTGGGTCACGGTATCTTTTTTATGGATGTTCACAAAGCGGGTCCCCTCTCCTTCCATGCGCTCCATTTCCGACAGCCACCGGTCCCCGTCCAGATCGGCAAGCTGCTGGCCGGTGTCGGCCAGAGTCTGGCACAAAGCCCGGATGGTGGACAGGTTGGCCTGCTCCCGCTCCAGCTGGATGATGTGCCGCCGCAGTCCGTCCTCCAGAGTCAGGACGCCCTGCTGCATTTTGCGGATCTCCTCCAGAGGCACATCCAGCTTTCGCAGCAGCTTGATCTTCCGCAAAACCTCCGCGTCGGCGTCGGTGTAATCCCGGTATCCGTTATCTGCGTTGCGCCCGGGGTTCAGCAGCCCCTCTTTTTCATAGAAGCGGATGTTGCGCTTGGTGACGCCCACCAGCTGCTCCACCTCGTTGATTTTCATGCCGCTCACCTCCGATGCAAAAAAGGTATACCTTCCACCCGGTGGAAAGTCAAGAGGAAAATGTGCGGATGTACATATTCCCGCGGCTGGCGGACATACTAGAGGAAAAGGAGGCGCGTACCATGGACATGACCAACGAGGAATACAGCCGCTATGTGGCCGGGCTGGCCAAGCCCTCCCCCCTGTGGAAGGATTTGATCTGGGCCTTTCTGGTGGGCGGGTCCATCTGCACCCTGGGGCAGGGACTGGGGGATCTGTACCAGAGCTGGGGGCTGGACAAGACCGACGCGGGGACGGCGGTGTCCGTGACGCTGATTTTTCTTTCCGCCTTTTTCACCGCCCTGGGGTGGTTTGACAAGCTGGCCCAGCACGCCGGAGCGGGCACCCTGGTGCCCATTACCGGCTTTGCCAACGCGGTGGCCTCCCCGGCTCTGGAGTTCAAAAGCGAGGGATTGGTGCTGGGGGTGGGGGCCCGGATGTTCATTATTGCCGGGCCGGTCATTGTCTATGGCCTGGTGGCCAGCGTGATCTATGGCGTGATCCTGGTGCTGATGGGCGGCTGACCCGACTGAACAGAAACGCGGAGCGCGGCCTTGCCGTGCTCCGCGTTTCTGCTGGGAGAGAACGTGTGAAAATCTGCTGTAAGTCCAGAGGAAAACAGAAAAGAAATTATGAAAAACAAACAAAAAAGACTTGACAAACAGCGGACTCAATAGTATACTTAAGCCAGAAAGAAAGAGGTGAACCCAATGGGCTAGCAAAGTCCAAATCATCAAAGCCTCAACGCAGAAGGAAAAGGAACGGTTCGTTTTAGGCAACACGTGTTCCCAACAAACTCATTGAAGCGAGGAGACCCGGAAACCTCAGATGCGAAGTTCGCTGAAGACGGAAATCAGGGTAGTACGTTGCAGGAGACAGTGATCCAGGCGAATCCCAAAACCGAGTCCTTCCCAATGCGTGGCAAATCTGTAGAAAGTAGAGGTAGACCAAGTGATTGAACCCCAGGTCGAAAAGTAGCCCCCCGGTCACGTTGGATGGCCGGGGGGTTGTGCTGTTCCTGGGCAAAAATGCGGCAAACCTCTCCATATAAATTGTCCCCCCGGCATTGCCGGGGGGACAATTTATATTTCAGGGGAGTTAGCGCAGCACCGCGCCCAGCTCTTTCTCCAGAGCTTCCAGGATGCTCTTCACATCCTCGTCGGCCATTCCCTCAAACGCCTTGCGTTTGAGGGGCCCATGGGCAGATTAAATTTGCGCGGCGGAAGTGAATTCCGCCTTGCGCCAAGGTCCCGGCCGTAGCCGGGACACTTGTACGCGCCGCTGCGCGGACCCCGCTGTGCGGGGACGAGGAGGCCGAATAACCTCAGCGCAGCACCGCGCCCAGCTCTTTCTCCAGGGTGGCCAGGATGCTCTTCACATCCTCGTCGGCCTCCTCGCTGGTGAGGGAGCGGTCGTCGGAGCGGAGGATCAGGTTGAAGGCCACGGACTTCTTGCCCTCGTCCACGCCCTTGCCGCGATAGATATCGAAGAGCTTGCACTCCTTCAGCAGGCCCTTGGCCCCCTTGCGGATGCAGGCCTCCAGTGCGCCCACGGTCACCGCCTCGTCGCACACCACGGCGATGTCCCGGGTCAGGTTGGGGAACTTAGGCAGGGGGACATATTCGGGATCGGCGCCCTTGGCGGCCATAAGGGCGTTCAGCTCCAGCTCGGCGCAGTAGAACTGGGCGTCCACGCCGTAGTTCTGAGCCACCAGGGGGTGGACCTGGCCCAGCACGCCGACGCGCCGGTCACCGGCGTACACATCGGCCACCCGGCCGGGGTGATAGGAGGGATTGGGCACGCTGGGGACCTCAAAGTGGACGTCCTCGGCCCGCAGGTCCTTGAGGATGGCCTCCACGCAGCCCTTAAGGGCGTAGAAGTCCATATCGCTGCCATAGGCGCCCATGGACAGCACCTTGTTCTCCACCGCCAGGCCGTCCTCGCCGCCGGGGAGGTAGATGCGGCCCACCTCGTAGAGACGCACGTTTTGGTTGCGGTAGTTGTAGTTCCGGGTCAGGATCTCCAGCATGGAGGGCAGCACGGTGGTGCGCATGATGGAGGTATCCTCGCCCAGGGGATTGAGGATCTTGAAGGACTGACGGCGGGGATCGCCGGCGTCCCAGCGGATCTTGTCATAGCAGGTGGGGGAAATAAAGGAGTAGGTGATGATCTCGTCAAAGCCCATGGCCCGGCACAGAGAGCCCAGCTGGCGCTCCAGCTTCTCCTCGGCGGAGAAGCCGCCCAGGGTGGTCTGGCCCCGCATGAGGGTGACGGGGATGTTGTTGTAGCCGTGGAACCGGGCCACCTCTTCGGCCAGGTCGGCCATGCCGATCACGTCGCCTCGCCAGGAGGGCACGGTGACCTGATCGCCTTCCACCTGGAAGTCCAGCTTTTTCAGGATGGACACCATCTCGCTCTCGGCGATGTCGGTGCCCAGCAGGCCGTTGATCTTCTCGGGCTCCAGCGTGAGGACACGGGGCTGGGGCACATAGTTGAGGATATCGATGGTGCCGTCCAGCACCTCGCCGGCCCCCAGCAGCTCCACCAGCTCGCAGGCCCGGTTGACGGCGGGCAGGGTGTTCAGGGGGTCCAGGCCCTTCTCAAACTTGGCGGAGGCCTCGGTACGCATACCCAGGGCCAGAGCGCCCTTGCGGATGCAGGTGCCGTCGAAGCAGGCGGACTCAAAGACCACGTCCACGGTGTCGTCCACGATCTCGCTGTTCTCGCCGCCCATGATGCCGGCAAGGCCCACGGCCCGGTGCTGGTCGGCAATGACCAGGTGGTTGGCGTTGAGGACGTGCTCCTTGCCGTCCAGGGTGGTGAGCTTTTCGCCCTCTTCCGCCCGGCGGACGATGATCTTGCCGCCCTTCACATAGCGGTAGTCAAAGGCGTGCATGGGCTGGCCGTACTCCAGCATGACGTAGTTGGTGATGTCCACGATGTTGTTGATGGGGCGCACACCCATGGCACGCAGCCGCTCCCGCATCCACTTGGGGGAGGGGGCGATCTTCACGTTGCGTACCATCCGGGCGGTGTACCGGGGGCACAGGTCGCTGGCGGGAGTCTCCACATCCAGCAGCTCCATCAGGCTGCCGTTTCCGCCGCCCTTGACCACAGGCTCGTGGAGGGTGAGGGGGGCGTCAAAGGTGGCGGCGGCCTCCCGGGCCAGACCGATGACGGACAGGCAGTCGGGGCGGTTGGGGGTAATCTCAAACTCCACCACATGGTCGTCCGCGCCGATGATGGGCTTAATGTCGTCGCCGGGCTTGCAGTCCTCGTTCAGCACGAAAATGCCGTCGGGGATGCAGTGGGGGAACTCGGCCTGCTGGGCGTGGAGGTCCTCCAGGGTGCAGATGGTACTGCTCTTGGTGTTGTAGGCCACCAGGTCCTCCTCGTGGAGGTTGGGGCAGGTGGTGGAGACGGTAACGGTGCCGTCGCCGGTATCCAGGGCGATGTCATAGGCGGAGTAGCCGGTGGTGGTGACGCCGGTCACCTTGGCGCACACCACGGGGCCATAAATCTTGTGGCCGGGCTGGATGTCGGCGGGAATGGAGGGCTTGTCCTTGTCCAGAGGATGATAGTCGCCCAGGATGGCGGCGGGGGTGATGACGCCGTAGGGGAAATCCCGGGTATCCAGGCCCAGCTCGGCCAGGCCGCAGAACATACCGTTGGACACCGCGCCCCGCAGCTTGCCCTTCTGGATCTTCACGCCGCCGGGCAGGGTGGACTTGTGGAGAGCCACCGGCATCAGGTCGCCGGGGTGGATGTTCCAGGCGCCGGTGACGATCTGGATGGGCTCCTCCTGAGCCACGTCCACCTGGCAGATCCACATATGGTCGGAATCGGGATGGCGCTCCATGGACAGCAGGCGGCCCACCACCACGTTGGAGATCTCCTCGCCCAGGTCGTGGGTCAGCTCCACCTTGGAGCCGGAGAGGGTCATGGCCTCGGCAAATTCCTTGTCGGAGGCAGTCACAGTGACAAATTCATTCAGCCATTTTCTGCTCAGATTCATTGTTCCTACACTCCTTTCTTAGAATTGCTCCAGGAACCGCACGTCGTTTTCAAAGATGAGCCGCAGGTCGGCGATCTTGAACCGGCGCATGGCGGTGCGCTCCAGACCGATGCCGAAGGCCCAGCCGGAGTACACGTTGGGGTCGATGCCGCTCATTTCCAGCACCCGGGGGTGGATCATGCCCGCGCCCAGCAGCTCGATCCAGCCCTCGCCCTTACAGGTGGGGCAGCCCACGCCGCCGCACTTGTGGCACTGGACATCCATTTCGCAGGAGGGCTCGGTGAAGGGGAAGTGATGGGGACGGAACCGGGTCTTGGTGCCCTTGCCGTACAGCTGCTCCACCACGGTGTTCAGGGTGCCCTTCAGGTCGGCCATGGTGACGCCCTTGTCGATGACCATGCCCTCCACCTGATGGAACATGGGG
>DWXO01000022.1 GCA_019119165.1 Candidatus Flavonifractor intestinigallinarum | reverse complement strand
GTTTACGGGCGGCAAGTAACAGTCCTTACGCAGCTGGCAGACCGTATTACGCGTTGCACGCGTCTGCGAGGAACAAAGGGCTATGCCCGCATAGTGACAACCACCAGCTTCGCTGGTGGATGTGTTCATTTGTGGAAAGATGCAGCCATCATATGCCGTAGGGGCGGCCTTTACGGCCGCCCGCCGTGTGCGGTGCGGCGATACCTACGATAGAAACTCCGCGCTCTCCTCTGTGGGGTAGAACTGAGGGGCATCCTGGATGGTGCGGAAGGGACCATTCCCATCCCAGGCGCCGCTCATCTGGAATTCCATGGCGGTCATGGCGGGATACTGGAGGGCAGTGCGCTGGTGGGTATAATTGAACCAGCTGTCCATGATATAGCCATCCCGGAGCTTGGCAACAGGATAGGCTACATAGCCCCGGTAATGTTCCCCCGTCTCGGGCATGGAGAAGGCGGCGAAGAGGTCGGTGCTGGTCTGCTCCCCCCAGAAGATGCTTTCTGAGGTGAAGGTCTGCTGGCCCAGGTAGTAGTAGGGAGCGGTATAGGTGGTGCCGTCCTTGTCATACAGCACCCGCCCAGTGAGGGCTCCGGCGGATTCCCAGCCCTTGGAAAGGTGCTGGGCGGGCCAGAGCTGGATGGACTCGGTGCCGTAAAAGCCGGGGTCCGCCGTCCAGAGGAAATGGTGGAAAATCATCCAGCGCTCCCGCTGACCAGGCAGCTCCACCGCCACCCCGGTGATGCGCAGGGGTTCTTTCTCGCTGTTGTCCACAGCGTGATCGTGGACATCTGTCACCACCCGCAGGGCGCCGTCGCAGGCGGCGATGTCCTCAGCGGTCAGGTCTTGGAGCACATCGTCGGGGAAGCCCAGTTCCAGCAGCTGCGCCTTGATTTCCTCCATGCCGCTGTGCTCGGCAGGGTTTGCCGCCTGCCAGTCCATGGGATACTTGCACCCCAGCAGCCAGCCCAAAAAGCACCCCCCCACCAGCAGGATGGTGATGGCCACGGCTACAATGCCGTCCTCAATGCGCACCGGCGAGGGGCGGATGGCGTAGCCCGCCTGATCCAGCTCCTTGGACAGCTTCCACAGGCTGCGAAGGATGAGAATATAGCAGACCAGCATCACAAGGGGCAGGATAAGCCCGCTGTATCTCAAGACCGCCAGCAGGCCGGTGATCCCATACCAGATCAGCAGAGCCACGGCAGAACCGGCGTGGGGAGGCAGCCCTGCCTTTCGCTGGACTGCCCGGAACCCGCCCCACAGGCAGAGAAGCTGCACATACGTAAGGGCCAGATTGAGCACGGACAATCCATAGACCACGGGGGAGGAAGATACCAGGCTGGACCAGATGGTGCTGTTGAGGATCAGGCCAGCGTACAGATAGACGGCACGGAACACCGTGATGCCGAAGCAGAGGCCCAGCCACCGGTTTTCCCGCCGCAGGGCCCGGAAGCCCAGCAGCATCAGCGCCATGCCGATGGCGGGGAGAAGGTAGTTGAGCCAAAAGAAATTCAGGGTAATGGAGGTGAGGGCGATGCCGGTGAGGATGCGCTTGGTGGCCAGCCGCCAGGGGGTGACCTCCGCCACCACCTGTTCCGGCGGGGGTTGGGTGACGCTGCCTTCCAGCAGTGCTTCAAATTCCTGCTCGTCCATGGACTCCCAGTCAGGGTCCCGCATATCCCTCACCTCCCAACAGTTTCCGCAGCCGCTTTTTCAGCCGGTAGAGCCTGCCCTCCACCGCCCGCTCCGTGGTGCCCAGTTCGGCGGCAATCTGAGCGGTGGGCTGTAAGTAGTAGTATTTTCGGTAAAAAAGGGTCTGCTCGTCGGGGGAGAGCCGGGTTAAGGCCCGATTGACGGCGGCCTGCCGCTCCTGCCGCAGAAGCAGCTCCTCCGGGGTGGGCTGGGTGGACGGGGTGTTTTCGTCCAGTTCCTGGGTGCTGTGGTGGGGCTGGACGGCCCGACGGTGATTTCGGGCGGTGTTGCGGACCACAGCAGTCAGCCAGGCGGTCCAGCTGCCCCGCTGGGGATCGAACTGGCCTACCCGGTCCCATACCCGCATGGCCGCCTCCGACAGACAGTCCTCCTGGTCGTGGGGGTCCGTCACGATAGGCGCGATGATATAGCGCATCAAGGGACCGTAATATCGCAGCAGATCATGCAGACCGGTCTCATCCCGCCCCAGCAGCCGCTCTATGATGTCCCGCTCCTCCATGCCGGCACCCCCTTTCCACGTTGCCTTTCTGTTTCATTATACACGGGGCGGTGGGAAAACCCACGGACAATTTTCAGAAAACTTTCAGAAAAAAGGGGAGACAAGGGAAGAAAACTATGGTAGACTTGAATACACCCTAGTCGTGCCTGCATAAGAATGTTAGACACAATCACAAGGAGGAAACTTTTATGCGTACAGGAAAGAGAGTTGCGGCCCTTGCGCTGGGCGCCGCGTTGACCCTGTCCATGACTGCCTGCGGCAACGGAACTGCCAACAAGGAGGATGCCACCGAGAAGATCCGGGCGGCCACAGAGAAAGTCAACGCCGCGGAGAGCATGGAGGCCACCATGGTCATGGAGATGGATATGTCCGCCATGGGCCAGAGCGTCCAGACCGACACCACCATGGATATGGTGTGCTTCAACGACCCCATGAAGATGAAGGCCGATATGACCATGGATATGGGCGCTCTGGGCTCCGTGTCCATGAGCATTTTCGCCCAGGCCGACGGGGATACCTACAATATGTATCTCTATGACGGCAACACCTGGACCAGCCAGACCGCCGCCGTCAATGCGCTGGAGCAGTATGACGCCCAGCAGAGCGTGAACCTCTATCTGGACAGCGGCGCGGAGTACATCAGCGTGGGCACCGAGGAGATCAACGGCGTGACCACCGACAAATATACCGGTGTGATCCGGGGCGACGCCATGGAAGAGGTGCTCAAGGCCAGCGGCGCCACCACCAATCTGGAGTCCAGCCTGGGCGGCATGGTGGATGTCTCCGAGCTGTACAGCGGCCTGGGCGATATGCCCATCACCGTGTGGATCGACCCGGAGAGCGGCTATCCCGTGCGCTACTTCATGGATATGACCGACGTGATGCAGTCCATGATGAGCAAGGCCATGTCCGGTATCGAGGGCGGCGATACGCTGACCATCGACAAGGTGGAGGTCACCATGGATTGCTCCAACTACAACAACGCCACCGACTTTGAGATCCCGGCGGAGGCTCTGGGCGCCTGATCCCGGCCACAGCCATCAAAAATGGGTGCTGTCAGCAGACAGCACCCATTTTTTGTTGGGAAACTCATTTGTGATACAGCTTGTTGGTCTCATACTGGGGCTCGCAGGTGAGGCGGAGGCCCAGGCGGCTGTAGGTGTGGGAGTCCACGGGGGAGAGGATGACGGAGGAGTGGGCCTCGCACCCCCGCAGGGCGGAGAGCTGATCCAGAGCCTGCTTGGCCAGGGGATTGGTGGTGGCGGAGATGGCCAGGGCGATGAGGATCTCGTCGGAGTGGAGCCGGGGGTTCACCGAGCCCAGGTGGTGGACCTTCACCTGCTGGATGGGCTCCAGGGCCTCCCGGGAGATCAGGTGGTGCTCATGGTCGATGCCCGCCAGCCGCTTGAGGGCGTTGAGCAGGGTGGAGGAGGAGGCCCCCATGAGATCGGTGGTCTTGCCGGTGACCACCTCGCCGTCGGGCAGCTCGATGGCGGCGGCGGGGTTGCCGGTCTCCTCGGCCACCTGGGCGGCGGCTGCCACCACCGTGCGGATGGACACGTCCACATGGGCCTGCTGCATGACGGTCTCCAGCTTGTACACCAGATCGTCGGCGGCGGTGCCAATGCGGCGGTCACACAGGGCGGTGTAATACCGCCGGACGATCTCCTGCCGGGCGGCGGCGCACACCGCGTCGTCGTCCACGATGCACTTGCCCGCCATGTTCACGCCCATGTCAGTGGGGGACTTGTAGGGACACTCTCCCATGATCTTCTCAAACATGGCGGAGAGGACCGGGAAGATCTCCACGTCCCGGTTGTAGTTCACCGTGGTCTCTCCATAGGCGGCCAGGTGGAAGGGGTCGATCATATTCACGTCCCCCAGGTCGGCGGTGGCGGCCTCGTAGGCCAGGTTCACCGGATGCTGGAGAGGCAGGTTCCAGATGGGGAAGGTCTCAAACTTGGCGTAGCCCGCCTTCACCCCCCGCTTGTACTCATGGTACAGCTGGGACAGACAGACCGCCATCTTGCCGCTGCCCGGGCCGGGGGCGGTGACCACCACCAGGGGCCGCTGGGTCTCGATATAATCGTTCTTGCCGTACCCCTCATCGCTGACGATGAGGCCGATGTTGTGGGGATAGCCGGAGATGGGATAGTGAAGGTAGGTTTTGACGCCCAGGTGCTCCATCCGGCGCTGGAAGGCATCGGCGGCGGGCTGACCGGCGTACTGGGTGATGACCACGCTGCCCACCAGCAGACCCTGGCCCCGGAAGGCGTCGATGAGCCGCAGCACCTCCACATCGTAGGTGATGCCCAGATCGCCCCGGACCTTGTTCTTCTCGATGTCGTTGGCGCAGATGGCAATGACCACCTCCACCGAGTCCCGCAGCTCCTTCAGCATCCGGATCTTGCTGTCCGGCTCAAACCCCGGCAGCACCCGGGAGGCGTGGTGGTCGTCAAAGAGCTTGCCGCCGAACTCCAGATAGAGCTTGTTGTCAAACTGGCTGATCCGCTCCCGGATGTGAGCCGACTGCAGCTCCAGGTATTTTTGATTGTCAAAACCGATCTTGTCCATTCCGGTCCCCGTCCCTTCTCGCTAATTTCACTCAACGGCTATTGTAATGCGTGCGGAACAAAGCTAAACGCCTTGAAAGCCAAGGCTTTCAAGGCCAAATAGCTTTGCTCTCGTGCAAGGTTTTGGAGCATTTCGCCCAAAACCCTTGCACCTTCCACTGGTGCGTATTCACGCACCAGTGGAAATACGCATTGTAACAATGGCTGAATTGTATCAAAGCGGCTCTTCTGTGCCGTTTTGATACAATTGCGCGGCTGCCGCCGCGAGAATAAACCGCTTTGCGGTTTATTCAGCAGGCATTATTGTACCACAATTCCGGGACAGGCTGTAGGCTTTTTTTCTGTTTGCGGAAAATTTGGCGAAAGTGTTGACAAGAGCCTCCTACAGCTGTAGTATCTGTGTAGATACTACAGCTGTAGGAGGGAAGGCCATGAAGCTGAGCGACAAGGAGTGGCGGGTGCTGGAGGCCCTGTGGGGGGCGCCGAAGGGGCTGGCCCTGGGGGCGGCGGTGGAGAAGTTGCGGCCCGCCACCGGCTGGAGCCGGAACACGGTGCTGACCTACCTGACCCGGATGGAGGCCAAGGGATTGGTGACCATTGACAAGAGCGAGAACCCCCACCGCTACCGGGCGGCGGCGGACCGGGAGGCCTGTGCCGCCCAGGAGCGGCGGGGCCTGTTGGACCGGGTGTATCAGGGCTCGGCGGGCAAGCTGGTGGCCGCCTTTTTGAAGGAGGAGAAGCTGACCGCCCAGGAGCGGGAGGAGCTGCGGAAGCTGCTGGACGACATGGAGGTATAGAGCTGGCGGGCCGATGTGGGCATCGGCCCCTACAGTCTGATTTGCAATGTAGGGGCGGATGCCTACATCCGCCCGGAGATGACCCCTTTGCGGAGGTGTCTTATGGAAAACATCTGGGCCTTTTTGATGCAGACCCTCACCGCCTCTGTGGCGGCGGCGGTGCTGCTCATTGCCAAGCGGCTCTTTTTGGATAAATTGTCCCCCCGGTGGCAGTATGGAGTGTGGGTCATTCTGGCCCTGCGGGTATTGCTACCTGCCGGGCTGCTGGGCCGATCCCTCCTGCCGGAGGGGCGGATGGTGCTGGAGACCGCCAGACTGACGGTGGAGGCCAACCTGTCCTCTGCGCTCACTCAGCCCTATACCGGGACGGAGGTGGCGGCCCCGGTGCCGCTGCTCCGGCCTGTCATGCCCACCAGTGTGACCGACTGGCTTTTTATCATTTATGTGGCCGGGGTGGTCCTTACTCTGCTATGGTTTTTGCTGACCTATGTGGCTCTGCGCCGGAAGGTGGCCCGGGGAAGGGCCCCCGCACCTGAGGTGACAGCCCAGCTGGAGCGGGTGGCGGTGGGGTACGGCCTGAAGGTGCCCAAGCGAGTGGTTGTGCTGGCGGAGGCGGAGAGCGCTTTTGTGTGCGGGCCGCTCTCCCCGGTGCTGGTGCTGCCGGAGCGGGCGGTGGATGACAAGGTGCTCCTCCACGAGCTGCTCCACCTGAAATATGGGGATTTGTGGGCCGGCGTGGGGATCTGCCTGCTGCGCTGCCTCCACTGGTGCAACCCCCTGCTGTGGTACTGCTGGAACCGGGCCCAGAACGACAGCGAGGCACTGTGCGACCAGCGGGTGCTGGAACGGCTGGAGGGGGAGCAGCGGCGGGAATATGGCGTGATCCTCCTGTCCATGGCGGAGGACAAATATGCCCGGGCGCCGGGTACCACCTCCATGGCCAACGGGGGCCGCAACATCAAGGACCGTATCGGAGCCATTGCCCGGTTCAAGCGTTACCCCAGAGGGGTGGCTTTAGGGGCCCGGTGCGTGGCGGTGGTGCTGGCGGTGACCTGTCTGGCGGGCACCGGCGGGGCGGTGGCGGTGCCTGAGTATGACCAGCGGGGGAGTTTTGCAATGACCGCCGCCATGCTCAACCGGCCCACCACCGTGGCCGGAGCGCTGGACACCTACGCCAAGGCGGTGCTGTGCGACAGTCCGGTGTATTTCGCCATGGTGACCCCGGAGGAGGAACGGGCCCAGGCGGTTCAGGCGGTGGGGGAACCCTTTGAGAATGTGGAAAGTGATTATCTGGAAGGGTCTATCTTCGGGAAATTGAGTTTCCGGTGGACCCGGCCTGCCTGGCAGGCGGAGTGGTCGGTGATGAATCTGCTGGCCGACGGAGCGGGCGGCTACACCGGTACCCTGTTTTTCGTTCCTCTGGAGGGGGATGAGACCAAAGGAGTGGCAGTCCAGCAGGTAGCCGTTCGCCTGGAGGGAGAATTCTGGACGGTGAACCCCCTGGGGGAACTGGAAAGCTGGATGGGATTCGCCGAGGACGGGGCGCCCCGATGGCTTCCCCGCAATTTGAACGCCCCCGGCACCACCTACGTCGCGGAGACAGCCACCCTTCGGGTGGAGGTGGACCTGCGGATGCAGCTGGGCATTGACCGTACCGTCTCCGCCTACAGGCAGGAGCTGGACGGATACCTCTCCGGCGACTGGATCGAGCCGGCCCCCCGCCCCAATGCCCCGTTTACCTTGATGCAGAATGGCTTTGCCCTCCGAGTCACCGAGAGACAGACGGGGAAGCCTGTGGAAGTGCCGGTAGAGCTGGCCTTTATGTCCCAATCCGACGATCCGGAGCACGCCCTTTCCCAGGCGGACTACCGGTATACCCTGTATCCGGTGGGGCCGGATGAGGACCCGGTGCGGAAGAGCACCGGCTTATACAGCGGCGAGAATATGACCCTGACCGCCATGCCGGAGGCCCTGGCGGTGGCCGTCGAGGACGGGGACCAGACCTGTATCTGCGTGGCCCTGCCGGAGGAGGTGGTCCCATGAACAACATCTATCGTGGCCTGACCAAAACTATCTGGGGCTATGTGTTTCTTCACCTGAATGTTAACCTGGGTACCTTGAACGTTCTGCCTGACTGGGTGGGCTACCTGCTGTTTTTCTCCGCCATCATCCTGCTGGGGGAGCAGCTGCGGGACCTGACCCTGCTCAAACCCTTCTGCATCCTGCTGGGTGTGGGGGAACTGGTCGACTGGCTAACGGTGCTGTTTACCGGGGGGGCGCTGGTGGAGCAGTTTTTCCTGCTGGATGCGCTGCTTACCTGCATCAGCCTCTATTTCCACTTCCAGCTCCTCACCGACCTGGCCATCCTGGCGGAGGGAGCGGGGGAGAGCGGAGGCGGCCTGCGGACCTGCCGCAATGTGGACGCGGTATTGCGTACCCTCTTGTGCCTGCCCCTGCCCTGGGAGGACTGGGATACCCTGGGTACCCTCATTCTGATGGGTGTGCTGGTGGTAGGGATTATTGTGATGTTCTGCATCATATGGCAGCTCTTCCGCCTGCGGAAGCGATTTTCCTGAAAAAGACGGCCTGGAGTTCCAGGCCGTCTTTTTTTGTAACCGGATTGTCATTGACAGGGCGGTCTATAGGTTGTAGACTACAGATGAGGACGACAAGTAGTAGACCAAAGGAGGCGATCCTATGAGCGATTGGAAGCTGGGGGCGGTGGAGTCCCGCTTTGCCGATCTCATCTGGCAAGGGGAGCCCATGACCTCCACCCAGCTGGTGCGCCGGGCGGAAGAGGTTCTGGGCTGGAAGAAGTCCACCACCTACACGGTGCTCAAGCGGCTGTGCCAGCGGGGCATTTTTCAAAATCAGGACGGGGTGGTGACCGCCCTGGTGTCCAAGGAGGAGTTCTGTGCCCGGCAGAGCGAGGAATTTGTGGAGGAGGCCTTTTCCGGGTCCCTGCCCGCCTTCCTCACCGCCTTCACCCGGCGGAAAAAGTTGTCCCAGGAGGAGATCACGCAGTTACAGCAGCTCATTGATGAGAGCAGGGGGTGACCTAAAATGACGGCATTCTTGTCTCAGACGCTGTTTCCTGCCCTTTTGAACATGAGCCTCACGGCGGGTATCGTGATCCTGTGCGTGATGGCGGCACGGCTGGCCCTGAAGCGGGCCCCCAAGGTCTTTTCCTACGCCCTGTGGGCGGTGGTGCTCTTCCGGCTGCTGTGCCCGGTGTCCCTGCCCTCCGGCATCTCCCTGTTGGGGGCCCTGGACGCCCCGGCCCGGCAGGCAAGCCCGGTGGTGAGCACCGTCACCTATGTGCAGCCCCAGCAGCAGACGGAGGTCTTTCAGCCGCAGACGGCAAAGCCGGAGAGGCCTGCCTCCAAGCCTGTGACCCCTGTGGCCCCGGAGCAGCAAGCCGCTCCCGCCGTGGACTGGTCCGCTGTGGCGGCCTGGGTGTGGCTGGCAGGTGTGCTGGGCATGGCGGGGTACAGCATCTTCGCGCTCCTCGGGCTGCGGAGCAGGCTGGTGGGCAGCCTGCGTTTGCGAGACAACATCTATCTGGCCGACCACATCTCCACCCCCTTTGTGCTGGGGCTGGTGCGGCCAAAAATCTATCTGCCCTCCACCCTGACCGAGGGGGAGATGGGCTACATCATCCGCCATGAGCAGTACCACATCCGCCATCTGGATCATGTGGTAAAGGTGCTGGCCTTTGCCGCTCTGTGCCTCCACTGGTTCAACCCCCTGGTGTGGGCGGCCTTTATTCTGGCGGGCAAGGACATGGAGATGCGGTGCGACGAGGCGGTGGTGCGGCAGCTGGGCGAGCGGGTCAAGGCGGACTACTCGGCCTCTCTGCTGGCACTGGCCACCGGACGGCTTACCATCGCGGGTACTCCCCTGGCCTTTGGGGAGGGGGACCCCAAGGGGCGTATCCGCAACCTGCTGCGGTGGAAGCGGCCCCGGGTGTGGCTGTCCCTGGTGGCGGGGGTGGCCTGCGTGGCGGTCATTGCCGCCTGTGCCGCCAATCCTGCCGGACAGGCTAGTCAGACTCCTGCCGGGGGCAGCGGGCAGTATCAGAGTGTGGAGGACTTTGCCCAGCAGACCTTGGACAGTGTCAAAGAGGTAACCTACTATAAATTCTCCAACGGGACAGCTACCACCGAGGAGGCCACCGCCCAGGTCACCGGCACCAAGGTGGCCTGGCTGGACAAGATGGGCGAGGTGGAAGGACTGGCCCCCGAGGGTACCCTGGAGGCCTGGACATTTAACTACCTGGTGCAGCTGGACGTTCCCGCCGAAGAAGTTGCCCTGGTGGGCGGTATGTACGAGAAGGACGGCTGGTTTGACCTGGAGGGCCAGGGTGGGCACAACATCGTCGCCTTGCGCTACCCCGACGGCACTTATGACGTTCTTTACGATCAGGTCGTCAACGACAACTTCGATTTCTTGGGCTATCACAAAAGCTATGAAGAGGCTATCTACGACTGGTATGTGACCGACCAGGGCCTGGATCTGCCGCTCTATGTGGGGGACTGGATCGAACAGATCACCTATCCGTCGGAGGACTCCAAGCCCAGCAACTATCCGGTCCACCGGTACGACGGGGACGGCTGGTATCTCTATGTTCCTGTGATGGCCTGGACCCAGTGGTCGGCGGACCCGGTCCACAGCGTATGGGTGTCCCAGTACAATACCGGCTCGGCCATCACGGTGGACTACACCAAGACCAACCTGGCCGACTATCTGGCGGGGGATACCCAGGGCATGACCCCTGCCGGCGACAGCGGACGGATCTTTGAGGCACAGGGGGACGGCTGGAACTACCGCTACTACTATGTGGAGGGGACAGAGGGATGCTGGAGGATCACCATCCAGTGGCAGGACGACGCCATTACCGACTACCCCTACATTGCCATTGAGCCCCAGGTGCTGGCTCTCATGGCGGAGAGCTTCACCCCGGACAGCCGGATCACCCTGTCGGGGCAAGGGCTGGCGATGGAGTCTGTGCTGAAGAATGCCGGCGGACTGACCAGCCGCCTGGTGTGGGTGTATTGTAACCAGGAGACCGAGCTGACCCGTACCGGAACGGAGGCAGAGGTGCTGGAAGCAGCAGCGGCTAAGTTGGAGCCCATTGAGGACCCGGAGTCCTATATGGACGCCAACGGCGGGTTGTGCCTGTACCTGAACGGTCCGGGGGATTCCCACATCAGCGTCTACGCCATCCGGTCCCAGCCCTATACGGTGCTGCTGCGCTATGTGGGAGATATGGTCAATGAATCGGCCATCGTGGAGGACCCGCAGCTCTATCTCTACCTGACAGCCGCCGGGGAGAACACCAATGTGGAGCTCTACGACCTGGACAATGATGGATTCCAGGAAGCCCTGACCTGGCCCACGGGCGAGAAAAATAATGTGATCATCTATGATTTCTATGGCGATGAGATCCACAAGACCGACGCCGCCCGGGAACTGGGCGCCGACTTTGCCGATATCACCAGGCTCATCGGCAATATCCAGCGGGAATACGGCGATTTGGTGCTGGCCGATGTGGATGGGGAAGAGGGCGTATACCAGTACAAGGACGGGACGCTGACCTATGTCTGCACCCTGGAGGAGGCGCTGCTGAAAACATGATGGGAACAAAAACGCTCCACCGGCTTTGGCTGGAGGATGAGGCCCGCATCGTCTCCTTCCATCCCATGGAGGGCTGGCGGCTGCTGGACTTCCTGGACCACGGGCATTTCATGGGCTTTCTCCAGGACTTGCAGCAAAAGGGCTACCGATTTCAATAAGAAAAGGGGACCTGCCGGGTGGCAGGTCCCCTTTTGCTGTCTGTCAGTCCAAAGAAATATGGCTGCGGATGCGCTGAATGATCATCTCCATGGCCACCTGGTTGCGGCCACCCTCGGGCACGATCAGATCGGCGTACCGCTTGGAGGGCTCCACGAACTGCTCGTGCATGGGCTTGACGGTGGTGAGGTACTGCTGCACCACCGAGTCCAGGGAGCGGCCCCGCTGCTTCACGTCCCGCAGGATGCGGCGGAGGATGCGCACGTCGGCGTCGGTGTCCACAAAGAGCTTGATGTCCATGCGCTCCCGCAGGGCGGGCTCCACAAAGATGAGGATGCCCTCCACCAGGATCACCCTGGCGGGACGGACCTCCACCGTCTCGGCGGCCCGGTTGTGCATGGTGTAGTCGTAGGTGGGGCTGTACACCGTCTCCCCCCGGCGCAGGGCGTCCAGATCGTCCACCAGACGCTGGGTGTCGAAGGCGTCCGGGTGGTCGTAGTTCAGCTTGCACCGCTCCTCATAGGGCATCTCGTCGTGCTGCTTGTAGTAGTTGTCGTGGTAGAGGATGGAGACCGCGTCCCCAAAGCGCTCCTTCAGACCCAGAGTCAGGGTGGTTTTGCCCGAGCCGGTGCCCCCGGCGATGCCGATGATCATGGTGTCCATTGCGTCCGCTCCCCCATTTTTTTATTTAGTATAGCATAATCCCCCCGGATGCTACAAGACATCCGGGGGGATTTCTCAGGTTTCCTCGTTCTCGAAGAGCAGCCGGTAGTCCCCCTCTTCATGGAGGTAGACCGCCTCCAGATCCTCATCGGCCCAGGCGTGGTCGAAGGGAAGGGAGAACTTCACGCAGGTGCCGCAGGAGGCGGACAGCTTGCGAGGTACCGGCATCATCACCGCGTTGTCTCCCAGGGCTTTCAGCTTCTTGTGGAAGGTGAGGGCCCCGAAGTGGGTGTGGAAGGTGGCGATGTGCTCCTTACTTGGTGATGGTGAGTTCATAGTCCTCCCCCACCTCTTTCCAGGTCACCTGGTAGCCATTGTTGGTGGCAAACCGGCGCACGTTCTGGAGGGGAGTCTCATTGTCTACCAGCACCACCAGGGGGGTGCCGTTTTGCAGGGCCTTCTTGGTCATGAGCACCGGCTCAGGACAGGAGTAGCCTCTGGCGTCCACTTGATTCATACCGTTCACCTCACGCTTTCTTGGTGTTGCCCGCGCCGATGGCGCAGACCAGGACCAGACCGATGATAACGGCCACCCTACCGGCAAAGCTGGGGCCGTCGGTGGAGGAGGCCAGGCCGAAGTTGTGGCAGAAGGCGGCGCCCACCACCATGCCCAGCACGGCCACGGAGGAGTCGCTGTTGCCGCTGCCGGAGAGGATGAGCTGGCGCAGGGGGCAGCCGCCCAGCAGCACGGAGCCCAGACCCACCAGCACCATGCCCAGCAGGTTCCACAGCCCGTCGGTGTGGGCCACGGCCTGACCGGCAAAGCCGGGGTTGAAACCGCCCCGGAGGCCCATGCCGCCCACGATCAGGTTGCCCACCAGCACCGCCACAAAGATGGCCACAAAGCCCATCAGCAGGTGGAAGTCCTTGAGCATCATGGCGTCACGGATACCGCCGGCCATGCACAGACGGCTGCGCTGGGCAATGGCGCCCACCACCAGACCGGCGATGAGGGCGGCGGCGATGGGGGCCCGCATGGAGCCGGGGCCCTCGGTGGAGAAGAAGATGAAGGCGGGAGCCGCGATCACCAGGATGAGCAGGCCCACATTGACGGCGGGCATGAGCACACCCTCGATCTTGGGCTGAGGCTGGGACTTCTTGAGGGAGAAACCGGCCTTCAGGAACAGAGTGCCCACGAAAATACCGATGATGAAGCCCACCAGGCCCAGGATGGCGTTTCCGTCGCCGCCGCCCAGGCGGATCACCATCCGCAGGGGGCAGCCCAGGAACATGAGGGCGCCCACCATGACACAGAAACCCAGCACGAACCGGGTCATGGGGGAGGAGCCGCCCCGCACCTTGAATTCCTTGCCTGCCAGGGCCATGATCATGGCGCCCAGCACCAGGCCGATGATCTCGGGCCGGATGTACTGCACAATGGCGGCCCGGTGCATCCCCACGCCGCCGGCGATGTCCCGCAGGAAGCAGGCGATACAGAAGCCCATATTCACCGGGTTGCCCAGGGCAACCAGCACCACCGAGGCGATGCCTACCACCAGTCCGGCCAGAATAACCGGCAGGTGTCCTTTGAGCTTTGTCACACACAACACCTCTCTAACTTTTTTTCAGGAAAGCAAACAAACTTTCTCTCAAGCAGATTATAGCGCCGGGGTGCAAAAATTTGAAATACGAATTTTCCATAAATAAAATGAAAGATATAGAAAAAATCAATAAAGAGAGGTATAATGGGAAAACGCACAAAGGGCTGCCGCACAACGTGCGGCAGCCCTTTTGTCTGCTTATGGTTTGATGTGGACCAGCTTTTCCCCTCTGGGACGCACCGCGCCCACGGCCACGGCGGGCACTCCGGCGTCCATCATCCGGCCCATAAGGGCGTGGAGCTGGCGCTCGGGTACGCTGAACAGCAGTCCGCCGGCGGTCTGGGGATCGTAGAGACAGTCCAGCACCTCCCGGGAAACGGCGGAGTCCTCCAGGGTGTCGCCGGCGGTAAAGTCCATGTTGCGGTAGGCGCCGGCGGGGATGATGCCGTCCCGGGCCAGCTCCAGCGCCATGGGCACGATGGGCACCTTGCCCGCCCACAGCTCCATGGTGGTGCCGCTGCCCTCCGCCATCTCCTTCACATGGCCCACCAAGCCGAAGCCGGTGACGTCGGTGCAGGCGCTGAGGGAAATGGACCCCACCGCCTGGGCGGCGTACTTATTGAGGGTGGTCATCAGTTCCACCATCTGCTTGTAGTCGGCCTCCTCCAGCAGCTCGGCCTTGGCGGCGGTGGACAGCACGCCGGTGCCCAGCGCTTTGGTGAGCACCAGGATATCCCCCACCTTTGCCCCGCTGTTGGTGAGGATGCGGCGGGGATGGACCAGACCGGTGACGCACAGGCCGTACTTGGGCTCCTGGTCCTCGATGCTGTGGCCGCCGGCGATCACCGCCCCGGCCTCGGTCACCTTGGAAGCGCCCCCTGCCAGAATATCTCCCACCGCCTCCACCGGCAGGCAGGAGGGGAAGGCCAGCAGATTCATGGCCAGCCGGGGCTCGCCCCCCATGGCGTACACGTCGGAGAGGGCGTTGGTGGCGGCGATCTGCCCGAAGGTATAGGGGTCGTCCACCACCGGAGGGAAGAAGTCCACCGTCTGGATCATGGCCACGTCGGGACTGACCTTATAGACGGCGGCGTCGTCGCTGGAGTCATAACCCACCAGCAGGTTGGGGTCCGCCGCTTTGGGCAGGCCCGCCAATACATTCCTTAGGACACCCGGCCCTATTTTGGCCCCTCACCCACCGGCCGTTGTCATGGCGGTCAGGCGCAGCTTCTCATACGGCATCTCATCACCCCCTGAATGTCTGTTGACAACAGTGTATCCCATTTCCAAGAAAAAAGCAATCGGAGGCTTACCATGCAATTCAAACAACTGGAGGCATTTTTACAGGTGGCCCGCCAGCGCAGCTTTTCCAAGGCGGCGGAGGCCCTCTATCTCACCCAGCCCACCGTCAGCGCCCATGTGGCCGCCCTGGAGGACGAGCTGGGTACCCAGCTGGTGGTGCGCTCCACCCGGGAACTGAGGCTCACCGCCGCCGGGCGGGTGCTCAGCCGGTACGCCGCCGAGATTCTGGGCCTGTGCCAGCGGGCCGCCCAGGATGTGCGCACCGCCGCCTCCTCCATCTCGGGGACCCTGTCGGTGGCGGCCTCCACCGTGCCCTCCCAGTACCTGCTGCCCCAGATTCTGCCCCTGCTGCGCCAGCGGTACCCCGGCGTGTTTTTTCAGGTCCGGCAGGGGGACAGCGGCCAGGTGGTCCAGTGGATGGTGGAAAACGGGGCGGAGCTGGGGCTGGTAGGGGCTCCGGTCCAGCGGGCGGGGCTGCTGTGCGTCCCCTTCTTCGCGGAACAGCTGGTCATCGCCACCCCCAACACCCCGGAGTATCAGGCCCTGGGGGGCCAGATGACGCCGGAGATCCTGAGACGGGCCCCTTTCCTTATGCGGGAGCCGGGCTCCGGCACCCGCAAGCAGGCCGAGCAGTATCTCAAGGGCATCGGCCTGGAGGTGAAGAGCCTGACCATGGCCGCCCAGCTGGAGAGCACCGAGAGCATCCTCCAGGGGGTGAAGAACGGCCTGGGCATCTCCATCCTGTCGGGCTGCGCCGCCAAAGAGGCGGCTCAGGAGGGCAAAATCCTGGTGTTTGCCCCGGAGAGTCCCCTGCTGGAGCGGCAGTTCTATTTGCTCTACCGGCGCTCCAGCCCCCTGTCCCCGGCGGCGGCCATGCTGGTGGAGGAATTGCTCTACTTTTACCGGGACAAGATGTGACCGGCGCACCGTCCAACCTGCCCACGCATACCCTGAGAGTGAGAAACTTACTCTTGGAGGGTCTTTTTATGGAAGCAGAGGCAAGGATCTGTTATTACTTAGGGGCCAATGCCCCCACCGGCTTTTATTCCCTGTACGATCAGATGCTGGACCCGGAGAAGGCCCGGGACATCCGCATTTTAAAGGGCGGGCCGGGCTGCGGCAAATCCACCCTGATGAAGCAGGTGGGGCGGGCCATGGAGGAGAGGGGCCATTCCGTGGAATACATCCGCTGCTCCGGCGATCCCGACTCCCTGGACGCGGTGGTCATCCCCGCCCTGGGCGCGGCGGTGGTGGACGGCACCGCCCCCCATGTGGTGGAACCCAAATATCCCGGCTTGGTGGAGAGCTATGTGGACCTGGGGGCCTGCTATGACCGGGCCGCCCTCCAGGCGGTGGGCGCGGAGCTGAAAGGGTGCATGAAGGGCTATAAGGCCTGTTATGCCCGGGCCTACCGCTGCCTCACCGCCGCCGCCCAGCTGGAGGAGGACGGGCGGGCCCTGCTGCTCACCCCCGCCCTGGAGGCCAAGATGGCCAAGCGGGCCAAGGGCATCCTGTCCCGGGAACTGAAACGGGAGGGGGAGCAGGCCGGCCGGTCGGTCCAGCGCTTCCTGGGGGCGGTGACCTGGCAGGGGGTGCTGCGGGAGTACGGCACGGTGGAGGCCCAGTGCGGCAGGGTGTATGAGCTGAGCGACACCTACGGCCTGGCCCAGACCATGCTCACCTGCCTGGCCGCCGGAGCCATGGCCTCGGGCCACGACGTGGTGGCCTGCCCCGATCCCATGTTCCCCGACCGGATGGCCCATCTGATCATTCCATCCCTGTCCCTGGCCTTTGTGAGCACCACCCCTGAGCAGCCCTGGCCCCGCCGGCCCTACCGCCGCATCCGGCTGGACGCCATGGCGGACGCCGAGCTGCTGCGGCGCAGCCGGGCCCGGCTGCGCTTTGCCCGGAAGGTGACTGCCGCCCTCATGGAGGAGGCGGTGGACGCCCTGGCCCAGGCCAAGGCCATGCACGATGAGCTGGAGGCCATCTATAACCCCCATGTGGACTTTGACCGGGTCCACGCCCGGGCAGAGGAGATCGTTGAAGCCTTTACCACGCTGGAGCAGGCGTAAAGAAGGGAAGCGGCCGCCGGGA
>DWXO01000021.1 GCA_019119165.1 Candidatus Flavonifractor intestinigallinarum | reverse complement strand
TCGCCGCCGATCTTGTACATGGGCGGGATCATCAGCAGCAGGCCCTGGGAGGCCGTGTAGGTGGTGGTCAGCGCGCCCGCCTGCAGGGAGCCGTGGCAGGTGCCCGCGGCGCCCGCCTCGGACTGCATCTCGATGACCTCCACGGGTTTTCCGAAGATGTTGGTCCTCCCCTTGGCGGACCACTCGTCCACCTTCTCCGCCATCACGGAAGAGGGTGTGATGGGGAAGATGGCCGCCACCTCTGTGAACGCGTAGGACGCGTACGCCGCCGCGGTGTTGCCATCCATTACTACTAGTTTTTTCTTAGCCATGTCTCCTGTTTTCCTTTCGATCTCACTTGGTCTGTTCTCATTGCCTCAACACCGTCCGCTGCCCTTTGCGGGGCAGCGGACGGCTCTCCAGGGAACTTACTTCATACCGGGATAGGCCCGGGCCACATAGTCGGCGATCCGGCGCACCGCCTCCTGCAGGTTTTCGTCGGAGTTGGCGAATACCAGCCGCAGATAGCCCTCGCCCATGTCGCCGAAGGCGGATCCGGGCACCGTCACCACCCCGGCGTTCTCCAGCAGCTCCTCCGCAAACGCCTGGGAGGTCTTGCCGAAGGCCTTGATGTTGGGGAAGGCGTAGAAGCTGCCCGCGGACTTCTTGCAGGTGATGCCGGGGATGGCGTTGAGTCCGTCCACCAGAATGTCCCGGCGGCGGGTGTAGTCCGCCACCATCTGATCCACGCACGCCGTGCTCTTCAGGGCCTCCACCGCCGCCGCCTGGGTGAATGTGGACACACAGGAGGCCACGCCCTCCTGCAGCTGCGCCATTTTCTTGATGTACCCCGGCTCCGGTGCCACCAGGTAGCCGATCCGCCAGCCGGTCATGGCGTAGGACTTGGAGAAGCTGTTCAGCACCATCACGCGATCCCGCATCTCGGGCACCTGGGCCATGCTGTACGGCTGGATGCCGTCGTACACGATGGCGTCATAGGGCTCGTCTGTCAGCACCCACAGGTCATGCTTCTTCACCACCTCGGCGATGGCCAGGATATCCTCCTTCGTCAGCACCGCTCCGGTGGGATTGCAGGGGGAGTTCAGCAGGATCGCCCGGGTCCGGGGCGTGACGGCCTTCTCGATATCCGCCGCCTGGATCCGGTAGTCGTATTCCTCATATGTGGGGACGGGCACCGCCCTGGCGCCGATGCTGCTGGCCTGCCCGTAGTAGTTGGGGAAGCAGGGATCCGGCACCAGAATTTCATCGCCCGGGTCCAGCAGCGTCATCATGGCCAGGAACAGTCCCTCCATGGCCCCCACGGTGATGATGACGTGGTCTTTGGTATAGCCCTCCCAGTACTGCTTCCGGTACTTGGCGGCCACCGCCTCCCGCAGCTCCGTGGTGCCGGCGTTGGGCGCGTAGTGGGTCTGCCCCTCGTCCAGGGCTCTCTTCGCCGCGTCCTTGATGTACTGGGGTGTGTCGAAGTTGGGTTCGCCCACCGTCAGCTTGATCGCCTCCGGGTACTGGGCCGCCAGATCAAACATCTTCCGGATGCCGGACGCCGGATACTGCTTCGCCCGCTGGGAAATGCGCAGTTCCTGTTCCATTGGTAACATCTCCTTTTGATCGTCTTCTCACGCGCTCACTTGGTGCACCCGCCCACAGGACGGGTACACCAAATTTGCGGCAGGTATGCGTTTACTCTCTGGACTCGTTGTTTACCCACAGCTCCGGGATGGCGTTGGACGCCGCCTCGCTGGTGGGCTCCCACTTGCCGGACTTCAGCCGGGCCAGATAATCCTTGATCAGCGCGCCGATCTGCTTGCGCATCAAGAAGCACACGATCAGGTTCAGAACGGCGCAGACGCCGAAGAAGAAGTCAAAGAGATTCCACAGCACGCTGAGGGCACCCACAGAACCAATGATGGCAAATGCACAGCCCAGGATCCGGTAGGGGATCGTCAGCTTGTCGAGCTTCAGAGCGCTCAGGCAAATCTCACCGTAGTAGACATTCACCAGGGCTGTGGTGAACGCAAAGAGGGCGATGATGATGGTGACGAAAATCGTGCCCAGCATCTGATTGCCGAGGGCAGTGCCGAATGCGGTGGCAGTCAGGGCAGCACCCGTCTCGCCGGAAGTCCAGGCACCAGAGCACAGAACCACCAGAGCGGTCATGGTGCAGACGATGATGGTGTCCACAAACACCTCGGTGATGCCCCACAGGCCCTGCTTCACCGGGTGGTTGGCAGAAGAGGAGGAGTGGGCCAGCGGCGCCATGCCGGTACCGGCCTCATTGGAATACACACCGCGGGCCAGGCCCCAGCGGATGGCCAGCACCACGGTTGAGCCGGCAAAACCGCCAGTGGCAGCCATGGGCGTGAACGCATACTGGAAGATCATGCCGAAGATGCCGGGGATTTTTCCGGCGGACATGATCAGGATGATGATGCTGACAATGGTATAGGCCAGCGCCATAAAGGGCACTACAACCTCCGCAAAGTGGGAGAGGCTCTTGATGCCGCCGATCAGGACAACAAACATCAACACAGCAGAAATCACACCAATGATGATGGGCGGGATATCAAAGGAAGTTCTGACGGCCTCTACCACGGAGTTAATCTGCACAGCGGGAGCAAACACCATGGCGCAGCCCAGAATGATCGCCCAGATAATGCCCAGCCACTTCCAGTTCTTGCCCAGGCCCCGGCGGACATACCAGTAGAAGCCGCCGTGCCACTTGCCGGTCTCGGGATCCTGCTCCCGGTAGGCCATGCCCAGGGTGATCTCGGAGAACTTCACGATGAAGCCCATGAGGGCCACCAGCCACATCCAGAACACAGCGCCGGGGCCGCCGGTGGCAATGGCGATGGAAACGCCCGCGATATTGCCCACGCCAAGCGTGGAGGCCAGAGCTGTGCAGCAGGCCTGGAAGGGCGACACGTCGCCCTCGCCATCACCCTTCTCAAAAATTTTGCCCAGAGTGTTCTTGAGGGCGTGCCCGAACTTGGTGAACTGGAAGAACTTAAAGCGGATGGACAGGTACACGGCGACTGCGGATGTCAGGATCAGAAGCGGCCATCCCCACAGCCAGTTGGAAATCGCCATCATGATGTCGATGATAAACATATTCTACCTCCCAAATAACTTCTTGCGCTCCATTTTCGCTGGGCTGAATCGTCTGTCGGGAAGCCCTTCCCCGTGGCTTCCCCGGCTCCTCCTTTCCTCCTATATTCGATATGCGGCCAGCCGCATAACTTGCCTGATTCTCAAAATTCCGTATAGTGGAAGCAAATTCCTTTGGGTAGAATTGTCAAAGCTGCCGGTCTTTTCTGGACATGCGTCCAAAAAAGCGGCAGCTTTTCCGTAGAACGGGATCGTTTTCCAAAAATGCGTCAAAAACCAAAGCCGCAGCTGCGGCCTGACGCAAAGCATTTCCACGGAAAATTACGGATCCTGTTTTCTTTCCTTGTGGATTATGATATAGTATAAACAAATATTTGTCAAGTTAGAATGTTTCTATATATCGACAAAAAGGAGCGGCCAATTTATGGCGAAAGAACAGGTATCCAGCATCCTCCGCGCCCTGGAGATTTTGGAGTGCTTCATGGACAACGAGACGGAATGGACGCTGAAGCGCCTGGTGGAGCAGTTGGACCTGCCCACCACCACCGTCCACCGCCAGCTCTCCACCCTCACAGACCGGGGCTATTTGGTCCAGGATCCCGTCCGCAAGAGCTACCGGGTGGGTCCCCGTCTCCTGCTGCTCTCCAGCACCGTCCTCAGCCACTCCGATCTGCGCAGCACCGCCCGGCCGGAGCTGGAAAAGCTGTCCGCCACCGTGAAGGAGACCATCAACCTCAGCGTGATGCTGGACCGGGAGATCTTTTATCTGGACAAGGTGGAGACCTTCCGCTCCGTGGTGTGCAACACGAAGGTGGGCACCCGGGCCCCGGCCCATGCCACCAGCGGCGGCAAGATCATGCTGGCCTTTCATGATCCCGCTTATGTGGACGCCTACTGCCGGGACCTGCCCCAGATGCAGCGGCTGACGGACCACACCGTCTTCTCCCCGGACCTGCTGCGGGAGCAGCTGGCCCAAGCCCGGATCAACGGCTTCGCCATTGACGACGGGGAGATCGAGCCCGGCCTGATCTGTGTGGGCGCCCCCATCTTCGGTCTGGACCAGACGGTGGTGGCGGCGGTCAGCATCGCCGGTCCCACCTTCCGCATGAAAGAGGAGCTGGACGTGATGACCCGTGCCGTGAAGGCCACTGCCGCCAACATCTCCCGCCTGATGGGCGGACGGCCGTGACGCGGCCTGTTTTCCAACTGTCAGGAGCGGGAGCCCCTAGGGGCTCCCGCTCCTGCTGTTTTTTACTTCCGCTTCCGGAACAGCCGCGGCAGTCTCCAGCCGCCGCCCTTTCCCCGCTCCGTGGCCCGCATCTGGGGGGGATGGTCCAGATAGAACTGCTGGACGGAAACCGGCGCCGCGCCGCCCCGCTCCACCCGGACAAAGCGCCCGTCCGGCAGCAGCCGCCGGGCCTTCACGTTGTCCCCCAGGAGCCGGGCCAGATAGTCGGAGAGGAAGTCCCGCGCCTCCTGACTCTCCACCGGGCAGGCGATCTCCACCCGCCGCTCCTGATTCCGGGTCATGATGTCCGCGGAGGATAAGTACATCTGCCGCAGGGTGCCCTCCCCGAAGCAGTAGATGCGGGAGTGCTCCAGAAACTGCCCCACAATGCTGGTCACGGTGATGTGGTCCGTCTTGCCCGGCACGCCGGGCACCAGGCAGCAGATGCCCCGGACGATCAGGTCCACCCGCACCCCCGCCTGGGAGGCCTCCGCCAGCTTGTCGATCAGCTCCCGCTCCGTGACGGCGTTGGTCTTCAGGATGATCCGCCCCCGGTCGCCCCGGGCGATCTCCCCGTCGATGAGCCGCAGCAGGGTCTGCTTCAGGGACACCGGCGCCACCAGCAGCTTGCCGTAGCTGCCCCGCAGGTCGCCGATCAGCATATTCTGGAAAAAGGCCACGCCGTCGGCGGCAACGGTCCGGTCCGCCGTCAGCAGGGAGAAGTCTGTGTACAGCGCCGCGGTCTTTTCGTTGTAATTGCCCGTGCCGATCTGGGTCACATAGCTGAGCCCCGTCTTCTCCTTTCGGGTGATGAGGCAGATCTTGCCGTGGCACTTGTAGCCGGCGGGTCCGTAGATCACCCGGCACCCGGCCTCCTCCAGCTCCCGGGCCCAGGTGATGTTGTTGCCCTCGTCAAAGCGGGCCCGCAGCTCCACCAGCACCGTCACGGCCTTGCCGTTCTCCGCCGCGGCGCACAGGTGCTTGATGACAGCGGACTTCCCCGCCACCCGGTAAATGGTCATCTGGATGGACACCACCGCCGGGTCCGCGGCGCTCTGGCGCAGCAGGTCCAGAAACGGCTGCATGGAGTGGTAGGGATAGAACAGCAGCACGTCCCGCTGGCGGATCTGCTCCCACATGGGCACCTCCCGATCCAGCCAGGCGGGATATGCCGGCGCGTGGGGCGGGTAAAAGAGGGCGCTGTCCAGGCTGTCCAGCTGGTAGGCGTATTTCAGCACCAGCGGGCAGGCGCACACATAGCTCTGCTCCGCCGTCAGCCTCAGCCGCCGGAGCAGCATGGCCTGCAGAGCCGGGGCCTCCCCCTGCATCTCCAGCCGCACCGGGGCCAGCCGCTCCCGCTGGCGCAGCAGCTTGGTCATCTGGGCGCGCAGGTCCAGATCCTCCTGGTCCATGGCCTCATCATAGCTGATGTCCGCGTTCCGGGTGACGGACACCACCGCCTGCTCCTCGATCTGATAGATCTTGAAGATCTTCCGCAGGTGGTGGGCCAGAATGTCCTCCGTCCGCACAAAGGCGCCGGGACGGCCCGGCA
Source organism: Candidatus Flavonifractor intestinigallinarum (assembly GCA_019119165.1). Classification (GTDB taxonomy): domain Bacteria; phylum Bacillota; class Clostridia; order Oscillospirales; family Oscillospiraceae; genus Flavonifractor; species Flavonifractor intestinigallinarum. Next base: position 91,286 of record DWXO01000021.1, on the reverse strand, counting down.
GCAGCACGATGGGCGGCACCACATCCGGCACCCCCACGATGCCCAGCCGCCGCTTGTCTCCCTCCCGCAGCAGGGCGGCGGCGTACAGGGTCTTGTTCTTCAGGTGGGGAAAGGGGTGGCTGGGGTCGATGATCTGGGGCATCAGCAGCGGGCGCATGGCCTCCCGGTACCAGGCCCGCACATACTCCCGCTCGCCGTTTTTCAGCTCCTTGTAGGGGATATCCGCCACCCCATGTTCCGCCAGGGCCTCCATCAGCTCCCGGTATACCTGGTCCCGCTGCCGGATCAGCGGCACCACGGCGGCATAGATCCGCCGCAGTTGTTCCGCCGGGGAGAATCCGCCCTTGTTTTCCCGGGCGTCCGGGGCCACCAGGGCCAGGTCCGTCAGGCTCCCCACCCGCACCATGAAGAACTCGTCCAGGTTGCTGGTGAAGATGGAGAGAAAGCGCAGCCGCTCCATCAGCGGCACGGAGGGGTCCGCCGCCTCCTCCAGCACCCGCTGGTCAAAGGCCAGCCAGCTGAGCTCCCGGTTCTGGGTGTAGCTCAGGTCCCAGCGTTCAGCAGCTTGTGACACAGATATCCCTCCCTGACGCCGTAGGGACTGATATACAGCTCTCCCCCGCACAGCGCCTCTGTCAGTGCATCCATCAGCACGATGCCCGGCAGGATGGTGTGCACCCGGTCCGGGCAGTGGCGCAGGATCAGCTTCCGCGCCTGGTGGTCCCGCTTCAGCAGCAGCTTTGTCAGCCGGCGGACCTCCGCCGGCGTCAGGATGCGGTTTCCCGCCGGCTTTTCATACCAGTCGTTGGCGATTTTCAGCGCCGCCCGGGCCGTGCCGCCCACACCGCAGACCCGTTCCGCCCGGTGCGCCGGCAGCCGGGCCTCCTTCAGAGCCGTGGCCACGGTGCCGCGGATCCGCTCCAGCTCCTTTTTCTTGGGCCACAGGCCGTCCACACAGCGGTTGAACAGCTCCAGGGACCCGATGGGCAGGCTCTGGGCCTTTTTGACCTCCCCGGCCCGGACCTCCAGGACCTCCGCGCTGCCGCCGCCGATGTCGAACATGGCGCCGTCCTGCAGGTCCGTGGCTGTCCGGGCGCCGTAATAGCCCAGTCTGGCCTCCAGCTCACCGGAGATCACATCCACCTCCACGCCGGTGGCCGCCCGGATCTGCTCCACCGCCTCCTCGGTGTTGCGGATGTTCCGCAGGGAGGCGGTGGCAAACACGTGGGGGGCGTCCAGGTCAAACTGCCGCAGCAGCGCCTGAAAGTCCCGGATGGCCCCGCAGGCCCGCTGGATCCCCTCCGGAGAGAGCACCCCTCCGTGGACGTAGCTGACCAGCCCTGCCATCTCCTTTTCGGAAAACAGCAGGTCGAATCCGCCCTCCGGCAGGGTGTTGTAGACGGACAGGCGGATGGTGTTGGACCCCAGGTCCACAATGGCGAATTTCATGGGTATGACGCTCCTTCTTCCCGCGCTCCCCGCCGGAGCGCGGCATTTCACGTTTATCAGATTGACAGAGGCAGATAAAATCCAAAAGCGCGGTGCTGTAAAATCCCGGTAAAATTCAGGCCTTTTCGATGGCCTTGGCCACGGCGGCCAGGGCCTGGGCCTCCGTGTCGTCAAAAAGGTGGGTGTAGATGTTGCTGGTGACGGTCATGGAGCTGTGCCCCAGGGTGCGGGAGATATCGAACATGGGCACGCCCTGGCTGTTGGCCACGGAGGCGAAGCTGTGCCGCAGGCCGTGGAGGGAGATCTTGGGAAGTCCCTGCCGCCGCACCACCGTCAGCAGGTCCCGGGTCAGCTGGTCCGGCTTGGGAGGTGTCCCGTCCTGCCGCAGCACCACCCACTCCTTTGGGTCATCGCTGCGCCGCCTCTCCCACGCCCGCCGCAGCACCTGCTGCAGGTCCTGCAGCCCGGTGATGCCCAGCCGCCGGGCGGAGGTGCGGGTCTTGGGGGACTTGAGCACCACGTTGCCCCCCACCTCTGTGCGCACCTCCCGGATGGAGAGCAGCCCCGCCTCCAGGTCCACATTCTCCCACCGCAGGCCGCAGATCTCGCTGCGCCGCAGGCCCAGATAGGCCGCCAGCTTCACCGGCAGCTCCATCATCGTGCCGGACACGGCGGAGAACAGCAGCTGCAGCTGCTCCGGGGAGTAAAAGCTGAAGCGGGCCTCCTTCTTCTTGGGCGGCGTCACCCGGTCCATGGGGCTGCGTTCCAGGATCTCCAGCCGCACCGCCATGCCCAGGGCCGTGGTCAGCATCACATAGTGCTTGATGACCGTGTTGGGGGACAGGCCCTGGTTCATCTTCTCATAGAGATAACCCTGGATACGCAGGGGCGTCAGCTCCGCCAGGGGGACCCTTCCCAGGGCGGGCAGCACATGACAGCGTGCCATGTTGCGGTAGGCGTACAGCGTGCTCTCCGCCCGGTCCCGGGCCACCACCTCCTCCAGCCAGAAGGTCAGCCACTCCCCCAGGGTGCAGTTCTTCCCCGGCAGGCGCCGGTTGGCACAGGAGTTCCCCTCCAGCGCGGCCTGGGCCTCCTCCCTGGTGTGGTAGGTGCGGGTATAGCGCCGTCCGTCCTGCCGGAACACCGCGTAATACAGCTGCCGCTCCGTGTCGTATGCAAGATTTTTCTGGATCGTCTTTCTGGGCATGGGTGCATTCCTCTCTCTTTCTCTCTCGTTTTGCGACGCCGGCGCATCGCAAAAGGGCCGTGTGCCGCCGACCACGGCGCGGCCCGAAATTTCAGCGCACGGACCGGGACAGCCCGCATGCGCGAAAACTTCATGCGCCGCCGGGTGCGCCGATTTTCGCGGCGCACCCACTGCCCATGAAGTTTTATGCCCTTTTATCATAACAACTCACGCTGTCCAATAGGATACCCATATTCGGTCAGACAAAACACAATTATTGTAAATTTCCGGTCCCGCCCCGACCCTCTATCCATATAGGTCCGGGGCGCATGGCCCTTCCGCCGCAGGCTTTTTCACGGCCTGCGGGACAAAAAAAGCGGCTGCCTGCGGCAGCCGCTCTCCAAGGGCCGATTCAGTTCGCGCTCTCCAGCCCGATCCGGCAGGCGGCCCACACCGCGTTGTGGTCCGAGAGCTCCTCCCCCGCAAAGCGGGCCAGGGCGGAGTCCGGCCGGGCAAAGCCGCAGTCCGCCGTCCGGGTGGAGAGGGTGCGGCTCTTGGTGGGTGTCATCCCCCGCAGCAGCAGCCAGTCCAGCCGCAGGCCCAGGCATCCGCCGCCCGGCAGGGGCTTGCGCCGGGTCAGGATGGGCGTCTCCGGCACTGCCCGGTAGCCCATGGCCTCCGCTGCCGTCAGGGCGCCCTCATACTGCGCCACATCCTCCAGGCAGCGGCGCTGAAGCGCCGGACTCCCCGCGATCTCCTGGATGGCGTCCTTGTCCCGGCCGTCAAAGGTGTTGGTGTTCAGATCTCCGCCCAGCACCACCGGGATGCCGGGAAGCAGCTCCTCCGCCGCACGAAGCACCGTCTCCAGCTGGCGCCGCCGCCCCTCTCCGTGGGTGCGGTTCTCCAGGTGGATGGAGGCCACGCCCAGGGGCCGGCCGCCCACATCCAGCTCCGCCAGCACCGCGCACCGCCCGCCGATCCGGCGCTGGCGGTCGAAGTACCAGTTGTACTGCTCCGGCAGCCGCACAGTCCACGCCCGCCGGATGGGCCAGCGGGAGAACACCGCATTCCCGTGGAAGCCCTTGGGGTCCTCCCCGTTCACCAGCTCGATGAACTCCAGGCCGTAGGCGTAGTTCCAGCCGAACCGCTCCGCCAGCTCCCGGGCGGTGTTCCGGCCGCCGGAGCGGACGCAGCCGTCATCCAGCTCGTTGGCCAGCACCACGTCCAGGGGCCGGATGCCCGGGCAGTCCCGAAGAAAGTCGCCCAGTTCCTCCAGATGGACGCCCCGCTCCATGTTGAACACCAGCAGGCCCAGCTCCTCCGGCACCTCCGCCGGTGCCGGCACCGGCGCGCCGATCTCCGTCTCCGAAAACTGGGGGATCATGGCCATCACCGTCTCCTGCGTCTCGTGGTCCAGCAGCGCACCCAGGCGCTGGCGCTCCGCGTTGGGGATACCCTTCATAGCTTCGTTCCTCCTTCTGTTCTGGGGGCGCAGGTGGAGCGGACCACCAGCTCCGGCTGGAGCAGATCCGCCGTCGGCCGCCGGTCCCCCTGAATCTGGCGCAGCAGCCGCTCCACGGCGATGCGTCCCTGCTGAAATTTGTGCTGCGAAACAGTGGTCAGATGGATACGGGGAATGGCGGCGTAGGAGACGTTGTCATACCCCACCAGAGACAGATCCTCCGGCACCCGGATCCCCCGCTCTTCCGCCGCCTCCAAAATCCTGAGGGCGGTCAGGTCTGAAAACGCCAGCACGGCGTGGGGCAGCGTCCGCTCCCCGAACAGTGCCAGCGCCTGTTCATAGGCCCACCGGCGCAGATCCCGGGTGTCCGGCGGGGCGGGCAGCACCCGGCCGGAGAGCCCGCGCTCTCTCAGTGCCCGGCGAAAGCCCCGCACCCGCTGCACACGGGTGAGAGAGTCCGCGCGCCCGCCCAGGAACACCAGGTCCCGGTGGCCCAGCTCCAGCAGATACCGGACGGCGATGGCCGCCCCCGCCTCATTGTCCGCCATCACATAGCTGCACTTCTCCCCGTGGTTCACGCCCAGGTACACGCAGGGAGTGCCCTCCAGCAGGGCGGCGTGCTTGGCTTGGCTCTCCCGGGACAGGGGCGAGATCAGCACGCCGTCGATCTGCCGGGCCAGAAAGTTCTCGATGGCCCGAAGCTCCCGCCCCTCCTCCTGGAGGGAGTTGCTCAGCAGCACCCGGTACCCGTTTTCCGCCGCCGTCTCCTCAATGGCGGTGGCGATGCCTGTGAAGTAGGGGTTGGACACGTCCGGCACCACCACTCCCAGGGTGTGTGTGGCCTGCCCCGTCAGCCCCCTGGCGGCGGCGTTGGGCACGTATCCCAGCTGGGCGCAGGCGGCCCGGACTCGTTCCTTGGTCTCTGCGCTGATCTCCGGGCGGTCGTCCAGGGCCCGGGACACGGTGGCCGGGCTGACCCCGGCCAGCGCCGCCACGTCCTTGATGGTCGTCCGCCGCATCCCGCTCTCCCCCCTATTTGTGCAAACGTTTCCAATAGCACCTTTAAGATACCATTCCGGCGGGGAAACTGTCAAGTTTCTTCGTCCGTTTTACCATGTTTTTGTGGGTTTTTAATATATTTTCTCCAGTATCTTCCGAAACGGCATTCTGGTATAATGCTCTCATGAAAAAAAGTTGCACAGCGGAAGGAGGGCTTTTATGGCCCGCATGACCATCAGGGACATCGCCCGGCTGGCCGGGGTCTCCGTCACCACCGTCTCCCGGGCGCTGAACAACGCGCCGGAGATCAACCCCCAGACCCGGGAGCGCGTGCTCCAGGTATGCCGGGAGCAGGGCTACCGCTCCAACCTGCTGGCCCGGAGCCTGGTCTCCAGCCGGACCCGTGTGCTGGGCGTCATCCTGCCGGAGCTCTCCGGCCCCTTCCACGCCTCCATAGCGCTGCACCTGGAGCGCTACGCCCAGGAGCGGGACTACCAGATCATGCTGTGCTGCGGCCGGGTGGGGGGCAGCGAGACCGCCGCCCTGTTCGACTTTCTGGTGAGCCACCGGGTGGACGGCATCCTGCTGGTCAGCGCCAGCAGCGCCGCGCCCGACCTGCTGCGGCGCCACGCCCGGGGGACGCCCTCCGTGCTGCTGGGGGATGTGTCCCCGGCCGCCACGCTCCGGCGGATCAACGCCGTCAGCACCGACAACTATGTGGGCGGCGCCATGGCGGCCGGATACCTCTCCCGGCTGGGGCACCGGCGGGTGCTGTATCTGGGCCCCCGGCGGGACAGCGTCACCCATGCGCTCCGGCACCAGGGCTTTCTCACCATCGCCAGGGAGCGGGGCATGGAGGTGGAGACCGTCTTCAACCCCGGCACCGTCTCCTCCGCCGCCAACGGCTACCGGCTGGCCCGGCAGGTGTTCGCCCGTCCCTTCCCGCAGACGGCGGTCTTCGCTCCCTCCGACGCCATGGCCCTGGGCGTCCTGCAGGCGGCGGACGAGCTGGGGCTGGACATTCCCGGCCGGATCTCCCTGCTGGGCTATGACGATATCGAATACGCCTCCCTGCCGAAAATCCGCCTCAGCACCCTGGCCCAGCCCACCGGAGCCCTGGCAGAGAGCGCCGTGCGGCTGCTGCTGGAGCTGATCGACTCCGGCGGGCCGGGAGAGTTCACCCACAAACTGATCGCCCCCCGGCTAGTGGAGCGCAGCACCTGCCGCCCCCCGCGGCAGAAGACCGCGGTCTGACGGCCCCGGCATCCGAACAAAACGAGCCCCCGGCTTTTCAGCCGGGGGCTCGTTCATACTGCTCAGGGAAGATAGTTCAGCGGGTTGCGGGCCACGCCGTTGTAACGGATCTCGAAGTGGCAGTGGTTGCCGGTGGAGTTGCCGGTGGAGCCCACCCGCGCGATCTGCTGGCCCTTGTAGACGTGGTCGCCCACGGAGACCGTCAGGCTGCTGTTGTGGCCGTACCGGGTCACATAGCCGTTGCCGTGGTTGATCTCCACCAGGTAGCCGTAGCCGCCCATCCAGCCGGAGTAGGTGACTGTGCCGCCGTCCGCCGCGTAGACCGGCGTGCCGTACGGTCCGGCAATGTCGATGCCCTGGTGGTTGGTGGAGCCGATGCCGCCGGGAGAGGACCGGCCGCCGAAGCGGGAGGTGATCCGGCCGCTGATGGGCCACCGGAACGTGCCGGTGGGCAGCCAGGTGGGCCGCTCCTTCGTGCCCTGGAGCCGCTGCTCCGTCACAGGCTCCTTCAGGGTGACGGAGGAGAGGATCGTCCGCTCCGTCTCCACGCCGTTGACATAGGTGACATTGGCCACCACGTCGGCGGCGCCGTACTCGCCGGGGGAAGTCACCTGATAGTCGCCCTTGTACAGATAGGCGGAGTCCGTGTACTCCACATCATACATGACGTCTTCCAGATAGTGCTCCCGCTGCTTCACCGTCACCGTCAGATAGGGGACGGCCTCCGACAGCGTCAGCACTTCGCCGATCTGGATCTTGTCGATGTTGTAGCCGGGGTTCAGCGCCAGCAGCTCTTTGGAGGTCATTCCATGGTCCTCCGCGATCTCGGACCAGGTGTCGCCCGCCTTCACGGTGTATGTGGTCTCGGCGGTCTTCGTGCTGTACAGCAGCTCCGCCAGATACCCCAGGTTCATCACCTTGTCCGTGGGCACATACTCCTGCTTGATCTCCACATCCTCCGCGAATTCGCAGGAGATGGTGTTCTCGTCCGCGGTGCTGCTCTGGAGCTGGCTCAGCAGCTCCTCCAGCGCGCCCTCATAGGGGGTCGCGCCCACCAGTTCGCCGTCCACATACAGGCTGTACGCCTGGGTGACCAGACCGATCTGCTGGGACAGGTCCTCCTCCAGCGTCGTCTCGTCCACCACGTCCTGCCGCAGCAGCAGGCCGGAGGAATACTGCAGCCGGGAGTCGTCGATGGTGTAGTTCTCCCCCAGCGTCCGGGCGGTGACCGCCTCCAGGTCCGACGCGGCCTCCTCCGCCGCGGATTGGGAGCCCACGGCGGCGATCACCTCGCCGTCGTACAAAACCGTCGTCCCGAAGGTGTAGACGGAGAAGAACAGCCCGATGGCAGCCGCCACACAGCCGCCGCACAGCAGCATCACAGGGTGGAAGCGCCAGCGGCGCCCCAGCTTGGCCCGCAGGGCGGAGACCCGCTCACGCCGCTGCTTCCGGCTGGCGCGGATCCGTTCGCCCAGCAGCCCCCCCAGAGTGGGCAGCATTCCCCAGGCCAGCAGAAGCAGCTGCACAGGGAGCCGCTCGGACTCCGGGAATCGCTTTGCCTTTTTCTCCCGTACCAGACGCCGCCAGTGGCGGCGGGTGTTCTTGGCCTTTTCCGCCAGCGCCTGGCAGCCGGTCACCACGGGGCTGATCTCCCCCTCCGTGTCCTGCCAGGACTGCACGGCCTGCCGCAGGCTCCGGCGCCGGGGCTCTGTCCGCCGGGACGGACCGGCGGGCTCCTCTCCCCACTCGGGGATCAGGGGCTTCACTGCCGTTGGTGCGGATACATGCTCCGTCCGCGCCTCCTGGGGCGTGGACGGGCGCTTTCTCTCCCGCTCCGCCTGTCCGGTGGCCAGACGCTTGCCGCCGCGGCGGGACTGCCGGACGGCATGATCGCTTTTCTGAATATGTTCGCTCATATCGTCTCCGTAAAATCCAGCGAAATAGTTACAATTTGTTACCGTTTGTAATCATACGCCATTTCCCGCTTCCAGTCAAGTCTAAAATTGTTAAAAAAGTTCTTCAATTTCTTGTGTTTCCATCAATTTCCGCACCACAGCATCTGGTAGGGTCCCACACTTTTGCCAGAAGCGCCCTGCCGGCGGGCGCAAATTTTTGTGATGATATTTTGATTTTCCAATTGACCCCGCCGTCGAGTCGTGTATAATGAGAATAGTCTAAATACGTTCCCAAATCTGTACGTTTTTGGAGGAAATCAGAGATGTTTGAATTTTTGATCAAAAAGCTGAAGGCCCATCCCCGGAAGATCGTCTTCACTGAGGGCACGGACCCCCGCATTCTGGAGGCGTCCGCCCGCCTGCTGTCCGGTACCTTCCTGACCCCCGTGCTGGTGGGCAACCCCGACGAGATCCAGGCCGCTGCCGAGGAGGCCGGCTTCAACATCCGGGGCGCTGAGATCATTGATCCCGAGACCTTCCCCGACATGGAGAAGATGGTCTCCACCCTGGTGGAGCTGCGCAAGGGCAAGATGAGCGAGGAGGAGTGCCGCAAGCTCCTCAAGCAGGCAAACTACTTCGGCACCATGCTGGTGAAGATGGGCTATGCCGACGCCCTGCTGGGCGGCGCCACCTACTCCACCGCCGACACGGTCCGCCCCGCCCTGCAGATCATCAAGACCAAGCCCAGCAACAAGATCGTGTCCTCCTGCTTCATTCTGGTCCGCGCCAACGGCGTCGGCGAGAACGAGGTCCTGGCCATGGGCGACTGTGCCATCAACATCAAGCCCACCGAGGACGAGCTGGTGGAGATCGGCCTGGAGACTGCCCAGACCGCCAAGATCTTCGGCATCGACCCCAAGGTTGCTTACCTCAGCTACTCCACTCTGGGCTCCGGCAAGGGCGAGGATGTGGACAAGATGCGCAACGCCTGCAACAAGCTGAAGGCCCTGGCCCCCGACCTGGACGTGGACGGCGAGCTGCAGTTCGACGCCGCCGTCTCTCCCCGCGTGGCCCATACCAAGTGCCCCGACTCCAAGGTGGCCGGCCATGCCAACACCTTCATCTTCCCGGACATCAACGCCGGCAACATCGGCTACAAGATCGCCCAGCGCCTGGGCTCCTTTGACGCCTACGGCCCCATCCTGCAGGGCCTGAACGCCCCCATCAACGATCTGTCCCGCGGCTGCAACGCTCTGGAGGTCTACTCCATGGCCATCATCACCGCCGGCCTGTGCGAGGACTGATCGCCGTACATCCCATTTTCCATACAGCAGACAGCGGCGGACGGTGAAATCGTCCGCCGCTGTTTTTCTGTGTTTGCGGCCATTGCAACCAGCGGTTGCGGAATCGCCAAGGGACCTTGATGGACAATCCCGCCGCCCTCTGCTATGATGATGGCAGAACTGAAGCGGGAGGCGGGACCATGACCTTGGGAGAGCGGCTGATCCAGCTGCGGGCAAAAGCAGGACTCAGCCAGGATACCCTGGCGGAGCAGCTGGGAGTATCCCGGCAGTCTGTCAGCAAGTGGGAAAACGACGCCAGCGTACCGGACCTGGAGAAGCTGGTGAAACTGAGCGGGGTGTTCGGCATCTCTCTGGATGAACTGGTGAAGGGAGAGGTGCCGGGCTCGGTGGGCCCCATCGTAAAGGTCGGTGTGACAGCGGAAGAGCTGCGGCTCCACCGGCAGAGGCTGGTGGGAATCGCGTTTTTTCTTTCCGCCGCGGTGCTCTATTCCTATGCGCTAACCGGGCCGATTACGGTGTGGCCGCTGCTCATGTGCGGAATCGCCTGTTTGTTCCGCAGGGAATTTTCAGCCATCATCTGCGGCTGGGGTGTATGGCTGGCGCTTTTTTCGATTTTTGGCCCCAGTTTGATATGGCTTCCTTCCGGCGACGCTGTCACCTGGATGGCCGCCTTCTGGCTGACCATTGCGCTGTTGTTCCTGACGGCTCAAACCATTCGCCATCCCCCGTCCGTCCCTGTCTGCTGGCTACTTCTGGTCGCCTTTGCGCTCCAATATGCCGGCACCCGCAGCATTTGGACGTCCATCCGCAGTCCGGGTCTGCTGCAGTTCTTCCTGCTTCGTCCCGGCGGAAAGTTCCTGATGCTGTATTGGCTGGCGATGCTTCTTCTGGTGTCCGTCCACACCATACGAAAATTCGTTGTTTCCCACCGGCATTCCACCAAAAAGCTATCCGAATCGTAAACTTTATAAAAATAATTCCATTTTGTATTAAAAACAGAGCTGCTGCCAATGGCCGCGGCTCTGTTTCCTTTTGATCTGCTTCCCTCAAATTGCAGGACTCCTTCATGCCGGGGTACTGCGCCTCGTCGCCGCAAAGTCCGCTCCGCGCCGTTTCCGCCTGCGGCGAAAACTCTGCCCGCTCCCTTTCCGGCTCCTCTCCCCACCGTGCGGGGCACGGCGGGGCCCCCTGGTATGGAGCTGGGCGACGGGAAAAAGCAGGACCGCCGAAGCGGTCCTGCCTGCGTTTCCGGAAGTGCTTACTTCAAATTGAAGAACGCCTTCATACCGGGATACTCTGCCACGTCGCCCAGCTCCTCCTCGATGCGGAGCAGCTGGTTGTACTTGGCCACCCGGTCGGTGCGGCTGGGGGCGCCGGTCTTGATCTGGCCGGCGTTGACGGCCACGGCGATGTCGGCGATGGTGGCGTCCTCGGTCTCGCCGGAGCGGTGGGACACGATGGCAGTGTAGCCGGCCCGGTTGGCCATCTGGATGGCGTCCAGGGTCTCGGTGAGGGTGCCGATCTGGTTGACCTTGATGAGGATGGCGTTGCCCACCTGCTTCTCAATGCCGGTGGCCAGGCGCTCCACGTTGGTGACGAACAGGTCGTCGCCCACCAGCTGCACCTTGTCGCCGATGGCCTTGGTCAGCATAGCCCAGCCTTCCCAGTCGGTCTCGGCCATGCCGTCCTCCAGGGAGATGATGGGGTAGGTCTCGGCAAACTTCTTCCACATATTGACCAGCTGCTGCTGAGTCATCTTCTTGCCGGACTTGGGCTGGATATAGCACTTCTCCTCCTCGTTCCACCACTCGGAGGAAGCGGCGTCGATGGCGATCATGAAGTCCTCGCCGGGCTTGAAGCCGGCCTCCTCGATGGCCTTCACGATAACCTTCAGAGCGTCCTCGTCCTTCTTCAGGTTGGGAGCGTAGCCGCCCTCGTCGCCCACGCCGGCGGCGGGAGTGCCGTTCTCCTTCAGGGTGGTCTTCAGCTTGTGGAAGACCTCGGCGCACATCCGCAGAGCCTCACGGAAGCAGCAGGCGCCCACGGGCATGATCATGAACTCCTGGATCTCCACGTTGTTGGTGGCGTGAGCGCCGCCGTTGAGGATGTTCATCATGGGCACGGGCAGGACCTTGGCGTTGACGCCGCCAATGTAGTTGTACAGGGAGGTGCCCAGGCTCTCGGCAGCGGCCTTGGCGCAGGCCAGGGAGGCGCCCAGGATGGCGTTGGCGCCCAGCTTGGTCTTGTTGGGGGTGCCGTCCAGAGCGATGAGGGCCTTGTCGATGGCGGTCTGATCCAGCACGTTCATACCCACCAGGCACTCGGCGATCTCGGTTTTGACGTTCTTCACAGCGGTGAGCACGCCCTTGCCCAGGTAACGGCTCTTGTCGCCGTCGCGCAGCTCGCAGGCCTCATAGATACCGGTGGAAGCGCCGGAGGGCACAGCAGCGCGGCCCACGGTGCCGTCTTCCAGATAGACCTCAACCTCAACGGTGGGATTGCCGCGGCTGTCCAGGATCTCACGGCCCAGAACGTCAACGATCTCGATGATCTGCTTCATGGTAAAAAACTCCTTTCGTATTGGCGGCGGGGTATTGCCCCCGCCATACAGGGGTATCGGATTGTGGGGGGCGGGCCTCCGGCCCGCCGGGTCAATATTTGGTACGGCGGAGGTTCCGCCGGATACCGCTTAGTTGAGAATCAGCGTCTCCCCGTCCATCTCTGCAGGCTTTTCAAGGCGCCCCATGCGGCAAGCCGCGCGGGGACCCCGGATCTTTTTATCTGCTCGGGGCAAGTAAATTGCCCCGGCATCAAGGTTTTGGCTTTTGGCCAAAACGCTTGGACGGCGCAAGCGCCGCCCGCCTGCGGCGGGGATGGGCCTTGAAAAGCCCTTAATTCAGGATCAGCGTCTCCCCATCCATCTCTGCGGGCTTTTCAAGGCCCATCAGATCCAGCATGGTGGGGGCGATGTCGGCCAGGCGGCCGTCCCGCAGCTTCACGTCGGCGCCCACGATGTAGAAGGGCACCAGATTGGTGGTGTGGGCGGTGTAGGGGGTGACCCCGTCGTCGTCCAGCATCCGGTCGGCGTTGCCGTGGTCGGCGGTGATAAGGGTGACGCCGCCCATCTTGGTGGTGGCCTCCACCACCTTGCCCACGCCCTCGTCCACAGCCTCCACGGCCTTCACAGCGGCGTCAAACACGCCGGTGTGACCCACCATGTCGCAGTTGGCGAAGTTGAGGATGATGACGTCGTACTTGCCGCTCTCGATGCGCTTGACGGCCTCCTCAGTGACCTCGGGGGCGCTCATCTCGGGCTGCAGGTCGTAGGTAGCCACCTTGGGAGAGGGGATCAGGCACCGGTCCTCGCCGGGGAACACCTGCTCGGCGCCGCCGTTGAAGAAGAAGGTCACATGGGCGTACTTCTCGGTCTCGGCGATACGCAGCTGGGTGTAGCCCTGGCGGGCAATATACTCACCGAAGATGTTGACCAGCTCACGGTGAGGGAAGGCAATCAGCACATTGGGCATGGTGGCGTCGTACTCGGTGGTGCAGACGTAGGTGACGGGGAAGTAGCCTTTCTTCCGCTCCACGTCGGTAAAGGCGGGGTCCACAAAGCAGCGGGTGATCTCCCGGGCCCGGTCGGGGCGGAAGTTCATGAAGATGATGGAGTCGCCCTCCTTCACCTTGCCCTCCTTGGTGCACACCACAGGCTCCACAAACTCGTCGGTGACACCGGCGTCATAGGATTTCTGAACGGCGTCCACAGGATCGGCGTTCTCGGTGCCCACGCCCAGCACGATGGCGTCATAGGCCCGCTGCAGGCGGTCCCAGCGCTTGTCACGGTCCATGGCGTAGAAGCGGCCCATAACGGTGGCCACCTGGCCCACGCCCAGCTCCTTGCACTTGTCCACCAGCTGCTGCACGTACTCCTTGCCGGAGGCGGGGGGCACGTCGCGGCCGTCCAGGAAGCAGTGGACGAACACCTTGTGCAGGCCACGCTTCTTGGCCATCTCCAGCAGGGCGAAGATGTGGGTGATGTGGCTGTGGACGCCGCCGTCGGACAGCAGACCGAACACGTGCAGCGCGCCGTCCCGCTCCTTGCAGTCGTCCATGGCCTCGATATAGGCCTCATTCTCAAAGAAGCTGCCGTCCTGAATGGACTTGGTGATTCGGGGCAGGTCCTGGAACACCACCCGGCCCGCGCCGATGTTGGTGTGACCCACCTCGGAGTTGCCCATCTGTCCCTCGGGCAGGCCTACGTCCATGCCGGAGGCCGCCAGCTTGCAGCCGGGGTTCTCGGCAAAGATCTTGTCCAGGTTGGGAGTGTGGGCGGCGGCGATGGCGTTGCCGGTCTTGTCGCCCCGCAGGCCGAAGCCGTCCATGATAATGAGGGTAGTCGGTGTTTTACTCATAGTTTACCTCTGTTCTCTGCACAAAAGCGGGGGCTTATTCCTGATTGGCAGCGTTGATGATCTCCACGAAGTCGGGGGCCTTCAGGGAAGCGCCGCCGATGAGGCCGCCGTCCACGTCGGGCTGAGCCAGCAGCTCCTGGGCGTTCTTGGCGTTCATGGAGCCGCCGTACTGGATGGTGACGGAGCGGGCCACGCGGGCGCCGTACAGCTTGCGGATGACGGCACGAATGGCCTCGCACACCTCGTTGGCCTGCTCGGCGGTAGCGGTCTTACCGGTGCCGATGGCCCAGATGGGCTCATAGGCGATGACCACATGACGCATCTTGTCGGCGGGCACGCCGGACAGGGCGGCCTTCACCTGGTAGGAGATCAGGTCCATGGTGACCCCCAGCTCACGCTGCTCCAGGCTCTCGCCCACGCACACGATGGGGTACAGACCGGCCTCCAGAGCGGCGTGGACCTTCTTGTTGACGGTGAAGTCGGTCTCATTGTAGTACTGACGGCGCTCGGAGTGGCCGATGATGACGTACTTCACGCCGATCTCCTTGAGCATCTCGGGGGAGACCTCGCCGGTGAAGGCGCCGTGGGACTCATAGTGGCAGGTCTCAGCGCCGATGGCCACGCGGCTCTCCTTGAAGAGGCGCACAGCGGCCTGGAGGTTCACGGAGGGCACGCACAGCACCACCTCGCACCACTTGGGCTTGCCGATGAGGGGCTTGAGCTCCTCGGCAAAGGCACGGGTCTCGGACAGGGTCTTGTTCATCTTCCAGTTGCCGGCGATGATGGTCTTGCGGTATCTTCTGTTCATGGGTAAGTGGGCCCCTTTCTTCAATTCTTCTCTCTTGGGTTTTGACCCGGTTGGGTCTGGTGTCACGCGGCTTGGCGCTTCTTACTTATCCAGCAGGCAAGCCACGCCGGGCAGCTCCTTGCCCTCCATAAACTCCAGGGAAGCGCCGCCGCCGGTGGAGATATGGGTCATCTTATCGGCATAGCCCAGCTGCTGCACAGCGGCAGCAGAGTCGCCGCCGCCGATGATGGTGATGGCGTTGCTGTTGCTCAGGGCCTCGGCCACAGCCTGGGTGCCCTTGGCAAAGGCGGGGAACTCAAACACGCCCATGGGGCCGTTCCAGATCACAGTGCCCGCATCCTTCACAGCGTCCGCGTAGGCGGCAATGGCCTTGGGGCCGATGTCCATGCCCATACAGTCGTCGGGGATGTTCATGCTGTCCACCAGGATGGGCTCGGCGTCGGCAGAGAACTCCTTGGCGCAGATGGTATCCTCGGGCAGGAGCAGCTTCACGCCCTTCTCCTTGGCCTTCTTCATCATGTCGTTGCAGTAGTCCAGCCAGTCCTCTTCCAGCAGGGACTTGCCGACAGAGCCGCCCTGAGCCTTGAGGAAGGTATAGGTCATGCCGCCGCCGATGATGATGGTGTCGGCGATCTCCAGCAGGTTGTTGATGACGCCGATCTTGGAGGACACCTTGGAGCCGCCCAGAATAGCCACCAGGGGACGCTTGGGATTGGCCAGAGCGCCGCCGATGATCTCCAGCTCCTTCTGGATCAGGAAGCCGGACACAGCGGGCAGGTAGGCAGCCACACCGGCGGTGGAAGCGTGGGCGCGGTGAACGGCGCCGAATGCGTCGGACACATACACCTCAGCCATATCAGCCATGGCCTTGGCCAGGGCGGGATCGTTCTTGGTCTCACCCTTCTCAAAGCGGGTGTTCTCCAGCAGCAGGACCTGGCCGGGCTGGAGGGCGGCGGCCTTGGCCTGGGCGTCGGGGCCCACCACGTCGGAGGCCATGATGACCTCGCGGCCCAGCAGCTCGCTCAGGCGCTTGGCAACAGGAGCCAGAGACAGCTTGGCCAGGGACTTCTTCCACTCCTCCTCAGTGATGGAGGCAGGGTCCTTGCCCTTCTCGGCCTGCTTCTTCACATAGGAGTCAAAGGTGGCCACAGGCTTGCCCAGGTGGGAGCAGGCAATCACAGCGGCATTCTGATCCAGCAGGTACTGGATGGTGGGCAGAGCCGCACGGATGCGCTTGTCGTCGGTGATGGCGCCGGTGGTCTTGTCCTGGGGCACGTTGAAGTCGCAGCGCAGCAGCACCTTCTTGCCGGCCACGTCGATGTCTTTTACGGTTTTCTTGTTGTAGTTCATACTATACTAGCTCCTTTCATCTCGCCTTCCCCGGCCAGTCCGGGAAAATCCAGTTGTCGCAGGGCTTCGTACGCTAGGATCGCCGCTGAGTTGGAAAGATTGAGGCACCGGGCCTGTGCCCGGATGGGGATACGAATGCAGCGCTGCCGGTATTTCTCCCGGAACTGTTCCGGCAGCCCGGCGGTCTCCTTGCCGAAGATGAGGTAGCACCCATCCCGAAATACGGCCTGGGTATAAGGCCGCGGGGCTTTGGAGGTGGCCAGCCAGATATCCTCCGCGCCGGTTTTCTGGAAGAAGTCCTCCAGATTTTCATAGACCCGCAGATCCACCAGATGCCAGTAGTCTAAGCCGGCCCTTTTCACGGCCTTGTCACTGATATCAAAGCCCAAAGGCTTAATCAGGTGGAGTCGTATGCCTGTAACCGCGCAGGTACGGGCAATGTTGCCGGTGTTTTGTGGTATTTCCGGTTCGAAGAGCACGATATTCAGCATTTTATTCCCTCTTTACGCCTCTATCACTGTTCAGCGCAGGCTATTGTACTCCAAAATTCCGTGGATTTCAACCGTAAAAGCATGAAAAAGTGGTAAAACGTATAGTTTTCTTTGCGCAAACCATCACTTCTTTCCTTTACTGCATTGCGAAACTGTGGTATGATGCTCTCAGACGCAAGATGAATCAAGGAGGATGAACGCTTTGCAGCGTAAGAAACAGGTACGTCGATTGGTGGTCAAGGTGGGTACCTCCACCCTTACCCGGGACACAGGGAGCCTCAATCTTCAGAATATGGAGCGGCTGGCCCGGGTGCTCTCCGATCTGGAGGGGATGGGCTATCAGGTGGTGCTGGTGTCCTCCGGCGCCATCGGCATCGGCACCAAAAAGCTGCGGCTGGACGCTCGCCCCACCGAGCTGCGGATGAAGCAGGCCACCGCCGCCGTGGGTCAGTGCATGATGATGCACATTTATGACAAGCTCTTCGCGGAGTATAACCGCACCGTAGCCCAGATCCTGCTCACCGGCGAGGATGTGGACGCCCCCGTCCGGTCGGAGCACCTCCACAACACCTTTGAGGCCCTGCTGGAGCTGGGTGTCATCCCGGTGGTCAACGAGAACGACTCGGTGTCCTCGGCGGAGATTGAGACCGGCCAGTGCAAGGTTCTGGGCGACAACGACACCCTGTCCGCCATTGTGGCCCGTCTGTGCGGAGCCGATCTGCTTGTGCTGCTCAGCGACATTGACGGCCTGTACGACGCCGACCCCCGCACCCATCCGGAAGCCGAGCTGATCCACCATGTGGAGGCCATTACCCCCCAGCTGCGGGCCATGGCGGGAGGAGCGGGCACCTGGCGGGGCACCGGCGGCATGGCCACCAAGCTCAACGCCGCCCAGATCGCCCTGGACGCCGGTATTGAGATGGTCATTGCCAACGGCAGCAACATCGAGTCTCTCTACGATATTGTAAACGGGGCCGACATCGGCACCCGCTTCGCCGCCCCTTGAATGACATAACACATCCCGTAGGATCCGATGCCCACATCGGCCCGCTTCCACCTCATTATAAAAGGAGTGACAAGTTATGACGCAGCTGGAAATGCAGGGTCTGGCCGCCAAAAACGCCAGCCGGGTGCTCTCCATTGCGGGCACCGCCAAGAAGAACGCCGCCCTGGAGGCCATTGCCTCCGCCCTGGAGGCCCGCCGGGAGGAGATTTTGGCCGCCAACCAGGAAGATATGACCGCCGCCAAAGCCGCCGGAATGCGCCCCTCTCTCCAGGACCGGCTGGCGCTGGACGGCTCCCGCATCGCCGGTATCGTGGACGGCGTGCGGCAGGTGGCCGCTCTGCCCGACCCCATCGGTGAGATCACCAAGATGTCCACCCGTCCCAACGGCCTGGTCATCGGCAAGCGCCGGGTGCCTCTGGGGGTCATCGGCATCATCTATGAGGCCCGGCCCAACGTCACCGTGGACGCCGCCGCTCTCTGCCTCAAGTCGGGCAACGCCGTCATTCTCCGGGGCGGCAAAGAGGCCTTCCACTCCAACCAGGCCTTTGTCTCCATCATGCGGGACGCCCTGGAGTCCGCCGGTCTGCCCCGGGACTGCGTGGCTCTGGTTACCGACACCACCCGCCAGAGCGCCGCGGAGCTGATGAACCTGACGGAATATCTGGACGTGCTCATTCCCCGGGGCGGCGCGGGGCTCATCAAGAACGTGGTGGAGAACGCCAAGGTGCCGGTGATCCAGACCGGCGTGGGCGTGTGCCATGTGTACGTCCACGGGGAGGCCGACCTGGACATGGCCGCCCGCATCATCCACAACGCCAAGACCTCCCGTCCCTCGGTGTGCAACGCCGCCGAGTGCCTGCTGGTGGACCGGGCGGTGGCCCGGGACTTCCTGCCCATGGCCTGGCAGCTGCTCCAGACCAAGAACGTGGAGCTGCGGGGCTGCCCCGAGACCCGGGCCATCCTGGGCGACTTCGTGGTGCCCGCCTCCGAGGAGGACTGGGACACCGAGTTCGGCGACTACATTCTGGCCGTTAAGGTGGTTGGCGGCTTCGACGAGGCGGTGGAGTTCATCCACGCCCACGGCACCGGCCACTCCGAGGCCATCGTCACCAACAACTATTTTGCCGCCCAGCAGTTCCTGGACCAGGTGGACGCGGCGGCGGTGTACGTCAACGCCTCCACCCGCTTCACCGACGGCAACGAGTTCGGCCTGGGGGCGGAAATCGGCATCTCCACCCAGAAGATGCACGCCCGGGGCCCCATGGGTCTGGAGGAGCTGACCTCCAGCAAATTTGTGATCTACGGCACCGGCCAGATCCGCTGAGCATAGGATGGAGCGGCCCCATACAAGGTTCATGTTACATACGGCGGGCAGAAATGCCCGCCGTATGAATTTGTAGGGGGTGCTTCCATGCTGGAACGCCGGATCAAGCCCGAGGGCGGCCTGGTGTACTGCGACCTGGGCCAGCTGTGCCCGGAGGCGGGTCAGATCGTCGACTGCACCCTGGTGCTCACCGGGGTGCTGCCGGAGCGGCGGGTGGCTGTGGCGGCGGAGCTGATGGACGGGGATACCTGTCTGGGGGCCCGCCTCTTCACCATCCCGCCCCACCACGAACCGGCCGCCGCCGATCTCAAACTGACCGGCCTGCGCTTCTATCTGCCGGAGGGGGCGGATCGGCCCCTCACGCTGCGGGCCGACGCCCATTATATCGACCGGAACGAGCGCTGTCTGCTTTAAACATACAGGGGCCGCTGCCAATGGCAGCGGCCCCTGTGGCTTTTTATTGTTCCTCCAGCACCTGGAAGATATAAAACTTTAGATAGAGAGACTGGTCCGCCCCCCACAGCACCGGGTGGTCGGCGGCCTGGGTGCGGTACTCCACCTGCCGCAGGCGGCGGCGGGCGTCCCGGGCGGCCTCCCCGATGGTCTTGGCCAGCAGCTCGGGGGTCATGAAGTGGGAGCAGGAACAGGTGGCCAGATAGCCCCCGTTTTTCACCAGTTTCATGCCCCGCAGGTTGATCTCCCGGTATCCGGTCACCGCCTTTTTGACGGAGGCCCGGGACTTGGTGAAGGCCGGCGGGTCCAGGATCACCAGATCAAATTTTTCGCCTTTTCTCTCCAACTCAGGCAGCAATTCAAACACATCGTGGCACTCAAACCGCACCCGGTCGCTCATGCCGTTGAGCTCCGCGTTGCGGGTGGCCTGATCCACACCCAGCTGGGAGGCGTCCACCCCCAGCACCTCTCTGGCGCCGCCCTTGGCGGCGTTGAGGGCGAAGGCGCCGGTGTGGGTGAAGCAGTCCAGCACCCGCCCCCCTTTAGCCAGGGGCTGAATGGCCAGCCGGTTGTACTTCTGGTCCAGGAAGAAGCCGGTTTTCTGGCCCTCGGCCACGTCCACCAGGTAGCGGACTCCGTTTTCCACAATTTCCACCACCGGATCAAAGGGCTGGGACAAAAAGCCCTTCACCCGCTCCATGCCCTCCTTGAGGCGCACCTTGGCGTCGCTGCGCTCGTAGATGCCCCGGATGGCAATGCCGTCCTCGGCCAGAATATCCACAAGCAGCTTCAAAATGGTGGATTTCATCCGGTCAATGCCCAAAGCCAGGGACTCCACCACCAGCACGTCGGAAAATTTGTCCACCACCAGGCCGGGCAGGAAGTCGGCCTCTCCGAAGATGATGCGGCAGGAGGAGGTATCCACCGTGTCCTTGCGGTACTGCCAGGCGGCCCGGACACGGCCCTCCAGAAAGGCCTCGTCAATGACGGTGTCCGCCTTCCGGGACAGGGCCCGTACCGCGATGGTGGAGGCCCGGTTGAGGAAGCCCACCCCCAGGGGGTAGCCGTTATAATCCTCAATGCGGACGATGCCGCCGTCGGCGGGGTCCCCCAGAATTTCACCGATTTCGTTGTCGTAAATCCAGGGGCCGCCGGCCTTGAAGGAGCGGCCCTCTCCCCGCTTCAGGCGGATGGCTGCGTCTGTCATGTCCAATCTCTCCTTATACGCCGTGCTTCACCCGGTCGTGCTCCTCGGCCCGCTTGGCGTTGTTGAACCGGTCCAGAGTACCCACCAGGTAGCCGGTGATCCGGCGAATGCGCTCAAAGGGCACGCCGTCGGCCTCGGTGCGGCCGCAGCCGGGGCAGCGGTCCCCGATGATGCCGGAGAAGCCGCACACCGGGTCCCGGTCCACCGGATGGTTGACACTGCCGTAGCCGATGCCGCTCTCCTTCATGCAGCGGATGACCTTCTCAAAGGCCTCCAGGTTGTCGGTGGGATCGCCGTCCATCTCGATGTAGCTGATGTGTCCGGCGTTGGTGAGGGCGTGGTAGGGGGCCTCGATCCTGATCTTGTCGTAGGCGGAGATGGGATAGTACACCGGCACATGGAAGGAGTTGGTGTAGTAATCCCGGTCGGTGATCCCCTCCATCACCCCGAAGCGGGCCTTGTCCATCCGGACAAAGCGGCCGGACAGCCCCTCGGCGGGGGTGGCCAGCAGGGAGAAGTTGAGGCCCCGCTTTTCGCTCTCCTTGTCCATCCGGGAGCGCATATGGGAGATGATCTCCATGCCCAGCACCCGGGCCTTCTCGCTCTCGCCGTGGTGGACGCCGATGAGGGCCTTCAGGGTCTCGGCCAGGCCGATGAAGCCCACGGACAGAGTGCCGTGCTTGAGCACCTCCCGCACCTCGTCGTTCCAGTCCAGCTTGTCGCTGTCCAGCCACACCCCCTGACCCATGAGGAAGGGGAAGTTATAGACGTGCTTGCGGCACTGGATCTCAAACCGCTCCAGCAGCTGGTCCACGCACAGGTCCATCATCCGGTCCAGGGACTCAAAGAAGGTGTTGAGGTCTCCCCGGGCCTTGATGGCCAGCCGGGGCAGGTTGATGGTGGTAAAGGACAGGTTGCCCCGCCCATTGCAGATCTCCCGGCTGGGGTCGTACACATTGCCGATGACCCGGGTGCGGCAGCCCATATAGGCGATTTCGGTCTCGGGGTGGCCGGGCTTGTAGTATTGCAGGTTGAAGGGAGCGTCAAGGAAGGAGAAGTTGGGGAACAGCCGCTTGGCGGAGCACCGCATGGCCAGCTGGAACAGGTCGTAGTTGGGCTCGCCGGGGTTGTAGTTGACCCCCTCCTTCACCCGGAAGATCTGGATGGGGAAAATGGGGGTTTCCCCGCCGCCCAGACCGGCCTCGGTGGCCAGCATCACGTTCTTCATCACCATGCGGCCCTCGGGGGAGGTGTCCATACCGTAGTTGATGGAGGAGAAGGGGGTCTGAGCGCCCGCCCGGGAGTGCATGGTGTTCAGGTTGTGGATCAAAGCCTCCATGGCCTGATAGGTGGCCCGGTCGGTCTCCTTGACCGCCCGCTGCTGGGCAAACTTCTGGGCCTTCTCCAGGGTGGCCTCGTCTCCAAACTTGGGAACCAGGGCAGCCCGCTCGGCGGCAAAATACTCCTCGCTGCCCGCCAGCACGGGACACAGGCCGGTCTCCTGCTCCAGCTTGGCCATGACGGCCTTCAGCTCCTGCTCTGGATCGCTCTCATCCTCCAGCAGCATAAGGGCCCGGGCCAGGTTCTGGCGATACACCCGCTTGAAGGTCTTGCGGACGCCGTCGGCCATGCCGTAATCAAAGTTTACCACGCTCTGGCCGCCGTGCTGGTCATTCTGGTTGGACTGGATGGCGATGCAGCACAGGGCGGCATAGGAGGCGATGTCGTTGGGCTCCCGCAGGGTGCCGTGTCCGGTGGAAAAGCCCCCTTCAAACAGCTTCTTGATGTCGATCTGACAGCAGGTGGTGGTGAGGGTCAGGAAGTCCAGATCGTGGATGTGGATATCCCCCTCCCGGTGGGCCCGGGCGTGGTCGGGGTTGAGGACGAACATATCATAGAACTGCTTGGCGCCCTCGGAGCCGAATTTCAGCATGGAGCCCATGGCGGTATCCCCGTCGATGTTGGCGTTCTCCCGCTTGATGTCGGAGTCCTTGGCGGCGGAGAAGGTGATGTCCTCGTAGGTTTTCATCAGCCGGGTGTTCATCTCCCGGGCCCGGCTGCGCTCCTCCCGGTACAGAATGTAGGCCCGGGCGGTCTGAATGTAGCCGTTGTCCATCAGCACCCGCTCCACCAGGTCCTGAATGTGCTCCACGTCGGGCTGGCGCTCCCCCTCCACCTCCAGGATGGAGAGCACCTCGTCGGCCAGCCGTCTGGCCTCCGCCTCCTTGCCCGGCTTGTAGGTGGCCCGGAAGGCCTTGTCGATGGCGCCGGCGATCTTGTCCTCGTTGAACTCCGCCAGCCGGCCGTCCCGCTTTCTGATTTTGGTGAGTGTCATTGCGATCCGTTCCTTTCCCGCTCCGCTGTTGCAGGCGATTACCGCCCGTTATATTCCGACACAATATCTTGTGTATTCCTTACTCGCGCAACATTTATGATACAGTATCTTGATGTACCCCGTCAAGGCGCAAAACAAAAAGCCCGTCCCAAAAAGGGGACGTGCTTTTTGTCTGTTTCGCTGATTTTCCTTTGGACCCGGAAGGCCCCTTGACAGGGCCTTCTTACAGCAGTACCAGGCCGTACCGCCCCGCCATCTCCTGAAGGAAATCCTCCTCCAGGTCCCCGGTGCCGTCCCAGAAGGCCCGGCCCTGATAGAGCCGCAGGGCCTTCTCCAGCAGCTCGGGCACATCGGACCACAGGCACAGGGCATCCTTCACCACATACTGGTTCTCGGCAAAGATGTCCAGGTCGTCCTCCTCCAGGATGGCGATTTTCAGCGCCCCCTGGGGGGACTCCTCCTCCGCCTCCAGGATGTCCTCCATCAGGTCGGGGGTACACTCAATAGTCTCCCCCACATCCACGTCGGGGGTGATAAACCGGGCCTCCTTCTCGCTGGCGCAGGGGATCACGTCGGGGTCCCGCTCCACCACGGGGAAGGCGGAAAGGTCCACCCCCTTCACCGCCTGGGCCACCGCCGCCAGGTGCTCCGGGCCGGCGCCGCAGCACCCGCCGAAGATACGGGCTCCGGCGGCGGCATATCGGGATACAAAGCCCGCCAGCTCCTCCGGGGTGCAGCAGGCCCCGGGCAGCCCGGCGGAGGGCTTGGCAATGAGGGGGATGGAGGCATAGGGAGTCAGCCGCTCCAGCTGCTCCGCCGTGTCCTCAGGGCTGGTGCAGTTGAGTCCGAACGCGGACACCCCCATGCCCTGCATGACGATGAGTCCCGCCAGCACGTCGGTGCCGCCGGGGGTGCGGCCTTCGTCGTCGCAGGTGAAGCACACCCACACCGGCTTGTCCGACACACTTTTGCAGGCCAGCACCGCCGCCCGGGCCTGGGCCATGTCGGTCATGGTCTCCAGGAAAAACAGGTCCACCCCGGCCTCCTCCAGGGCGGCAGCCTGTTCGGTGTAGACCGCCACCAGCTCCTCAAAGCTGCTCTCCCCAAAGGGAACCAGGGTCAACTCGACGGGGGCCATGTCCCCCGCCACCAGCACACCCTCCGCCGCAGCCTGCCGGGTGAGGTCCACCAGGCGGCGGTTGTATTCTCTCACCTGTCCCAGGACGCCCCGGCGCTCCAGGCTGGCCCGGTTGGCGCCGAAGGTGGGGGCCAGCAGAATGCGGCTGCCCGCGTCCACATAGCGCCGCTGTACCTCCAGCAGGGCCTGGGGATGCTCCAGAACCCACTGCTCGGTGCAGGCTCCGTCGGGCATACCCAGCCGGCGCAGCTCGGTGCCGGTGGCGCCGTCCATCAGAATGGGCAGGGATAAGGGAATGGTGTCCATAATTGCTTGGTTCCTCCTGTATTGCACATTTGGGTGGTATTATATCACAGTTTCACGATCCAATGCAAGCCTGGTTCCCAGTCAAAAGAGACCTGCCGCAAAACGGCAGGTCTCTTTCCGTTGGGTTTGGTTCAGCCCGCCCCCACCCGCTTGGTGGAGGTGTGGTAGATGGGCTTCCACTCCACCTTCTTCACCAGAGCGGCGATGGAGATGGGGATGTAGGTAAACATGAAGATGGGGAAGGTAAACACATAGCCCAGCTTCCGCAGGGGGGATGCGCTGATGTGCTTCCACTCGGAAATGACCGTCAGCAGGCCGTAGAAGAACAGGCCCACATAGAAGTTCCACAGGGCGGACAGCATGAATCCGGCGGTCACGTCAATGACCCGGGCGGCGATATAGGCGGGCTGGGTCATGCAGCTGGCCAGGATAATGCCGTTGAACAGGATCATCACCAGGGTAAGCAGCATACCGGGGGCCACGGTAACAAACATATCGTAGCAGGAGGTACCCAGCCGCCCCGGACGCAGGCAGCCCTTCAGCAGGGGCACGGTATAATTCCGGTCCACCTCATAAAAGCCCTTGGACCACCGCAGCCGCTGGTCCCAGGACTGGCGGAAGGTGGTGGGCTGCTCGTCGTACACCACAGCGGAGTCGCAGTAGCCGATCTTGCGGCCCTGGATGGCGCAGTCCACGGAGAACTGGATGTCCTCGGTGAGCAGATGGAAGGGCCAGCCCCCGTTTTCCCGGATGACCTTGGCGGACACCAGGAAGCCGGTGCCAGACACATGGCAGTTTGTGCCCAGCAGGGTGCGGGGGAAGTTGAGGAAGCGGGCCTCACGCAAAAACCAGATGGAATATCCGGCGGAGATCCAGTTGTCCCCGAAATTCTTGGAATTGCGATAGCAGGTGATGGCGTCGTAGCCCTTGTCGAAGGTGCGGTTCATCTCGGCCACGAAGTTGGGGTCCACCAGGTTGTCGGCGTCAAAGACGAAATAGCCGTCATAGACGTCCCTGCCCTCCTCCTCCAGCCGGTGGAAGAGGTAGTCCATGGCGTAGCCCTTGCCCTTCTTCTGCTGGTCGAAGCGCTCGTACACAAAGGCCCCGGCCTTGCGGGCCACACCGGCAGTATCGTCGGTGCAGTTGTCGGCCACCACATAGAGGTCCAGCAGCTCTTTGGGATAATTTTGCTTGTTTAAGCTGTCCAGCAGTTCTCCGATTACCCCTTCTTCGTTGCGTGCGGATACCACCACAGCAAAGCGATGGAGCTTTTCAGGCTGATGGGTCTCTTTCCAGCGGCGGCGCACCAGCCCCACCACCACATAGAAGCCCTGGTAGAGGTAGAGCAGGGTAAAGAGCAGCACCACTGCAAAATTCAAATCTTTTACAAATTCTAATATCGTCATTCCATGATCCTCCGTCTGTTGATCGCTGAAGGAACCTGCCCGCGGTGGATAGCCGCGTGTATTGCATATCATACCACACCGAAAAAAGATTACAAGAGTGTTACATACCAATTAACAGAAGATTAAGGGAAAGTTTTTATTTCTTTTATACAAATGTAAGAAATGGGACCTCAAAACTGTAAATGGATTCCATACTCTTTCAAAACCCGTTTTTCCGCAACAATAATTCCGTTTTTTAGTCAACATAATATCTTTTCGGGCGCTTGATTTTTTCTTTGACGAAATTGTACAAAAAAAGATCCCGCCTTTTTGAAAAAAGGCGGGATCTGGGTTTTTACATTTTCTCGGGTGCGGTGACGCCGATGAGCGCCAGGCAGTTGGCGATGACGGAACGCACGGTGTCGGCCAGCTTGAGCCGGGCGGAGAGCACGTGGGCCTCCTCCCCCTTGATGCGGCAGGCGTTGTAGAAGCGGTGGAAATCGCCGGCCAGGGTGATAAGGTAGCGGTTGACATGGGAGGGGTCGTAGTCCCGGGCGGAGATGCGGATCACCTCGGGCAGCTGGGACAGGGTCTTGATGAGGGCCTTCTCCTCCGCCGTAGTAAAGAGGGAAGCGTCCACAGCGGCCGCGTCGGGCACCTGAGCGCCCTCCTCGGTGAGGCGGCTCACCAGGGAGCAGATCCGGGCGTGGGCGTACTGGACGTAGTACACCGGGTTGTCGGAGTCCTGCCGCACCGCCAGATCCAGGTCGAAGTCCAGGGCGGAGGTGGAGGACCGGGAGTTGAAGAAGAACCGGGCGGCGTCCACGCTGACCTCGTCCAGCAGGTCCCGCAGGGCAATGGCCTTGCCGGAGCGCTTGGACATCCGGACGGGCTGGCCGTCCTGCAGCAGGTTGACCAGCTGCATCAGCACCACCACCAGCCGGTGGGAGCCGTCCAGGCCCAGGCCGTCCAGAGCGGCCTGGAGGCGGGCCACATGGCCGTGGTGGTCGGCGCCCCAGATGTTGATGGCCTTGGAGAAGCCCCGCTTCTCCAGCTTGTTGCGGTGGTAGGCAATGTCGGCGGCGAAGTAGGTGTAGAAGCCGTTGGCCCGGCGGAGCACGTCGTCCTTCAGATCCAGCTTGTCCACCTGCTCCTGGGTCTTGCCCTCGGCCATGAACTTCTGCTTGAGCAGGTCGGTGGTGTTGAGCCACAGGGCGCCGTCCTTCTCATAGGTCCAGCCCTTGTCGGCCAGCATCCCCACCGTCTCGGCCACATAGCCGGAGCTGTGGAGGCCGGACTCCAGGAACCACTCGTCATACTCGATCTGGTAGCGGCGCAGGTCGGCCTTCATCTTGGGAATGTTGACGGACAGGCCGTACTGAGCCATGGCCTCCTGCCGCTCCTCCTCCGGCTTGTCCTTCCAGTCGGGGCCGTGCTGGTCATAGAAGGCCTGGGCCAGCTCCTTGATGTCGTCGCCGTGGTAGCCGTCCTCGGGGAAGGGGTAGTTCTCCTCCCCCAGCACGATCTGGAGGTAGCGGGCGTCGATAGACATGGCAAACTTGTGGATCTGGTTGCCGGCGTCGTTGACGTAGAACTCCCGCCACACGTCGTACCCGGCCCGGGTGAGGACGCTGGCCAGGGCGTCGCCCAGCACGCCGCCCCGGGCGTTGCCGATGTGCATGGGGCCGGTGGGGTTGGCGGAGACGAACTCCACCATCACCTTCTCGCCGTGGCCCTCGTCCACCGCACCGTAGGTGTTCCCCTCGGCCTGGATATCGGTGAGGACCTCACCATACCACTTGCTGCCCAGGGTAAAGTTGAGGAAGCCGGGCCCTGCAATCTCCACCTTATCAAAGAAAGTGCCTTCCAGCTCCAGGTTGTCCACGATGGTCTGGGCGATCTGCCGGGGGGCCTTGTGGAGGGCCTTGGCTCCCGCCATGGCAAAGGAGGAGGCGTAGTCCCCGTGGGTGGGGTCCTTGGGAATCTCAATGGTGGCCTTGACCTCCGCCCCGGCGGGCAGCAGGCCCTGGGCCGCAGCCTTCTCGTAGGCCGCCTGGGTCAGCTGGGCGACCTGCTCCCGGGCCGCCTGGATCATATTGGACATATCTATCACCTTTTCTTTTAACTTCTCAAATCAAAAATGCACGCCGCCGGTTTTACTGCCGGATGGCGTTCCCCTTCTGCCGCACCTGGATGTGGAAGAGATTCTCTCCCGCCACCGCATGGTCAATCTCAAGGGCATAGTTGATCTCGATGCTGCCTCCCACCGGACTGAGCTGGGCCCGCATCTTCTTGGTGTTGATCCCTACCGCCAGGGCGCCGTAGGGCGTGTTGTACATGGACAGGTGCCGCCGTCCCTCTTCAAAGACCATCTGGGAGTTGACCTCCCCCACCCGCAGCAGGGTGACCCGCTCGGGCTCGATCTGGAAGGTGGTGAGGGTACCCTCCAGTCCGGTCAGTTCGCTCTCCTGGTAGCTGAGGGTATAGCCGTCCTCGCCGTCGGGGGACAGCCTGCCCTCAGTCACCAGCTCAATGACCTCCGGCTCCTGGTCCTCAAAGGACTGCCTGCCCTGAATGGATATGATAACATTGTTCTCCATGGTTCTATGTTCCCTCTTTACCGGCACTTCCGGCCGCAAATTGCACCATATTATATCCAATTCCGGCCCCAATGTAAAGGGCTGGTTTTCAATAGCAGCTGATATCCACCTGTCCCACCGTCCCGGTGACGTCCCAGCCCAGGAAGATGGAGGCCAACCGGGAGAAGTCCTCCTGCCGGTCACTGACGAAGTACCGGCAGCTGCCCCCCTCCGTCCTGCCGGACAGGGCGTCGTCGGCCGCCAGCCGGGCGGCGGCGGCCCGGGCCCCCTCCGCTCCGGCGTTGACCAGCCGGACCTGAGGCCCCATCTGGGCGGCGATCACATCCTGGAGAAGGGGATAGTGGGTACAGCCCAGCACCAGGGTGTCCACCCCCGCCTCCTTCAGGGGGGCCAGGTACTCCCCCGCCACCGTCTCAATGACGATATCGCCAGGCCGGAAGCGTCCATTCTCCACCAGGGGCACAAAGAGGGGGCAGGGCTGGGCGGTCACCTGGGCCTCCGGGTCAGCCTTGCGGATGAGGGCCTCATAGGCGCCGCTACGGATGGAGGCCTGGGTGCCGATGAGTCCGATCCTGCCGTTTTGGGTGGTCTGTGCGGCAGCGGCGGCGGCGGGAGCCACCACTCCCAGCACCGGGATGGGATTCTCATTGGCCAGGATGTCCAGGGCCGTGGTGGACACGGTACCGCAGGCAATAACGATGAGTTTGAGATCAAAGGTACGCAGAAAGGCCACGTCCTGACGGGCGTACCGGATAATGGTCTCCTTGGAGCGGCTGCCGTAGGGCACCCGTCCGGTATCTCCGAAATAGACGATGTCCTCCCCCGGCAGCAGGCGGCACAGCTCCCGCACCGTGGTCAGGCCCCCAAGGCCGGAGTCAAATACGCCGATGGGTCGACTGTCCAAGGCGTTCCCTCCTTGTAATACTATGGTTCTTTTAATGATAGGGGAAACAGGGCAGGAAAACAAGGATTATTTTCACATTTTTCCCTCCCCGGTTTGACATTTCTTCGGGGGTGATTATAATATGAGAGTGGGGTATGGTCCCTCCTGCCCCAACGTCATGACAGCGAGGAGGTCGCATTGGTATGAAGCTGGAACTGACGACCAAGCAGTTTCGCCGTCTGCTGGATATGGCCTATATCGGCAACTGGATCTTGAATTCCACCCGGGGCGACGACCGGTTCAGGGACTATGACGAGGTAGAGAGCCTGCTCTTTGCCAAGGCCCGGGCGGAGGGTATGCCCACCCTGGCCGAGGACTGGCAGGGCGAAGTGGTCCCCTCCCGCGCCTTTGCCGAGGGCGGCATCCACGAGGCCATTATGGAGTATGAGAACAACGTCTTTTTTGATATCCTGGCGGAGGACCTGGCCCGCCGGGACATGGACGACGCCCCCATCGACGAGAGCAACTATGACGAGCTGGCCAGCCGCATCGACGCCTATATCGCCGAGTTCGAGGAGCACGGCACCGACAACATTCTGGTGGACAGCGATCACCTGTAAGACGGCTCAAAGCCCCTGCCGCACGGCAGGGGCTCTTTTTATGCCTCCGGCTGGTCCTCCCTCAGGTCCTCCACCGTCAGCGCCATCAGCTCCTCCTTACCGGGAGCCTCCAGAACGGCCACCCGGTCGGACTGCCGGGCCACCGCCCGCTCGAACAGGTTTCGCACATCCCGGGCGTTGCCGAAGTTCTCGTCCCGCTCCTCATACAGGGTTTTGAAATACTTTTCGGCATACTTCCGGCTTTCATCACTGAGGGTATACCCATTTTTCCCACACATGGAGCAGAAAATCTCCATCAGCTGCTCCCCGTTGTAGTCTTCAAAATAGAAATACTTGTTAAACCGGCTCTCCAGGCCGGGGTTGGCGTGGAGGAAGCGGTCCATCAGCTGGGTGTAGCCCGCCACGATGACCACCAGATCCGCCCGGTGGTCCTCCATCCCCTTCAGCAGGGTTTCGATGGCCTCCCTGCCGAAGTCGTTGGGGTTGTCCTGCCCCGCCAGGGCGTAGGCCTCGTCGATGAAGAGCACGCCCCCCAGGGCCTTCTGGATGACCTCGCTGGTCTTGATGGCGGTCTGTCCCACAAACCCGGCCACCAGGCCGGACCGGTCCACCTCCACCAGCTGCCCCTTGGACAGCACGCCGATGGCCTTGTACAGCTGGGCCAGCAGCCGGGCCACGGTGGTCTTGCCGGTGCCCGGATTGCCCATAAACACCAGATGGAGGGACAGAGGCGGCACCGGCAGATCGTGCTCCTGGCGCATCTTGCGTACCTTCACCAGGTTGACCAGGCTCTTCACGTCGGCCTTCACCTGCTCCAGGCCGCACAGCCCATCCAGCTGGGCCATCAGCTCCTCCAGGGTGGGCTCTGGCTCCTCCGGCTTGTCCTCCTCCTTGGGCTCCGCCGCCGGTGCGGTCTGAGGCGTTTGGGGCGTGGGCCTGCGGGTCACAAAGTCCCCCACGTCCAGAGGGGCCTTCTCCCCTTTCAGCCCGTCCCCATCGCACAGGGCGGTGAGGGCGTCAGCGCACTGGTTGACAAAACCGGCCTCGGCCTCGCTGACCTGATCGTCCACCGCGGCGAAGAGCAGCAGCATCAGGGTAGTCACATCCACAAACCGGCGGGCCAGACTGGTACCCGATACCTTGTCGCAGGCCCGCATCCGGTTGAAAAAGTCCGGCGGCCGGAAACCAGGGTAGTCCGCCACCGCCGAGGACAGCTCCCAGAACAGCACTGAGGGCACCGGATTGCCCTTGGTATAGATGGCGTTGTAGAACTCCACATACCGGGGGGTGGGAGAGGCCCCATCCCGCTGCCACAGGCCCAGGGCGCAGGCGCGGAAGAAGGTGTCCGCCTCCCGTCCAAACCGTTCCCGCAGGGTCTGATCCGGGATCTGACGCCGGAAGGCCGTCATGGCTTCGCTGTACTGTCTGTGGGCCTCTCCTGCGCTGATGGAACCTTTCATATTTTCTGCCTCCCCTGCCGTCTTGCCTGCTATTATATCCAATTTGTTCTGGCGGCGCAACCCCGCCCTATCAGTTGACATAATTGTTAAAAAACTTTTATATTTCCCGAAGTACCGTTGACGGGCCGCGCGTCGTCGTTGTACAATAGGCATAAGAATGTCGATTGGAGGGATTTCCTATGGCATCCAGACGAAGCCGGGACGACCGTCCCAAAATGATCCACTGCGAATACTGTGGCGAGGACTACGCCTCTACTTATAAACACTGCCCTTTCTGTGATGAAGTTCCCCTGGACGACGAGGACTTTGACGGCGACGAGGATTCTCCCCGCCGTGCCCGTGGCGGCAAACGGCTGGTGACCAACACCAGAGGCGGCGGCTATGGCCGGGGCCCCTCTCCCCTCCGTCTGGTGGGGATCATCATCTCTCTGGCCATCATCATCGCTGCGGTCATCATCGTGATCTCGGTGATTATTCCCCTGGTGACCAAGGGCAGCTCGGTGACCGATCCCTCCGCCGTGGAGAGCGTCATGCCCACCGACTCCGCCCAGCCCAGCGTCGAACCCACCGATTCGCCTGAGCCGACGGAGACCATTCCCGCCGACCAGACTGCCACCGACTTCACCCTGAGCCTGACGGAGTTCTCCCTGAGCAACCGCTATCCCGATCCCATCACCCTGACGGTCACCTTCATTCCCGAGGGCTCCACCGGTACCATCACCTGGACCAGCAGCGATCCCGAGGTGGCCAGCGTGGATGAGACCGGCAAGGTAAGCGCCGGGACCAAAACAGGCAACGCCACCATTACCGCCACCATGCCCGGCGGCGTGACCCATACCTGCCTGGTCCACAACTCGGTGACCACCGGCGCCTCCACCAACACCGGTTCCGGCACCACTACCTCCACCGCTCTGTCCCTGAACCGGACGGACTTCACCCTGAGCAAGACCTATCCCTCCTTCCAGGTGGAAGTGAGCGGCACCTCCTCCACCCCCGTGTGGAGCATCGGCAACAGCGCAGTGGCCACCGTATCCGGCGACGGCACCGTGACCTATGTGGGCAAGGGCACCACCACCCTGACCTGCACCGTGGACGGCAAAACCTTGACCTGCACGGTGCGCTGCACCTGATTCAACCAACAAGGAAGCCCCGGACGGCAGAGCCGTCCGGGGCTTCCTTGCTTACGCGGAGGAATTCAGATGTATTTCATCACTCGGCAGAGCCAGGTGTTGTCTTTGGTCTGCCCCCACAGCCGGGGGGCAGTCACAAGGGCGGGCCGGTCTGTTGAGCGCGCTCCGGATGGCATTTGTCCTCCGCACGCTCCCGGCGCGCCGCCCTTGCCGTCTTGCTTGGCTGTGCTTATAAGATACCACAGCGCCCCTGTCGAGTGATGGATAATTTTTGGACCTTATGTAAACGATTTATGAAGTACCCTTCTGGCCAAAGTCCATGCCGCCGGACAGGCCGTCTTTCTCCAGCATCCGCTCCAGCACCTCCACATCGGCGGTGATGTCCATGGTGTCCACCTCAAAGAGGCGGTCCAGCTGCTTCTCGAAGCCGTCCACCACCTTGTCCATCATCCCCTCGATGCGCTCCTTGGCGGTGCGGATGTTCTCCCCCTCCACGCCCTGGTCCTCCATGCGGGCATAGGCCTTGAGGATTTTCAGGGTGGTAGGCAGATAGTAATTGAGGAAGGAGCGCAGCTGCCCCTCCTTGCTGGGATTCTGCTTTACATAGCCGTAAATCTTGCTGGTAATCTCCCCGATCCGGTCAATCTTGCGGCTCATCTCCGCATCGTCGATATCGTCGTTGAGGCGGCGGATCTCCCGGAGCACCGCGTCGTCGTCCCGGATGTCCAGAGGCTCCTCCTCTTCCTGGTCGGGCGCCTCTGGCTCCGCCGCCGGCTCCGGCTCGTCCTTCAGCCCCTCGTCGCTGAGGATGAGCTGATGGGAGGACATATCCAGATAGCCCGCAGGCAGGATGCCCCGGTCCAGCATCTCCTGCAAGTCATTGCACGCCTTCCGCACGCTTACCGGCATGGCGTGGGCCAGCTGGACCACCGACACGCTCTCCCGCCGGCCGATGAGGGCCAGATACTTCCGGAACCGCCGGATCTTGCGGGTACTGAGGCTGCCCGCCAGCATAAGGGCCAGGCCGCCGGTACACAGGCCAATCACCGGGGACATGGCCGCCAGGGACAGAGGGAAGCCCAGGATGCTGCTCACCACCGGCAGGCCCGCCGCCGTGGCGATACCGAAGAGAATGGCCATGGCGGCTCCGCCGATGGTCATGGCCTTGGCCTTGCCGAAGCCCAGTCCCCGGCCCGCCGCCCCCGGCGGCGGGGTACGGACTCCCTGGGTGCCGGGGCTGGGCCCCAGATAGGGGAATTGGGGCCTGCGTCCCAGAGCGTTCAGCTTGCGGAACAGCAGGATCAGCCCCACGAACCACAGGGGGCTGACCAGCAGGATCAGCGTCACGATCCAGGAACCTAAATCCCCGTTCCCATCGGGACGTCTGTATCCACCATATGACATAGATACCGCTCCTTTTCCAGTCTAAGCTGAAAAAATGTTGTCATTCCATCACAAAAGTGTCAAAGTTTCGCTGGATATGATGGGCCGGGCGGGTCATGCTGTAAGGGCAGACAACCATCGGCGCAACCACCGCCCGGGTGAATATAATCATACACTGAATCGGCAGTTCTGTAAAGCGATTTCCGCCGCCGGACCATGTAACCAATCTGTAATTGCTTTTCTCATAGGAAACACCTATAATATGGGTTACTGAATCAATTTTGATGCAGCCCGGCGGTTTCACCTGTTTTTCCTGGGGAAAGTCTGCCGGATATTCTGCCCGTACCACAGGCCGGGCAATCATATGAGTTGGAGTGATCGAATATGGCACAAACAGCGGGCAAGCGAAGTGCTCAGGCCGAGAAGCCCAAGGGCGGCAAGATCGCCCTCATCGCGGCGCTGGCAGTAGTGGTCGTCCTGGTGGGCGGCTACCTCATTCTGTGCGCCGCCGCCGGCAGCGGCACCTTCCTGCCCAATACCACCATCGCCGGGATCGATCTGAGCGGCCAGACCCGGGAGCAGGCCCTGGACACCCTCAAGACCCAGCTGCCTGACCGGCTTTCTCAGCTTTCCGTGCCCTTCGTATGCCAGGGACAGGAATTTACCATTCCGGGCAGTGACGCCACCATAGACGACCAGGCGGTGGAATCCGCCCTGCAGGAGGCTTTGGACCAGCAGTCCGGCAGCTTCTTCACCCGGGGCGCCCAGTATCTGGGGGCCATGACCGGAGGCGCCCAGTATTCCGTCCCCGTGACCCTGAAGGACACCCCCGCCGTTGTGACTGAGGCGGTGGAAACCTACGCCGATCCGGAGGCCCAGACCACCTGGGAGGTGTCGGGGGATCAGCTGGTGTTCCACAAGGGTGTCACCGGCCGCACCATTGACGTGACCGCCCTGACCGACGCCGCCGAGGAGCGCTTCACCCAGCTGCTCAACGACAGCAGCGCCGAAAATACCCCTCTGGAAACCCAGGTCACCAACGCCCCTCCCCTGGACCCGGACTTTGACGCCATCCACGACGAGATCTGCGTGGAGCCCGCCGACGCCTACTTAGACAAGAGCACCAAGCAGATCGTGCCCTCTGTCACCGGCGTCAGCTTGGACACCACCGCCGCCAAGTCCGCCCTGGACAGCGCGGCGGAGGGCTCCGATGTCTCCGTACCCCTGACCAAGACCGAGCCGGATATGACCACCGCCGACCTGGAGGCCAACCTTTTCAAGGACGTGCTGGGCACCGGCACCACCAGCTGCGCCGGCCCCTCCAACCGCTGGTATAACATCGACCTGGCTGCCAGCCGGGTCAACGGCACCATCCTGCTGCCTGGCGAGGTATTCTCCTACAACGACCTGGCCGGCCCCTATACCAAGTCCAGCGGCTACAAGGACGCGGGCACCTACCAGAACGGCCAGAGCATTGACGCCACTGCCGGCGGCATCTGCCAGCTCTCCTCCACCATTTACTGGGTCACTCTGAAGGCCAATTTGGAGACGGTGGAGCGGTCCAAGCACGCCTTCAACGGCGGCTATATGCCGGTGATCGGCACTGACGCCACCGTCTGGAGCAATCAGATCGACTTCAAATTTAAAAACAGCACCGATTATCCCATTAAGATTGAGACCTATCAGGATAAGAACCACAAACTCCATGTCACTATCTACGGCACCGATACCACCGGTATTCACGGAGAGCCCTACTCCGTAACCATCTCCACCACCCCCTATAAAAACATCTATAAGCCAGACGCCTCTATCCCCCAGGGCACCGAGCCCCAGCGGGACCCCAACTACTCCCGTTATAACGGCGTCACGGTGGATGTGTATCAGAAGCTGGTGGACAAAAACGGCAACACCGTAGACACCATCTTCCTCTACCGGAACAGCTATAAATCCTCCGACGCGGTGTACTACTACAACCCCGCCGACGCGGCCCGCTGGGGCATTGACACCTCCACCGGTCTAAAGACTCTCACCCCGGTGGTACCCACCCCCACGCCCGCGGCAACGCCCAGTGCAACGCCTTCCGCCACACCTTCCGCAACCCCCTCGGCAACGCCCAGCGCGGTGCCCACCGCCACGCCTCCACTGGAAATTACAACCACACCCGGCCCCGGTATGCAGCCTGAGGACAGCGTACCGCCCGCATCGGAGGCCCCCGCGGCCTGACCCCAGCATCTGCCAAGGCCCCCCGCCCGGCGGGGGGCCTTGCTTGCCCAAATATGAACTTGGAAAGGAACCGCTATGTTTGAAGGATTTTCCGGCGCCACCGTGGACTTCATGTGGGGCATCCGCTTCAACAATGAGAAGTCCTGGTTTGAGGCCCATAAGGAGGAATACCTGACCCACTTTCAGCGTCCCATGAAGGAGCTGGCCAATGAGGTCTATTCCCGCTTTCTGGACAAGCACCCCGACCTGGATCTGGTGTGCAAGGTCTCCCGCATCTACCGGGACGCCCGTCGGCTCTTTGGCCGTGGGCCCTACAAGGACCACCTCTGGATGAGTCTGGTCCGGCCCCATGTGGAGCCAGGCTCCGAGCCGGTGTTCTGGTTTGAGCTGGAGCCGGAGGGCTGGTCCTGCGGCATGGGCTTCTGGATGGCCCCGGCGGTCACCATGGCCAAGCTCCGGGCCCGGATGGACAAAGACCCCAAGCCCATGGAGCAGCTGGCCCGCCGTCTGAACAAGCAGGACCAGTTTATCCTGGAGGGACAGGACTACAAGCGGCCCAAGACCGCCCCCTCCCCTCTGCTCCAGCCCTGGTACAGCAAAAAGAGCTTTGCCCTCTCCCACAGCGCCTCCCATCAGGAGCTGCTGTGGAGCCACGAGCTGGCCGACGTTCTGGTGGACAGCTACGAGTTTCTGCTGCCCTACTATCAGTACGTCCTCTCCCTCAGCGGGGACCCAGACCCCCGTCAGAGCTGATTGACAGATTTTGCGTGAAAGCTTCCCCGCCGCCCCGGACATACTAAGGGCATAACAGCGGAAGGGCGGCGAGGGGCGTGAGTCAGAGGCAAAAGCGGTGGTTGGTGGTTCTTCTGGCGGTCACGCTGGTCTGTCTGACCTGCTCCATGGGCGTTCGCCGGACGGCCCTGTCCGTTGACGCCCCCACCCAGCTGCCCCAGCAGAGGCTCATTGCCCTCACCTTTGACGACGGCCCCCGGCGCTCCACCACCACCCGCCTGCTGGACGGGCTGGCAGAGCGGGGGGTGAAGGCCACCTTTTTCCTCATCGGCTGTCAGATCGCCGACAATGAGGACGTGGTGGAGCGGATGGACCGGGAGGGCCACCAGATCGGCATCCACACCTTCGACCATGTACAGCTCACCGACCTGAATCAGGCGGATTTTGACGCCCAGGTGGAGTCCACCCGCACCCTGCTGAAGGATCTGCTGGGCCACAACGACTTTCTCCTCCGGCCCCCCTACGGCAAGTGGGACGAGGGCGTGAAACAGCGGGCGGGCTGTCCCATCATTCTCTGGTCCATCGATCCGGAGGACTGGGACGATAAAAATACCGACCGGGTAGTAAATATGGTGGTGAACCAGGCCCGGGACGGGGGGATCATCCTGCTCCACGACATCTACCCGGAGTCGGTGGACGCGGCCCTGGCCATTGTGGACGAACTCCACGCCCAGGGCTACTATTTCTGTACCATCGACCAGCTCTTTGCCGCCCGGGGTATCTCCCTGGACCCGGGCGAGGTGTACTGGAACGCCTACCCATGAACAAAAAAGGACCTGCCTGGGGCAGGTCCTTTTTTGCAGGTTTATGCAAATTTCTCAATATAGCCCATGACAAAGATGATAAGCACGATGATGGGCACCACCACGGTGAAATACATCCGCAGCTTGGCGGGGAACCGGGCCCCCTTGCCCTGGTCGACCTCGGCCAGGAAGCCGTCGAAGCCCCAGGCGACCTTCTTGGACAGGCAGCAGAAGAGCAGATAGATCACCGAGCCGATGGGCAGCAGGTTGTTGGTGATCAGGAAGTCCTCCCACTCCATAATGCCGGAACCCAGGAATTGCACGCCGCTCCACACATTGTTGCCCAGCAGGCAGGGCAGGCTGAGCAGGAAGATCAGCACCAGGTTGACGGCCACCGCCCTACGGCGGGACACCCCCCACTTGTCCATCCAGCAGGCCAAAATATTCTCAAACACGGCGGTGATGGTGGACAGGGCGGCAAAGAAGAGGAACACGAAGAAGAGCGCACCCCACAGTCGCCCGCCCGACATGGCGTTAAACACATTGGGCAGGGTGACGAAGATGAGATTGAAGCCAGAGTCAGGGTTAATCCCAAAAGCGAAGGCGGAGGGGAAGATGATCAGGCCGGCCACAAAGGCCACGCAGGTATCCAGAATACCCACGCTGATAGCCTCGCCGAAGAGGCGGCGTTCTTTGCCGATGTAGCTGCCGAAGATGGCCATGGCGCCGATGCCCAGGCTCAGGGTAAAGAAGGACTGCCCCATGGCGGCGTAGATGGCCTCGCCCAGCCGGAAATTGCCGTTGGCGTCGTACATCAGGTTATCGAAATTGGGCACCAGATAGAACTCCAGGCCCTTGATGGCGCCGGGCAGGGTGATGGCCCGGATGGCCAGCACCACCAGCAGGCACAGCAGACAGAGCATCATGAACTTGTTGACCTTCTCCACGCCGTTGCGGAGGCCCCGGCTGCAGATCACCATGCCCAACACCACTACGACGGCCATGAAGATCAGCTGAATGCCAGGATCAGCCGTCATATCCGCATAGGCCTGTGACACACCCGCCTGGTCCAGTCCATCAAACTGGCCGGCGGCAATCTTGAAGAAGTACATCAGCAGCCAGCCGGCAATGGTGGTATAGAACATCATCAGCAGGTAGTTGCCCGCCATACCGAACCAGCCGTACCAGTGCCATTTGGTGCCCTTGGGCTCCAGTTCCTGAAAGGACACGATGATGCTCTTCCGGCTGGCCCGGCCCACAGCGAACTCCATGGCCATGATGGGTACACCCATAATCACCAGAAACACCAGATAGATCAGCACAAAGGCGGCGCCGCCGTATTGCCCCACAATGTAGGGGAAACGCCAGACGTTGCCCAGGCCGATGGCGCACCCGGCGGAGATGAGCACGAAGCCCAGCCGGGACGCAAAGGTCTCTCTCTCTTTCACGATCTTTCCTCCTTGGTTTGGCCGCCCAGGGCGGCCTTCTGAGCCGGCTTCGCCGAAGCTCCGGCATCCGGCCCCGCTGCCTCTCCGGGAGGAAAACCCCTCCACAAAGAGAATTCCCGCGGTCCTCACCGCGGGAAACAAGCTACTTTGCCGTCTGAACAGCAGTTTTTTTCTTTTTTCCTCTCGAACGTCTGCCCAAGCGGAGGACAAAGCAGTTGATTCAGCAGACATTATCATAGCCGATTTTACCGGTGCTGTCAATGCAAAGAATCCAATTGTGCTGCATTGTTATCCATTTCTCTTACAGCCAGTCCTCCACCACATCCCGCAGGGTCACCGGCGACACCTGGTTGCGGCAGACCAACTCAGCCAGTTCGTCAATCCGCCCGGCGCTTACCGTGATGTTGGGCACCGCCTGGCTGTCCCCGTCCGGCCCGGTGACCTTGATGCCGTAACTCTCGCAGCACAGTCCCCCCACCGCCATCTCGTCCACCAGAATGGCGTAGCGGTACCCACAGCCCTCCGGGCTCTCCAGCAGCAGCTCTTTCATGGCGTCCTCCCCCTTTGTACGATTCTATGACTCAATTATACATCTTTACCATAAATTGTAAAGTACAACCATTCGTATTCTTTCGTCACAAATCGCCAAAGGGGGTCAGGACTGCCGCCCCTCCGCCCAGGTGTAGAGGAGCACCGCCCCCAAGATGACCGCCGCCCCCAGCAGCTGCATGGGGGTGGGGATCTCTCCGAACAGGGGGACGGCCAGAGCGCCGGAGAACACCGGTTCGCACAGCTTTGCCGCCGACACATAGGCGGGGGAGAGAAATTTCAGGCACCAGCTGAACAGGCTGTGGCCCATAAGGGTACACAGCACCGCCAGCCCCAGGCCGATGAGCCACTCCCGCCCGCCGTAGCCCACCAGGGGGGTACCGCTGGCCACAGCCATGAGCAGCAGGGTCAGGAAGCAGGCCAGATAGGTCAAAAAGGTGTAAACGGTGGTGGAAAGGTATCCTCTCTGTATTCTTCCAATCAAAGTATACAGAGCGACAAAGAAAGCTGCCGCCAATGCCAGCACATTTCCATACCATGCGCTGCCCGTTCCCCCTCCCGCCAGGGCCAACAGGACGCTGCCGCCGAAGGCCAGCAGGATGGCTGCCACCCCCAGGGGCGGGATCTTCCCCTTGAGAAAGAGGGCAAAGCCCAGAGCTGTAAAGATAACCTCCGTACTCACCAGAACAGTGGACACCGCCACGCCGGTCCATTTCAGGGACTCAAACCAGGTGAGAAAATGGAGGGCCAGACAAATGCCGCTGAGGGTACACAGCAGCACGTCCTTCCCCCGTACCTGCTTTAGCTCCTGCCGGAACTTTGTAAGCACCGCCGGCAGCAGCAGCAACACCGTCCAGCCCAGGCGGTATACGGCGGTGATCACCGAAGGGGCCTGGGAGTAGCGCACCAGGATGGCGGAGATGGAGATCCCCACCACGCCCAGCAGCAGCACACTGTTGGGATGGCGTTCCAACATTCTCCTCACCTCCTCACGGCTTATCAGTATATCCCATTCCGTCCCCTTCCGCAATGATTCTCCCAATAAAAAATCACCGGCTGGAATCCAGCCGGTGATTTTGGATGTAAAGGATCTTACTTGGCAGCCTTGGCAGCCCGGATGGCCTCGATGAGCATGGGGGTAACCTTGTACAGGTCGCCGCAGATGCCGTAGGAAGCCACGTCGAAGATGGGGGCGGACTCGTTCTTGTTCACCGCGATGATGCACTCGGAGTCCTGCATACCAGCCAGGTGCTGGATGGCGCCGGAGATACCCAGAGCAACATAGATGCGGGGATGGACGGTCTTGCCGGTCTGGCCGACCTGATGGTCGGCAGTGATCCAGCCGGCGTCCACGCAGGCACGGGAGGAACCCACAACGCCGCCCAGGACGGAAGCCAGCTCCTCGGCCAGCTTGATGCCGCCCTCAACGTCCTTGCTGATGCCGCGGCCCACGGAGACCACAACGTCGGCGCCGATCAGGTCAACCAGCTTCTTGGCGGCCTTCTTGACCTCGATGACGTCCACATGGATGTCGTCCTTGGACAGGGCCACATCCACGTTGACGATCTCGGTCTTGGCAGCGCCGGCCTCGTCGTAGGGCTGGGTCTGCATCACGCCGGGACGGACGGTGGACATCTGGGGACGGAAGCGGGGGCAGATGATGGTGGCCATCAGGTGACCGCCGAAAGCGGGACGGGTCATCTTCAGGTTGGTGTTCTCCTCGAACACGGTGTTATCCACGTCGATGGTGGAGGTGGTCTTCAGGAACTCCTTGTACTTGGCCACGTCCACGTCCAGGTGGGTACAGTCGGCGGTCAGACCGGTGTGCAGCCGGGCAGCGCAGCGGGGGCCCAGGTCACGACCGATGTTGGTGGCGCCGATGAGGAAGATCTCGGGCTTCTTGTCCTCCACCAGGTCGCAGATGACCTTGGTGTAGGCGTCGGTGGTGTAAACGTCCAGCAGCTCGTGGTTGCAGTAGTACACCTTGTCGGCGCCGTAGCCGCCCAGAGCCTTCAGGTACTCTTCCTTGATGTCCTTGCCCAGGACCACGCCGCACAGCTCAACGCCCAGGTCGTTGGCCAGCTTACGGCCCTCGGAGAGGAGCTGGTAGCTGGTGGACATGATAACGCCCTCGCGCTGCTCACAGAAAACCCATACGCCCTTGAAGGCGGCGGTATCGCTACTATTGAAAGCCATTCTATTGCTCTCCTTTCAATCAGATAATGTGCTTGTCGTTGAGGATGGAGACCAGCTTCTCGACAGTCGCCTTATCGGCGCCCTCCATCATCATACCGGCGCCCTTCACCGGGGGAGAGAAGGACTTGTACACATTGGTGGGAGAGCCCTTCAGGCCGATGGTAGTAACATCAATCAGGGGATCGTCCTTCAGAGTCTCATAGTTGTACACTTCCAGAGGCTTCTGGTAGCACTCCATGATGCCGCCCACGCTCATGTAGCGGGCATCGTTGAGCTCCTTCACGCAGGTCAGCAGGCAGGGGGTCTGGACCTTGATGGTCATGTAGCCGTCCTCCAGCAGACGCTTCACGGTGACAGCCTTGCCGTCCACGTTGATCTCGGCCACATAGGAGACCTGGGGCAGGTTCAGCTTCTCAGCGATCTGGGGACCGACCTGAGCGGTATCGCCGTCGATGGCCTGACGGCCACAGAACACGATATCGTCGTCGTCCACGCCGATCTTCTTGATGGCGGCAGCCAGGATCTGAGAGGTGGCGTAAGTATCGGAACCGCCGAACTCACGGGCGGAGACCAGAACGGCCTCGTCGCAGCCCATGGCCAGCAGCTCGCGGAGCATACCCTCGGCGGGCGGGGGGCCCATGGAGACCACAACCACCTTGCAGCCGGTGGCATCCTTGATGCGCAGAGCGGCCTCAACAGCAGCCAGGTCGTCGTGGTTGGTGATGGTAGCCATGGCGGCACGGTCCATGGTGCCGTCTTCCTTCACCGCCACCACACCGGAGGTATCCGGGACCTGCTTAACACAAACGATGCATTTCATATCGTAACTTCCCTCCAGTTCCTTTAGTTCACGCCCAGGTTGGCAGAAATGACCATGCGCTGGACCTCGCTGGTGCCCTCGTAGATCTCAGTGATCTTGGCGTCGCGCATCATGCGCTCCACGGGGTACTCACGGGTGTAGCCGTAGCCACCGAACAGCTGCACGCAGCGGCGGGTCACGTCGCTGGCGGTCTCGGCGGCGAACAGCTTGGCCATGGCAGCGTCCATGGTGTAGGGCTCATGGTTCTGCTTCTTCATAGCGGCGGAGTAAACCAGCCACTTGGCAGCCTCGGTCTTGGCGTGCATATCAGCCAGCTGGAACTGGGTGTTCTGGAACTGGGAAATGCGCTTACCGAACTGGACACGCTCCTTGGTGTACTTGATGGTCTCCTCGATGGCGCCCTCGGCCAGGCCCAGAGCCTGGGAGGCGATACCGATACGGCCGCCGTCCAGGGTCTTCATGGCAATGCCGAAGCCCTTGCCCTGCTTGCCCAGCAGACGGTCGGCGGGGATCACGCAGTCCTCCATGATCAGCTCGCAGGTGGAGGAGCCCTTGATGCCCATCTTCTTCTCGTGCTTGCCCACGGAGAAGCCGGGATCGGTGCGCTCCACGATGAAGGCGGAGATTTCCTTCTTCTTGCGGCCGCGCTTGTCGGTGGAGATACCGGTGATGGCGAAGATCACGAACACGTTGGCATAGCCGGCGTTGGTGATGAAGATCTTGGAGCCGTTGAGCACCCAGTTGCCGTTCTCGTCCTTCACGGCGGTGGTCTGCTGACCCTGGGCGTCGGTGCCGGCGCCGGGCTCGGTCAGGCCGAAGGCGCCGATCCACTCGCCGGAGCACAGCTTGGGCAGATACTTCATCTTCTGCTCCTCGGTGCCGTTCTCATAGATGGGAGCGCAGCACAGGGAGGTGTGAGCGGAGATGATAACGCCGGTGGTACCACAGACCTTGCTCATCTCCTCGACGGCCATGACGTAGGACAGAACGTCCGCGCCGGCGCCGCCATACTCCTTGGGGAAATAGATGCCCATCATGCCCAGCTTGGCCATCTTCTTGACGGTCTCCTCGGGGAACGCCTCGTTCTCGTCCACCCACTCAGCCAGGGGCTTGACTTCGTTTTCGGCAAAGTCACGGTACATCTTGCGGAGCATTTCCTGCTCTTTGGAAAGGTGCAGATCCATTTGTTGCCTTCCTCCTAGATATGTATTTCACAACGGCGGGCGGGAGTGTTTTAGGCTCCCGCCCGTCGTTTTGCGCAGTATGAACTGGCTTCTTACTTCTTGGTGTAGTCGTAGAAGCCGATGCCGGTCTTGCGGCCCAGCTTGCCGGCGCGGACCATCTTCCGCAGCAGCAGAGAGGCGCGGTACTTGGGATCGTGGGTCTCGTTGTACAGGGTGTCCATGATGGCCAGGCACACGTCCAGGCCCACCAGATCGCCCAGAGCCAGGGGGCCCATGGGGTGGTTGGCGCCCAGCTTCATGGCGGTGTCAACACCCTCCACGGAAGCCACGCCGGTGTACACCAGGTCGATGCCCTCGTTGATCATGGGGATCAGGATCTTGTTGACCACGAAGCCGGGGGCCTCGTTGACCTCAACAGGCTCCTTGCCGATCTCCACGGACAGGTCGCTGATGGTCTTGAAGGTCTCGTCGGAGGTGTGAGCGCCCCGGATGACCTCCACCAGCTTCATGACCGTGGCGGGGTTGAAGAAGTGCATACCGATAAACTTGTCGGCCCGCTTGGTGGCGGCGGCGATAGCGGTGATGGAGATGGAAGAGGTGTTGGAGGCCAGGATGGTCTCGGGCTTGCAGATGCTGTCCAGCTCGGCAAAGATGCTCTTCTTGATGTCCAGGTTCTCGATGGCGGCCTCAACCACCAGGTCGGCGTCGGCGGCAGCCTTCAGATCGGTGGTGAAGCTCA
Organism: Candidatus Flavonifractor intestinigallinarum; assembly: GCA_019119165.1. Taxonomy (GTDB): domain Bacteria; phylum Bacillota; class Clostridia; order Oscillospirales; family Oscillospiraceae; genus Flavonifractor; species Flavonifractor intestinigallinarum. Next base: position 46,752 of record DWXO01000021.1, on the reverse strand, counting down.
TGCGGGCCAGGATGTCGGCCTTCTTGGCCTCGTCCATCTTGCCCTTGGCCACCAGCTTGTCCAGGCTCTTGTTCAGGCGGGCCTCGGATGCCTTGATGATGTCGTCGTTGATGTCGCGGACCACAACGTCAAAATCCTTCTTGGCAAAGACCTGAGCGATATCCAGGCCCATGGTGCCGCCGCCGATGACAACAATCTTTTTCATAGCAGAAAACCTCTTTTCAAATACTATAAATGTATGTAGTTGGTTTGCTGAATCAAATTCGCCGAACTTCCTTACTTGTTCTGGAAGTGCTTCTCCACGGCGCGGGCGTTTCCTGCGGGAAACGCAGGTATTACGTCCGCGCCGTCCAGAGGGAACCAGTTCCCCCTAGATACGCGCCGCAAGCGGCGCGATACCCCCTCCGCTCTCCGAGGGGATTGGAGACGTAGGGGCCGATGCCCTCATCGGCCCACACACCGCCAGATCACTTATTCTGGAAGTGCTTCTCAGCCCGCTTCTCCAGGAAGGCGCCCATGCCCTCGTCCTTGTCGGCGGTGCCGCAGCAGACGCCGAAGGCCTCGGCCTCAAAGGCGGAGCCGGTGGCGATGTCGGTCTGCATACCCATGCGGATGCAGCGCTTGGACTCCTGCACGGCGATCTGAGCGTTGGCGCAGATGGCGTTGGCCAGCTCCATGGCCTTGTCCATCAGCTCCTCGGCGGGATAGACCTCGCTGACCAGGCCGATGGCCTTGGCCTCGTCGGCCTTGATGACCTTGGCGGTCAGGATCAGCTCCATGGCCTTGGAGATGCCCACGATGCGGGGCAACCGCTGAGTACCGGCAAAGCCGGGGGTGATACCCAGGCCCACCTCGGGCTGACCGAACTTGGCCTTCTCGCTGGCCAGACGGATATCGCAGGCCATGCTCAGCTCGCAGCCGCCGCCCAGAGCGAACCCGTTGATGGCGGCAATGACCGGCTTGGCCATATTCTCCAGCTTCAGGAACACACCGCCGCCGTGTACGCCGAACTTCTTGCCGTCGATGGAAGAGAAGTTCTTCATCTCGCCGATGTCAGCGCCCGCCACGAAGGAACGGCCCGCGCCGGTGAGGATCATCACATAGATCTCGTCGTCGGCAGCCACCTGATCAATGACCGCGTCCAGATCGCTCAGAACCTGGCTGTTCAGCGCGTTCAGCGCCTCCTGCCGGTCAATGGTGACCACGCCAACATGGCCCTGCTTTTCCAGCTTCACAAAACCCATTATGTTCTACCTCCTTGTCCTGTAACCTATCTAGAATTGTTATATTTTTAACAAGTTCTTACCTAATAAGTATAGCGCACTGCCGGCCAACAGGCAAGTAAAATGCAAGAGAAATTCGTTATTTTTTTATCAATGATTATGTCCAATATGCACAATGAAATTTAAGAAAGCCGCCTTAACTCTCAGCCGAATTGGCAAACTGCGTGGTTTTAGGCCTGGTTTTCCCGTTTTTCGCCCCGGTGGGACAGTCCTCTTCTTATGCAATGTGTACAAGTGCCGGGGCAGAGGCCCCGGCGGAGCTTACGGCACAATCCGGAACTGCTGCTCGGTCACCAGAGGGTGGCAGATCAGCGCTGCTCCCTCCCGCTTTGCCTCGTCCATAGGCACCGCGGTAATCTGGCTGTTGTCGTAGGTCTTATAGTAGTAGGTGCCCGTCCGGCCGTCGATGCAGCAGGAGTAATCCGTAATGTCCCACTTCCCCTCGGGCGTCCGCACCGCCCCCCGGGGCATGGCCACGGCGTCCAGGATGTGAAAGACCTGACTGACGCTGGAGGCCTGGTCCCCCTGGCAGGCGCTGTTCCACTTGAGGAAGGCGGCCCGGACAAAGCGGGAGGCAGGTGACCAGTCCCCCGGCAGGCCCAATGTGCCCATGCCCTGACCGAAGGGGCGCAGCTCCACCCCGCCGAAGCGATTGTCCGGCTGGGCGGCAGACAGGCCCATATACTGGTTCAGATTGGTCAGGTGGAAATTAAAGGTTGGGTTGTTGGTGAGCACACCCACCGGGTCCTCAAACAACTTCAGGCCGTCGGCCATAGGCTCCGCCACCAGAGCCCGCCGCCCGTCGGCCAGGTGCCAGTGGAGGGGGGCGTTGGGCATATTGGGGGCAAAGGGGGTGTCCAGAATCCGGACGGAGCGCAGCTTTTCCTCGGCCTGGTCCACACTGTCGCAGGTGCCCAGCAGCCAGGGGATCAGCTCATAGGGGGCGGCGGGAGTGCCGTTTTCCGGGCCGCAGGGATAGCAGGCGTTGCCCGGGAAGTTGAGCCCCGCCATATAGAGGCCCTTTTCATTGACTCCCTCGGCGTAGAGGGGATAGCCCTCCGCCACCGTGGCCATGCCGATGATGGCATGGTGCTTCTCCAGGGCAGGCATGGCTCGAAAGGAAAAGGGGTAATTGCGGGGGGTAATGACCACCTGCTGGCCGAAGTGGTATTCCAGATCCAGATTCCGGCCGAAATAGGTGTGCTCGGTGGTAAAGGTCAGGCTGGTACACATGGCTGAAACCTCCTGTATTCAGATGGAACGCCTGACGGCGTCCCTCTTAGTGTAACTGTTCCCGTCCCAGGCTATCCCGGTTATGATAGTGCAAAAAGGGCCTGCCGGAGCAGGCCCTTTTCTGTTTTAGCCGCACTTGGAGTAGCCGCAGTCCCGACAGGTGACGCAGCCGCCCTCATGTTCCAGTCTGGAGCCGCATTCCGGGCAGAATTTGGCCAGCTTGGCCTCGGCGGGGGTCATGCCGGGCCGGGGAATGGGAGCCGCCGCCTTGGCCGTGGGGCTGATGGGGGCGGGGGCGGGCTCGTGGGTGACCTTGGACACCTTGAGCACCTTCTCCAGGGCCTTGGCAATGGCGTCGGGGCAGGAGGTCACCGGCACGCCTGGCTGCCGCAGGCAGGAGGGGCAGCGGATGCCCTTGAGCTGCTGGATAATCTCCTTGGGGTCCATGCCGGAGCGGATACCCACGCTGACCAGCCGGGCGGTAGCCTCAGACTGGCTGGGACAGCCGCCGGCCCGCCCGGTGTTGGTAAACACCTCGCAGATGCCGTTCTCATCATAGTTGACCGTAATATAGAGGTTACCGCAGCCGATATGCACCTTCTCGGTAAAGCCGGTGGTCACCGCCGGGCGGGGTCGGGGCTGGATGTGGCCGTAGGCCTCCTGGGGCACCTGGCACTCCTCGCACACCCGGCCGGTGGGGGCGGGCTCCTTGCCGTCGTTAACCTTGCCGATGTTGAGCACCTGCTCGTTGCGGCTACCGTCCCGGTAGATGGTGGTACCTTTGCACCCCAGGGTGTAGGCCAGGCGGTAGACCTCGGCCACCTCAGCCTTGGTGGCGGAGTTGGGGAAGTTCACCGTCTTGCTGACGGCGTTGTCAGTGTACTGCTGGAAAGCGGCCTGCATCTTGACGTGCCAGATGGGGGACACATCGTGGGCGCACACAAAGACCCGCTTGATGTCCTCGGGGATGCCGTCCACATGGGCCAGGGAACCCTGCTCCACAATCTTCCGCATCAGCTCCTCGGAGTAGATCCCCGCCTCCACCAGCTTGTCCTTCAGGATCTGGTTGGTCTCAATGAGGTGGGTGTTGTCCATGACGTTGCGGATATAGGCGTAGGCAAACACCGGCTCCACACCGGAGGACACCCCGGCGATGATGGACAGGGTGCCGGTGGGGGCGATGGTGGTGACGGTGGCGTTGCGGATGGGCTTGCCGTCCTTGTAGACGCTCTGGTCAAAGAGGGGGAAGGCGCCCCGGCTCTCGGCCAGGCGTTCGCTCTCCTGGTGGCCGATGGTGTTGATGGTGTCCATGATCTCCTGGGCCAGGGCCACGCCCTCCTCGCTGTTGTAGGGCACGCCCATATAGAGGAGCATATCTGCAAAGCCCATCACGCCCAGTCCGATCTTCCGGGTGTAGCGGGTCATCTTGTCGATCTCGGGCAGGGGGTACTGGTTGACCTCGATGACGTTGTCCAGGAAGTGGACGGCGGTGCGGATGGTCTTTTCCAGCTTGGCCCGGTCCAGCACCCAGCCGGCCACCGTCTTGGTAATGTGGTTGACCAGGTTGATGGAACCCAGGTTGCAGCTCTCGTAGGGCAGCAGAGGCTGCTCGCCGCAGGGGTTGGTGGACTCGATCTCGCCCTGGCTGGGCACCGCGTTGTCCCGGTTGAGCCGGTCCAGGAAGATGATGCCCGGCTCGCCGGTCTGCCAGGCGGAGGTAACGATGGTATCAAAGACCTCCCGGGCCTTCAGCTGGCCCACCTTCCGGCCGGTGGCCGGGTCCACCAGATCATACATCCCGTCGGCGCTCACCGCCTCCATAAAGGCCTCGGTAATGCCCACGGAGATGTTGAAGTTGGTGATCTCGGAGGTGTCGTTCTTGCAGGTAATAAAGTCCATGATGTCAGGGTGGTCCACCCGGAGGATGCCCATGTTGGCCCCCCGGCGGGTGCCGCCCTGCTTCACCGCCTCGGTGGCGGCGTTGAACACCTTCATAAAGGAGATGGGACCGCTGGCCACGCCGCCGGTGGAGTTGACGGTAGATCCCTTGGGCCGCAGCCGGGAGAAGGAGAATCCGGTGCCGCCGCCGCTCTTGTGGATGAGGGCGGCGTTCTTGATGGCGTCAAAGATATCTTCCATGGAGTCGGCCACCGGCAGCACAAAGCAGGCGGACAGCTGTCCCAGGGGGCGGCCAGCGTTCATCAGGGTGGGGGAGTTGGGCAAAAACTCCAGGTTGGTCATCATCTCATAGAATTCCGCCGCCGTGGCCACCACATCGGCCTTGGGGTCAAAGTGGCGGTCGCCCTCGGCCACCGCGTTGGCCACCCGGCGGAACAGTCCGTCCACCGTCTCGGTGGGGTTCCCCTGCTCGTCCCGGGCCAGGTAGCGCCGCTCCAGCACTGCCTTGGCGTTTTCAGAAATGGGCATATGGTATCTCTCCTCTGAGTGTATTTCAGTTCTAAGCACAAGATATTGTATCATGAAAAACAGCCATGTCAATATACTGTCTCTTTCTTGCGCTTCCCCCCTGTTCCTGCTATAATACTGCCTGAAACCCTTGCGCCCGAAGCAGGCGGGAAGCTCCCGCCTGCCCCGGGCGTCAGGAAAAGCAAAAATTTTTGTGCGAGGTGACGGAATGGATCGCCATCAACCGGACCGGGCCCAGCTGCTGCGCCCCCACTGTCAATGGTTCTCCCGGCTTGGGTGGGCCCTGTTTGCCCAGATGGCCGCCATGCTGGTCCTCCAGCTGGCAGTCACCGCCGCGGTCCCCGGCGTACTGAGCCACCCGGTCTCCCGCTGGTGCCTCTCCGTGGGCTCGGCCTACGGGGTGGGCGTACCCGCCTTCTGTCTGGCGCTGCGGGGCCTCCCCGCCCCCCGGCCTCCGGTACGGCGGCCCATGGGTCCGCTGAGGCTGTGCAAGGCGCTGATCACCACCCTGGGGCTGGTTTATCTGTCCAATCTGCTCACCCTGCTCCTCACCCAGCTCATCGGCAGTCTGCGGGGACAGGCGGTCACCAACCCGGTGGACAGCCTGGCGGGCTATCCCATGGTCCTCAATCTTCTGCTGGGCTGCGTCATCGCGCCCCTGTCGGAGGAATATCTCTTCCGCCGTCTGCTGCTGGAGCGGCTGCGGCCCTATGGAGACAAATTCGCCATTCTGGCCTCCGCCCTGTGCTTCGGCCTGTTTCACGGCAATCTGAATCAGCTGTTCTATGCCTTTGCCGTGGGGGCGCTCTTTGCCTATGTGGTGCTCCGAACCGGCTGTCTGTGGCAGTCCATCCTGCTCCACGCCCTGGTCAACTTCACCTCGGTGGGTCTGGTGCCCCTGCTGGAGCGGCTGGGCCAAACCGGAGAACAGCTGACCTCCCTGCTGGTGGTGGGCTCCATTGTGGTGGGCCTGACCTTTCTGGTCACCAGCTGGCGGCACATCCGACTGGAGCCTGGCTCCGTATCCCTGTCTCAGGGGTGGAAGTGGCGGCTCTTTTTTGAAAACCCCGGCGTTATCTTTTTCTGTCTGCTGGCCCTTTTCCTGATGGCCAGCTACGTCCTGTAATGCCGCTCAACCGCACTCCCTGGGCCTGGAGGGCCGCCAGATAGAGCACCACGCCGAAGAAGGCGCAGGCCCCCACCGCGGTCCACTCCCCCACCCCGCTGTCCAGCAGCACATGAAAGAGCAGGTTGCCCGCAAGGCCCGCCAGCAGGGCGGCCAAGCCCGGGGCCACCGCCCAGTCGAAGATCCGGAGCTTTAATCCGGTGGTCCGCCGCACCTGGAGCCAGTTCAGCAGCGCCCCCAGGGCGGAGGAGGCCACCACCCCCACGGGGTAGCCTCCGATGCCCACCCCAGGCAGGCCCAAGAGAACATAGGTACATACCAGCTGCACGCCGCCCGACAGGATGGAACTGCGGGCGGCGGCTTTTTGTCTGCCCAGGCCGTTGAGGGCGCACCCCAGCACCGCCTGCCAGCAGGACAGCAGCACCCCCACCGACAGGGGGAGCAGATACCGGCCCACCCCCTCCTCCCGAAAGAGCAGGGCTCCCAGGGTGGGACCCAGCACCACCAGCAGGGCCATGGCGGGAAACATAAGCACCGAGGCGGCCAGCATGGACCGGTCGATCCGCCGCCGGATGAGAGATTGGTTCCCCAGGGCGGCCCCCTGGGCCAGCTTGGGCATAAGCACCAGCCCCAGCGCCCCGATGAAGGCGGTGGGCAGGCAGAGCATGGGCATGGTCATGCCGCACAGCACGCCGAACTCCTCCATGGCCCGGCTCACCTCCGCCCCGGCGGCCACCAGCCGCTGGGGGATGAGCACCGCGTTGGCCGAGCCCATCAGGTTGCCCAGCAGGCTGGTAAATCCCACCGGCAGGGCGATGGCCAAAATCTGCCGGTTCATCCGCCGGGAGGCCCCCGGCTCCCCCAGCTTCTCCCCCGCCAGCCGGCGGCGGGCCAGCAGCATCAGGGTAAGGGAGGAAAAGAGCTCGCACACGATCATGCCCGTCACGATCAGGGCCACGGTACGCTCGGGATTCTGGGGCAGGAAGAGGACCAGCAGTCCCAGTACTGCCGCCGCCCGGATTACCTGCTCGCACAGCTCCACCGCCGCCGGGGGACGGATGGCGCCGGTGCCGTAGAAGAAGTGCTTGTGCAGGTTCTCCACGCCGGTGAGCAGGATGCAGGGCAGCAGCAGCAACAGCCCCATCTGGGTGCGGGCGTCCCCCAGCAGATACACCGAAATGGGGTCGTACAGCAGGGCGGTGATAACGGCCAGCACGCCGAACAGCCCCAAAAAGCACAACAGACACCGGCGGAGCACCTGAGCCGCCGCCCCCCACTGGCCCCGGGCGTAGTATCCGGCGGACAGGTTGGACACCGCCGCCGTCAGCCCCACCGCCGTCAGGGAGAGGAGCACGGAATACACCGGCATGATGAGCTGGTAAAGGCCCATGATCTCCGCCCCGATGAGGCGGGAGAGTAAGATCCGGTAGACAAACCCCAAAAACTGCCCGGCAATGCCGGTACCGGTGAGCAGCAGGGTGCCGTAGAGCATGGATGTCCGGTCGAGCTTCAATGGGCCCTCCCCCTTTCAATGGTCCATTTCCACTCTATTCCCCGGACAGGCCCGGCATACATCCAGAAAACTTTTGACAAACGGCGGCAAAGGTTTTATCATAGAACCATATATTTTAACGAATTGCAGTATAAAAGTGAGGAATCCCTATGATCGCCACCGTCATCAACGTGGTCCTGATTCTGCTGGGCAGTATTCTGGGCCTTCTGTTCAAAAACCGCATCAGCGCCCGGTTTGCCTCGGGCATCACCTTTGCCCTGGGCCTGTGCGTGCTGGGCATCGGCACCACCAGTATGATCGGCACAGCCGATACCTTATGCGTCATCGTGTGCATGGTCATCGGCACGCTGCTGGGGGAGCTCATCAATATCGAGAAGCGGATGGACTCGGTGGGGGATGTGCTCCGCCGCAAGCTGATCCGGGGGGAGAGCAACAGCCGCTTTGTGGAGGCCTTTGTGAACTGCTCGGTGCTCTACTGTGTGGGAGCCATGGCCATCAACGGCGCCATGGAGGCGGGGATGAACGGCAATTACGACATCATCATCTCCAAGGCGGTGATCGACGGGGTGAGCTCCATCACCTTTGCCGCCGCCATGGGCGTGGGTGTGGCCTTCGCCGCCCTGCCCACCTTCCTCTACCAGGGCGCGCTCACCATTATTTTCAGCATCGTGGGACAGGGGATGGATCCGGCGGTGGTCACCGAGATGAGCGCCGTGGGCGGCACCATCATCGTGGGCATCGGCATCAATATGCTGGGCCTGCCCAAGGAGAAGCTGCGGGTGGGCAATATGCTGCCCGCCATCTTTCTGCCTCTGGCCTACCTGCCCATCCGGGACTGGCTGGCAGGTCTGCTGGGGTGAAGAGCAGCAAAAAAACAGGACGCGAACGCGTCCTGTTTTTTTGCTGCTCAGTTGAACTTGTAAATCTTGCGGGCCAGCCGGTACAGCTTGACCGACAGCTTCCGGCCCTGATAGCCGGGGATGTTGCCCACAAAGGACAGGGAGCGGTACTTGTACTTGTGGTAGAGACCCACGTCCTTGCTGCGGAGGTACTCCCACAGCTCGGTCTTTTTGCCCAGGGCCTCGGGAGAACCGTCCAGGATGAGGAAGATGGAGGAAATGGTCATCATCATGGACAGGTAGCTGCTCATATATCGGGCCAGCCTGGGCTGCTGGGCGTGGAGCTTGCGGAGATCGTGGCTGTCGATCATGATTTTATTGACCCGCAGCTGCTGGTCCACCCGGCCCACCATCACCTGCTCGTTGACGCTCTGGTCGGCCCGGCCGATGAAGTAGCGGTACAGATCGATGTCCATATAGTAGATCCGCTTCACATAGGGCAGGGGCTGGTAGACGAAGATGTTGTCCACATAGAAGGTGTGCTTGGGCAGCTCCAGCCCGCAGTCCCGCAGCAGCTGGGTGCGGTAGATCACGCTGTGCATCAGCAGGAACTGGGAGGGGCGGAACCGGCCCACCTTGCTCCAGGAGAAGATCTTGTTCTGGGGGAACACATTGGTGTAGCGGATCACCTTCTGGGTGTTGTCCTCCACGTGCTCGTAGACGTAGTTGGCCACGAACATATCCACCGGCTTCTCCATCTTGGCAAACTTCCGCAGCTTCTCCAGGGCCTTCTGGAGGGCGGCCTCGTTCAGCCAGTCGTCGGAATCCACCACCTTGAAATAAAAGCCGGTGGCGTTACGGATGCCCTGGTTAACGCCCTCGCCGTGGCCGCCGTTCTCCTGGTGGATGGCCTTGACGATGTTGGGGTACTGGGCGGCGTAGCGGTCGCAGATGGCGGGCGTGTCGTCCTTGGTAGAGCCGTCGTCCACCAGAATGATCTCAATGTCCTCCCCGCCGGTGAGCAGGGTCTCCACACAGTGCTCCATGTAGGCCGCGGAGTTGTAGCAGGGCACCGCGAATGTAATGAGCTTTGACATATGTACCTTTCCTCACTTCAACAGATCGTCACACAGCGCCAGGGCCCGGGCAGCGATGGCGTCCATGTTGTAATACTTGTATTCCGCCAGCCGGCCCAGCAGGTGGAACCGGGGGAAGCGGTCGGCCTCCGCCTTGTATTTGGCATAGAGGGCGTTGTTGTCCTCGTTGATGATGGAGTAGTAGGGGATCTCGCCCGCCGCGCCGGTATAGGCGCTGGAGTATTCCTTCATAATGGTGGTGACGCCGGGCAGCTCCTGGCCAGTGAGATACTTGAACTCGGTGATGCGGGTATAGTCCTGGTCCACGGTGTAGTTTACCGTGCCGTGGCTCTGCCAGTAGTCCACCGGGTGGGTCTCAAACCGGAAGGTCAGGGTGCGGTAGGGCAGCCGGCCATACTTGCAGGAGAACAGCTCGTCCGCCGCACCGGTATAGATCACCGTGCCGTCGAAGGGCTCCCCATCCAGCAGCACCCCTCCGTCGGCCAGGGTCAGGCGTTCCCCGGCGTCGACGTTCAGCTCCACGGTGATGTCCGGATGGTCCAGCATCCGCTCGAACATGGGGGTGTAGCCCTCCTTGGGCATCCCCTGATAGGTGTCCTGGAAGTAGCGGCAGTCCTCGGACAGGAATACCGGCACCCGGGCGGTGGTGTTGGGATCGATGTCCTCCGGGCGCTGTCCCCACTGCTTCATGGTGTAGTGGACAAAGACGTGCTCGTACACATAGTCGGCCAGCGCGGCGATCTCGGGATCGGGATTCTGCCGCAGCTCCAGAATGGTGACCTTCTTCTCCGCGCCGTAGGCGGCGATAAGCCGCTTGGCCAGGCTGTCGGCCTTCTCCTTGCCGAAGGCCGCCCGCATGGACACCAGGTTGAAGGGCACCGGCATTTCCATCCGGCCGTTTTCCGCCGGGATGTTGGCCACCACCTGATGCTGGTAGCTCAGCCAGGGAGTGAAGCGGGACAGGTAGTCATAGACCCGCTTGTCGTTGGTGTGGAAGATATGGGGACCGTACCGGTGGATGAGCACACCGGCCTGGTCAAAGCAGTCGTAGGCGTTGCCGCCCACATGGTCCCGGCGCTCCAGCACCAGCACCTTTTTCCCGCCCCGCTCGGCCAGCTCCCGGGCGCAGATGGCCCCCGCCATGCCGGCGCCGATGACCAGGCAGTCAAATGGATGACCCATGGTATCCGTCCTCTCTCATTGGAATGATCGCAGATATTGGATGCGGTCCTATGCGCCGATTGGGGCATAGGACTGCTTCATTGTAACACAGAATGGGAAAAAAGGGGGAAAAGAATCCATTAAGTTTTCCTTAACGCCGTTATCGATCCGAATGGCGGTGATCCACCCGGGGGGCTGCCCCACCCAGGAAGCACTCGGCGTAGTGATCCATGGCGTGCTGAATGACCTTGATGGCGGCCTGTCGGTCGTTCACGTCACCGGCCACGGCCTCCTTGCCCTCCAGAGCCTTGTACACCGTGAAGAAGTGGGCCATCTCGTCAAAGATGTGGCCGGGCAGATCCATCAGGTCCTGATAGGTATTATAGGTAGGATCAGAGAAGGGGATGGCGATGATCTTCTCGTCGTTCTTGCCGCCGTCCAGCATGGAGATAAAGCCCACCGGGTAGCAGCGCACCAGGGTCAGGGGGTCCATGGCCTCGGAGCAGAGCACCAGCACGTCCAGGGGGTCGCCGTCGTCGCCGTAGGTCCGGGGGATGAAACCATAGTTGGCGGGATAGTGGGTGGAGGTGTGGAGCACCCGGTCCAGAATGATGAGGCCGGTCTCCTTGTCCAGCTCATACTTCTTCTTGCTGCCCTTGGGGATCTCGATGACCGCCACAAAATCCTCGGGCTGGATGCGGCTGGGGCTGATATCATGCCAGATGTTAGACATAACGGTATCTCCTTTTATTCCTTGTTCTGTTTATGTCCCCCTGGGTTCCCGGGCGGACATAGAAAGAGCCAATTCAGTGATCATTATTATATCTTTCCTCCGGAAAGAATACAATACCCAGCCCCGCTCATTTTTCCACGTTCTGTCTTTTTTCCCCACCGCTGAAAATTGACCGGTATCCCTTTTGTAAAATGGGACATCCTACAATGTAAAGTCCGCAAACGGCTGGGAGAGAGTGACTTTACCCATTCTTTACAATTCGTTGAAGGACAACTTTACAATCGGCAGCTATACTGTAGCTTGTTCCGAGACACCAAGAATACATTGCATGATTGGAGATTGAACACCATGAAAAAGAGAACTCTTGCGCTGATGCTTTCCGCTGCTCTGTGCGTGGGTATGCTGGCCGGCTGCGGCGGCGGCGACACCGGCAGCGCCAACACCCCCGCCGGCAACACCGGCAGCCCCGCTGTCACCGAGTCCGAGACCCCCGATGACGCCACCACCGAGCTGACCGGCACCGTGGTCACCAACGGCTCCACCTCTATGGAGAGCGTGATGGGCTCCCTGACCGAGGCCTTCCGTGAGGTCCAGCCCGGCATCCAGGTTCAGTACACCGGTTCCGGTTCCGGCGCCGGCATCACCTCCGCTCAGGACGGCACCGCCGACATCGGTCTGGCCAGCCGCGACCTGAAGGATGATGAGACCGGCGTGAAGGCCATCACCGTGGCCAAGGACGGCATCGCCATCATCATCAACCCCGAGAACCCCGTGGCTGACCTGAGCGTGGAGCAGATCGCTCAGCTGGCCACCGGTGAGATCACCAACTGGTCCGAGGTTGGCGGCAACGACGCTCAGGTCGTGTTCATCGGCCGTGAGGCCGGCTCCGGCACCCGCGACGGCTTCGAGTCCATCACCGGCACCGAGGACGCCTGCAAGTACCAGAACGAGCTGACCTCCACCGGCGAAGTGATCGCCAACGTGGCTTCCAACCCCAACGCCATCGGCTACGCCTCCCTGTCCGCTGTGGATGACACCGTGAAGGCCATCACCGTGGGCGGTGTGGCTCCCACCGAGGAGACCGTTCTGGACGGCACCTATGCCATTCAGCGTAACTTCAACTTCATCGTCAGCGACAGCGCCGAGCTCTCCGACGCGGCTCAGGCCTTCATCGATTGGGCTACCTCCGCTGATGCCGCCGATCTGATCGCCGGCGCCGGCGCGGTGCCTGTGGCCGAGTAAATCCATCCGCCGTTCCGATTGCCCCCTCGGTCACGAGGGGGCAATCTCCATGATTTCAACTTTTTACGAAAGGCCGGTCATCAACCATGAAACAAAAGCTCCGACCGTTGGAAGTGACCATGAACCTGCTGTTCTTCCTGTGCGGTTTCATCGCGGTCGTCTTCGTCCTGTTCATCAGCATCTACCTGATCATCTCCGGCCTGCCCGCCATCAAGGAGATCGGGCTGGTGGAGTTCCTGTTCGGGACCAAGTGGGCCTCCACTGCATCAGAGCCCTCCTTCGGTATCCTTCCCTTTATTCTGACCTCCATCTACGGCACCGCCGGCGCCATTGTGCTGGGCGTTCCGGTGGGCTTCATGACGGCGGTGTTTCTCGCCAAGATCGCCCCGCCCAGGCTGGCCTCCGCCGTGCGTACCGCGGTGGACCTGCTGGCAGGCATCCCCTCGGTGGTCTACGGCCTCATCGGCATGATGGTGCTGGTCCCCGCCGTCCGGGAGCTGTTCAACCTGCCTGACGGCGCCAGCCTGTTCTGCGCCATCATCGTGCTGGCCGTCATGATCCTGCCCTCCATCATCTCCGTGTCCGAGACTGCCCTGAAGGCCGTCCCCAAGGAGTATGAGGAGGCCTCCCTGGCCCTGGGCGCCACCCACATCGAGACGGTGTTCCGGGTGAGTGTGCCCGCCGCCTCCAGCGGCATCGCCGCCTCCATCGTGCTGGGCATCGGCCGGGCCATCGGCGAGGCCATGGCCGTCATCATGGTAGCGGGCAACGTGGCTAATATGCCCTCCCTCTTCTCCTCCGTCCGCTTCCTCACCACCGCCGTGGCCAGCGAGATGTCCTATGCCTCCGGCCTCCAGCGTCAGGCCCTGTTCTCCATCGCCCTGGTGCTCTTCCTCTTTATCATGCTCATCAATGTGATCCTCAACACGCTTCTCAAACGGAAGAAGGGGTGATATACTGTGATCGAAATGAAACCTCTCTCCGGAAAGCGGAAGGCCTATGACCGTATCCTCCGCTTCCTGCTTTACTTCTGCGCCGCCCTCACCTGTGCGTTGCTGGTGTTCGTCATCGGCTATATCTTCATCAACGGTCTGCCCCACATCTCCTGGGAGTTCCTGACCACCGAGACCAGCTATATTAAGGATACCATCGGTATTCTTCCCAATATTTTAAACACGGTGTATATCGTGGTGGTCACCCTCATCTTCATTCTGCCCCTGGGCGTTGGGGCCGCCATCTACCTGACCGAGTACGCCCGCAACCGCCGGCTGGTGGGTATTCTGGAGTTTGCCACCGAGACCCTCACCGGCATCCCCTCCATCATCTTCGGCCTGGTGGGTATGCTCTTCTTCTGTCAGTTCCTGGGTCTGAAGGCCTCCCTGCTGGCCGGCGCCCTCACCCTGGTCATTATGACTTTGCCCACCATCGTCCGCACCACCCAGGAGGCCCTTAAGACGGTGCCCCAGTCCTACCGTGAGGCCGCTCTGGGCCTGGGCGCCGGCAAGTGGCGCATGATCCGCACGGTGGTGCTCCCCTCCTCGGTGGACGGCATCGTCACCGGCTGCATCCTGTCCATCGGCCGCATTGTAGGCGAGTCCGCCGCCCTGCTCTTTACCGCCGGTATGGGTATGGCGCTCAACGATTTCTTCGGCTCCTTCGACCAGTTTATCCACTCCTCCGGCGCCTCCCTCACTGTGGCCCTGTATGTGTACGCCAAGGAGCGGGCCGAGTTTGACGTGGCCTTCGCCATCGCCGCCATCCTGATGCTGCTCACCCTGGTGATCAACCTGACCGCCAAGCTGGTGGGCAAGAAATTAAAGAAAAAATAAGGAGTTCCAACCATGGATGAAAATACAATTCTGTCTGTGAAGGGGCTGGACCTCTGGTACGGCCAGACCCAGGCCCTGAAGGATGTCAGCGTGGATATTCCCGAAAAGCAGGTCACCGCCCTCATCGGCCCCTCCGGCTGCGGCAAGTCCACCTTCCTGAAAACCCTGGACCGGATGAACGATCTGGTGCCCGGCATCAAGATCACCGGTTCCATTCAGTACCGGGGCCAGGAGATCTACGACTCCAAGGTGGACGTAACCTGGCTGCGCAAGCAGATCGGCATGGTGTTCCAGAAGCCCAACCCCTTCCCCATGTCCATCTATGACAACATCGCCTACGGCCCCCGCACCCACGGCATCAAGAATAAGAGCCGTCTGGACGACATCGTGGAGAAGTCCCTCCAGGGCGCCGCCATCTGGGATGAGGTGAAGGACCGGCTTAAGAAGTCGGCTCTGGGCCTGTCCGGCGGCCAGCAGCAGCGTATCTGTATCGCCCGGGCTCTGGCTGTGGAGCCCGACATCCTTCTGATGGACGAGGCCACCTCCGCCCTGGACCCCATCTCCACCTCCAAGATCGAGGACCTGATCGCCGATCTGAAGAAAGACTACACCATCGTCATCGTCACCCACAATATGCAGCAGGCCACCCGTGTGTCCGACAAATGCGCCTTCTTCCTGCTGGGCCAGCTCATTGAGTTCGGCGATACCACCCAGCTCTTCTCCGTGCCCAAGGATAAGCGTACCGAGGACTACATCACTGGCCGCTTCGGTTAACAGGAGGCTCTCATGAGAAAAACCTTTGACGCCGAGCTCCAGGAGCTCAACTACGAAATGATCGACATGGCCGCCGCCGCCGAGGACGCCATCGACGTGGTGGTGGAGTCCCTGGCCTCCAGCGACGACGCCGCCGCCAAATCCGCGGTGGAAATGACCAAGCACATGGACGAGATGGAGCGGGATATCGAGAACCGCTGCCTGCGTCTGCTCCTCCAGCAGCAGCCCGTGGCCCGGGACCTGCGCACCATCTCCGCCGCCCTAAAAATGGTCACCGACCTGCAGCGCATCGGGGACCAGTGCTCCAACATCGCCGAGATCTCCCTGCTGCTGAAGGAACAGCAGCAGACTCAGACCCTGGCGGACATCCGCACCATGAGCCAGAAGGCCGGCGTCATGGTCAAGCGGGCCATTTTCGCCTACGTCAACCGAGACACCGAGGCGGCCAACGCCGTGGTCAGCCTGGACGACGAGATCGACCAGCTCTTCCGCACCATTAAGAGCGAGCTGGTGGAGCTCATCGTGGAGAACCGGGAGACAGCCGACCAGGCCATCGACCTGATCATCATTGCCAAGTATCTGGAGCGCATCGCGGATCACGCGGTCAACATCGCCCAGTGGGCTATTTTCTGCGTCACCGGCGAGATCCAGCTGCAGGCCTAAGCCCCCAATACGAAATGGAAGGTGATCCCATGTCCAGATCCATCGTGGTGGTGGAGGACGACGAGAGCATCCGGGAGATGCTCCGGTACTATTTTCAATCCGTGGGCTATACCGTCCGCCCCTACGAATCCGGCGAGGCCATGTTTGAGGGGGAGACCGCCCAAAGCCTCCCCGTGCTGTTCATCCTGGACATCATGCTGCCGGGTATGGACGGTTTGGAGATCCTCCGCCGCCTGCGGGAGGGCCGGAACACCGCCGAGGTGCCGGTCATTATGCTCACCGCCCGCAGCGCCGAGATGGACCGGGTGTCCGGCCTGGAAAACGGGGCCGACGACTATGTGGTCAAGCCCTTCGGCATTATGGAGCTCCAGGCCCGGGTGAAGGCGGTGCTTCGCCGCACCCAACGCCGGGGCGACCAGGTGCTGACCTGCGGCGATCTGGAGATCGACCCCGCCGCCCGGGAGGTCCGCAAGGGCGGCAGGCCGGTGGAGCTCACCTTCAAGGAATTCGAGCTGCTCAAGCTGCTGTGCGCCCGCCGGGGGGTGGCCCTCACCCGGGACGAAATCCTCCAGACGGTTTGGGATTACGACTATACCGGCGAGACCCGCACCGTGGATATGCACGTCAAGGCCCTGCGCCAGAAGCTGGGGGACGACGTGATCACCACGGTCCGGGGCGTGGGCTATAAAATGTCCTGACTGTCTGCCTCCCTGCCGGGGAGGCGGGCCACGCACCACGGGCGGCCTCCCTCCGCCCGTGTTCCCATTATCTGCGAGAGGAGCATATTATGAAGAAACGAATCATCGGCGCAACGCTGCTCACCGTGGTGTTCGCCCTGTTGATCTCCAATGTGGTGGGGGTTCTGATGTTCCGCAGCCGGGAGATGGACGCCGCCCGCTCCACCCTGCAGGAGCTGCTGGAGCTGATGGACGCCCAGAGCGCCATCACAGAGCCGGAGGCCCTGATGGAGCAATTCCACGCCGCCGCCCCCGACAAGCGGCTCACCATCATCGACACCGACGGCACCGTGCTGGCCGACACCGGCGCGGACGCCTCCACCTTGGAGGACCACAACGACCGCCCGGAGGTGGCCCAGGCGGAGGCCACCGGCTGGGGTGAGGCGGTGCGCCGCTCAGATACCCTGGGCACCTCCATGCTTTATGTGGCCAAGCGCTTTGCCGACGGCATGATCGGCCGGGCCGCCATGCCCCTGTCCTCCATCAACTCCCTTGCCATGACCAGCGTATGGGGCGCTCTGATCGCCTCCGCCGCCGCTCTGCTGCTGGCCTTCCTGCTGTCCCGCCGTACCGCCAACCGGGTCGTGGCTCCCCTCAGCTCGGTGGGCACCGCCCTCCAGGGGGTGCTGGACGGCAAAAAGGCCCCCGGACTGGAGGGGCCCCAGGCCGACGACGAGCTGCGTCCCATCCTGCGCTACATTGACAAGCTGATGGATCAGCTGGAAGGCTACATCCAGTCCATTACCGCCGAGCGGGACAAGGTCAGCCTCATCCTGGACTGCATGGACGAGGGCCTGATCCTGCTGGACGAGGATGGCAAGGTGCTGGCCATCAACCGGGCCGCCCGCACCCTGTTCGGCTTCCCCGAGGGGGAGCAGGAGGACGGCGCTCTGCTGCTCACCCGCAGCCGCCGGCTCCGGAAGGCCATCCACGACTGCCAGGAGAAGCATTCCTCCATCATGCTGGATGTGGACGCCCTTACCGAGGACGCCCGCTCCCTGCGGCTGTTTGTCTCCCCCGTCTCCGGCCGCCAGTACGAAGGCCAGCCGGTGGGCACCTCCATCCTGGTGTCCGACGTCACCGAGCTGAAGAAGGCGGAGGGCATCCGCAGCGAGTTCACCGCCAACGTGTCCCATGAGCTGAAAACCCCCCTGACCAGCATCAAGGGCTTTACCGATATGCTGTCCAGCGGCATGGTGACCTCTCCCGCCGATCAGAAGCGGTTTATCACCATGATCGGCGTGGAGGTGGACCGGCTCATCGACCTCATCAACGACATCCTTAAGCTGTCCGAGCTGGAATCGGTGGCCATTGACCAGACCGAGGAGCGCTCCGCGGTGCTGGATGCGGCCCATGACACCGCCTCCCTGCTGGAGCCCTCTGCCAAGGCCGCCGGCGTGACCCTGGCCGTGGAGGGCGAGAGCGTCACCGTAGGCGTCCCCATGAGCCGGCTGAAGGAGCTGCTCTTCAATCTGATGGGCAACGGCATCAAGTACAGCGAAAACGGCGGCACCGTGACCACCCGCGTCCGGGTGGAGGACGGCAAGGCTGTGATCTCGGTGGAGGACCACGGCATCGGCATCCCGGAGGAGGATCAGAGCCGGGTGTTTGAGCGGTTCTACCGGGTGGAAAAGGGCCGGGCCCGCAAAAACGGCGGCACCGGCCTGGGGCTGGCCATTGTCAAGCACATCACCCAGCTCTACGGCGGCACCGTGGGGCTGGAGAGCCAGGTGGGCAAAGGCTCCACCTTCACCGTGATCCTTCCCATTCCCAAGAACTAATACAATTCCCCTGCCTGACGGCAGGGGAATTTTTATAGCAAAAGAGCACGTTCCGGATGATTCCGGAACGTGCTCTTTTCTGGTATAGATTACTGATGGATGGCGGTACCGGTGCGGCCGGCGACGCCGTCCTTGGCCTTCTCCAGCAGGGTGATGAGAGCGGAGCGGCCGGGAGCGCTCTCAGCGAACTCCACAGCGGCCTGCACCTTGGGCAGCATGGAGCCGGGAGCGAAGTGGCCCTCGGCGATGTACTTGCGGGCTTCGTCGGGAGTGAGGGAGTCCAGCCACTTCTCGTCGGGCTTGCCGAAGTTGATGGCCACCTTCTCCACGGCGGTGAGGATGATGAGGGTGTCGGCCTCCACCTGCTGGGCCAGCACGCAGGAGGCAAAGTCCTTGTCGATGACGGCAGCGGCGCCCTTCAGGTGATGCCCCTCGGTCTTGTAGACGGGGATACCGCCGCCGCCGCAGGCCACGACCACCAGGCCGGCGGCCACCATGTCACGGATGGACTGGATCTCGATGATGGACTGGGGCTTGGGGGAAGCCACCACACGGCGATAGCCGCGGCCGGCGTCCTCGATGACGTTGTAGCCGCGCTCGGCCACCATCTTGTCGGCCTCTTCCTTGGTCATGAAGGCGCCGATGGGCTTGGTGGGATTCTGGAAAGCCTTGTCCTCGGGGTCCACTTCCACCTGGGTCAGCACGGTGGCCACGCCCTTGTTGATGCCCCGGTCCAGCAGCTCCTCACGCAGAGCGTTCTGCAGATCGTAGCCGATGTAGCCCTGGCTCATGGCCACGCACACAGACAGGGGGCAGGGAATGTACTTCTCGGGATCGGAACGGGTCAGCTCGGTCATGGCCTTCTGGATCATGCCCACCTGGGGACCGTTGCCGTGGGCGATGATGACCTCATGGCCCTCCTGGATCAGGTCCACGATGGCCTTGGCGGTCTGCTTCACGGCGATCATCTGCTCAGGAAGATTGTTGCCCAGAGCATTGCCGCCCAGGGCGATCACGATACGCTTGCCCATGATAAACACCTCAATATTCGTAAAATAGTGGGGCCCGTCCGCACAGATACAGGCAGGTTGACCTATGCGGACGGGCCTCTAAAAGGAAGGGGAAGGAAAAATGGAAGTCAGATATGGATCAGAATCTTACTTCTGGAACCAACGGGCGATGCCGCGCTCCTCCAGGGCCTTCAGAGTGGCCTGGGGATCCTTAACCTTAGCCAGGAAGATCATAGCGGCAATGATGTAGGGCTTGTAGGAAGCCTCCTTGTACAGAGGATCACGATAGCGATCGAACACGGAAGCCTCGACCTCGCCGTCCTTGCAGGACACGTCGTTGATGTCGGCGGGCAGGCAGTGCATATACAGAGCCTTGCCGTCCTTGGTGGTCTTCATCAGCTCCTCGGTGCAGCACCAATCCTTGTGGTTGGCGTTCTGAGCCAGCAGCTCCTTCTCCAGAGCCTTGATGCCGTCGGTGTCGCCCTCGGCGTACAGGTTGGTGCGCTTCTCCATGGCGGCGAAGGGAGCCCAGCTCTTGGGATACACGATGTCGGCATCCTTGAAGGCCTCAGCCATGCTGTTGGTCTTGGTGAAGGTGCCGCCGGACTTCTCGGCGTTCTTCTTGGCGACCTCCTCGACCTCGGGCATAACCTCGTATCCCTCGGGGTGAGCCAGGACGACGTCCATGCCGAAGCGGCTCATCAGGCCGATGATGCCCTGGGGCACGGAGAGGGGCTTGCCGTAGGAGGGGCTGTAAGCCCAGGTCATGGCGATCTTCTTGCCCTTCAGGTTCTCAACGCCGCCGAAGTGATGGATGATGTGCAGCATATCGGCCATAGCCTGGGTGGGGTGGTCGATGTCGCACTGCAGGTTGACCAGGGTGGGCTTCTGCTCCAGAACGCCGTCCTTGTGGCCCTGGGTCACGGCCTCGACCACTTCCTTCTGATAGGTGTGGCCCTTGCCGATGTACATATCGTCGCGGATGCCGATGACGTCGGCCATGAAGGAGATCATGTTAGCGGTCTCGCGGACGGTCTCGCCGTGAGCGATCTGGCTCTTGCCCTCGTCCAGGTCCTGAACCTCCAGGCCCAGCAGGTTACAAGCGGAAGCGAAGGAGAAACGGGTGCGGGTGGAGTTGTCGCGGAACAGGGAGATGCCCAGGCCGGACTCGAAGATCTTGGTGGAGATGTTGTTCTCACGCATATAGCGCAGAGCGTCGGCCACGGTGAAAACGGCCTCGATCTCGTCGTCGCTCTTGTCCCAGGTCAGGAAGAAGTCGCCCTCGTACATCTCCTTGAAGTTCAGGGAATTCAGCTTGTCAATATACATCTGCAGAGTCTTGTCCATTGCAATCGATCTCCTTTTCAATATTTAGTCGGTTGGTGGATGGATACGGGTTTCATATCCGCAGGGGCGGCTTGCGCCGCCCCTTATGGGACGAAATTACTGGATGTTGTTGTTGGTCTTGCCGGCGCGGAACTGGGTCACGTCAGCGGTCTTGTTCTCCTCCTTGTACAGGCCGGGCACGGCGGCGTACAGGGCGGCGCAGGAGACCAGATCCTGCTTCCAGGTGATCTCGTTGGGGGCGTGAGCCTGAGACTCGGCGCCGGGGCCGAAGCCCACGCAGGGGATGCCGTAGCGGCCCTGGATGGCAACGCCGTTGGTGGAGAAGGTCCACTTGTCGATCAGAGGACGGTGACGCAGGTGCATGGCGCCGTCGGGCCCGATGCGCTCCTCGCCGAACAGGGCGTGGTGGGCGTCGGCCAGAGCCTGAACGTGAGCGGCGTTCTCCTTGTTGATCCAGG
This sequence comes from Candidatus Flavonifractor intestinigallinarum, assembly GCA_019119165.1. Lineage (GTDB taxonomy): Bacteria > Bacillota > Clostridia > Oscillospirales > Oscillospiraceae > Flavonifractor > Flavonifractor intestinigallinarum. The sequence continues at coordinate 25,499 of DWXO01000021.1, read as the reverse complement.
TGGGGAAGTAAGCCTCGGTCTCGTACACCTCGCCGGTCCAGGAGGGACGGTCGTACATATACATGGAGACCTTCACGTCGTCGCCGTACTTCTTCACGCTGGGCAGGTTGCGGATCTCCTCCAGGCAGGAATCCCAGGTCTCGCCGGCGGTCATGCGGCGGTCGATGGAGATGGAGCAGGAGTCAGCCACAGCGCAGCGGCTGGGAGAGGTGTAGAAGATCTGGGAGGTGGTGCAGGTGCCGCGGCCCAGGAAGCGGGCGTCCTCGTAGTGGTCGGGGTTGTACTTGGGGTTGAGCATCTTCACGAGGCCCTTGATCTCGGTGGAGTCGGCGTCGTCGTTCTCGTTGAGGGCGCGCACGTCCTGGAGAATGTCGGCCATCTTGTAGATGGCGTTGTCGCCGCGCTCGGGAGCGGAGCCGTGGCAGGACACGCCCTTCACGTCCACGCGGATCTCCATACGGCCGCGGTGACCGCGGTAGATGCCGCCGTCGGTGGGCTCGGTGGAGATAACGAACTCAACCTGCTCCTTCTTGATGCCGTTGGCGGGGAAGAACTTGTTGACGATGTACTGCCAGCACATACCGTCGCAGTCCTCTTCCTGAACGGAGCCCACCACCATGATCTTGTAGCCGGCGGGGATCAGGCCCAGATCCTTCATGATCTTGGCGCCGTACACGGCGGAAGCCATGCCGCCCTCCTGGTCGGAACCGCCGCGGCCGTAGATGACCTCGTCGTCCTCATAGCCCTCGTAGGGGTCGTGGGTCCAGTTGTTGATGTTGCCGATGCCCACGGTGTCGATGTGGGAGTCGATGGCGATGATCTTGTCGCCCTCGCCCATCCAGCCGATCACGTTGCCCAGGCCGTCGAACTCGGCCTTGTCAAAGCCCAGCTTCTCCATCTCGGCCTTGATGCACTCGCAAACGCCCTTCTCCTCGCAGCTCTCGCTGGGGATGCGGATCATGTCCCGCAGGAAGCGGGTCATGTCGGCCTTATAACCTTCGGCAGCAGCTTTGATCTTCTCAAAATCCATGGTAATGACCTCCATTTTCAATTTATTTCACGGTTTCATCGGGAATAATCCCGGTCGGCACGAACTTAGTAGGGCTTCTGGGGGGTCTCGGTGGTGGGATACTCGCCGTCCCAGATCACCCGGCGGAACTTCAGGGGATCGGTGTTGCCCTCGGTGGAGAACATGAGCACCTGGCTGAAGCGGTTGAGCTCCAGAGCGTCACGCAGCTCCTTGTAGGTGTCGTCGCACATAATGGCGTCCAGGCAGCCCATGCCCACGGCGCCGGACTCGCCGGAGATCACGGTGGGATCGCCCTTCACGGGCACGCCCAGCATCCGCATACCCTTGGCGCTGACCCAGTCGGGGCAGGAGATGAAAGCGGACACATGGTTGCGCAGGATATCCCAGGAGATGGTGTTGGGCTCGCCGCAGGCCAGACCGGCCATGATGGTCTGGAGGTCGCCGGTCACGATGCGGGGCTTGCCGTCGGCGGCCAGAGCGCCCTGGTAGAGGCAGTCGGCAGCGCGGGCTTCCATTACCACGAACTTGGGGGGATCATTGGGGAACAGGTTGGTGAAGTAACCCACCACAGCGCCGGCCAGAGAGCCAACGCCCGCCTGCACGAACACGTGGGTGGGGCGGTTCACGCCGCACTGACGGAGCTGATCGGCGGCCTCGTTGGCCATGGTGCCGTAGCCCTGCATGATCCAGGAGGGGATCTCCTCGTAGCCGTCCCAGGCGGTGTCCTGCACGATGACGCCGTGCTCGGTCTGCTCGGCCTCGGCGGCGGCCATACGCACGCAGTCGTCGTAGTTGACCTCCTCGATGGTGACCTTGGCGCCCTCCTTGGCGATGTTGTCAAAGCGGGACTTGGCGCTGCCCTTGGGCATATGTACCACAGCCTTCTGGCCCAGCTTGTTGGCAGCCCAGGCCACGCCGCGGCCGTGGTTGCCGTCGGTGGCGGTGAAGAAGGTGGCCTGACCGAACTCCTTGCGGAAGGCCTCGCTGGTCAGGTAGTCGTAGGTCATCTCGGAAACGTCCCGGCCCATCTCCTTGGCAATGTACTTGGCCATGGCGAAGGAGCCGCCCAGCACCTTAAAGGCGTTGAGGCCGAAGCGGTAGGACTCGTCCTTCACATACACGCCGCCCAGGCCCAGGTACTTGGCCATGCCCTCCAGCTGAGCCAGGGGGGTGATGGAGTACTGGGGGAAGGAGCTGTGGAAGAAGCGGGCCTTGGCCACGTTGGACAGGGACATCACGTCCAGCTGCTTGTCGTCGCTCTTCGGCATTTTGTTGAGGACCCATTTGAGCTGGTCTTTCATCGAACACTCGCCTCCAAATTTTCTTTGCGCACTCGCAAACTTTCTTTTGTTTTTCTGAGACCATCATACCACTTGTTTTCCAGTTGTCAAGAGGAAATCAGAAAAAAATATTGAGAAGCTAAAAAATTTTTTGGTAGCGTTTCAAACTCTCTGGTTTCAGTGGATTCTACCCCCTCCCCTCTTGCCTGTGGGCGCAAAAAAGGGGGCCTCAGAGCGGCAGTTTTCCACCGCTGATCCGAGGCCCCCTGGAAGGTCTTTGGGCGGCCTCCGTAACTGGGTAACTGGGTATGATTCGCTGCTTACTTTTTGTAGTAGGTGTTCTCCATGGGCAGGCTGGTGCGCAGGATGTGATCCTTGGCGTAATAGGCGCCCTGGACGGCCGGCGCGGTGGGGATGGTGGCGATCTCACCGATGCCCTTGGCGCCGTAGGCGAAGGGCAGCAGCTCGTCCTTCTCCACATAGATGGCGTGGATATCGGGGATCTGGTTGGACCGCATCAGGCCCAGGGTGCCGTACTTGGCCTGGGGCACGCAGTCCTTCAGGGGGAAGTCCTCGGTGAGGGCGTAGCCCAGACCCATGAGCACGCCGCCCTCGATCTGACCCTGGATGGAGGTGGGGTTGACCACCTTGCCGGAGTCGTGGGCCGCGTAGACCTCCTTGACCTGGCCCTCGTCGTCCAGGATAACCACATGGGTGGCAAAGCCGTAGGCCACATGGCTCTTGGGGTTGGGCTTGTCGGAGCCCAGCTTGTCGGTGGGGTCAAAGAACTCGGCAAAATATTCCTTGCCCTCCAGCTTGCTGAGGTCGCCGTTCACCTCGTCCATATCCTTCTTCAGATCCACGGCGGCCATACGCACGGCCTCGCCGGTGATGAGGGTCTGACGGGAGCCGGAGGTGGTGCCCGAGTCGGGGGCCACTTCGGAGTTGGCGCCCATGTTCCGCAGCAGCAGCCGGGGCAGCCCGGTGGTCTGAGCCAGAACCTGGAGGAAGACGGTGGCGCAGCCCTGGCCGATGTCGGAGGCGGCGGCGTACAGCTCCACCATGCCGTCCCGCACCACCAGCTTGCAGCGGCCCTTGTCCGGCAGGCCCACGCCCACGCCGGCGTTCTTCATGGCGCAGGCGATGCCCGCGTGGTCCATGTTGGCCTCGTACACGTCCTTCACCGCCAGCAGGGTCTCCTTCAGAGCGGTGGAGCAGTCGGCGATCTGGCCGTTGGGCAGCACCTTGCCCGGCTCAATGGCGTTGCGGTAGCGGATCTCCCAGGGGGAGATACCCACCTTCTCAGCCAGCAGGTTGATGTTGGACTCCAGGGCGAACTCGCTCTGGCACACGCCGAAGCCACGGAAGGCGCCGGCGGGAGGATTGTTGGTGTAGTAGCCGAAGCCCCGGATGTCGGTGTTCTGGTAGCAATAGGGGCCCACGGAGTGGGTGCAGGCACGCTCCAGCACGGGGCCGCACAGGGAGGCATAGGCGCCGGTGTCGAAGTAGATCTCGCAGTCCAGGCCGGTAAAGATGCCGTTCTCGTCGCAGCCCAGGGTGAAGGTACCCTCCATATAGTGGCGCTTGGGGTGGAAGTTGATGGACTCCTGCCGGGTGAACTTCACCTTCACCGGCTTCTGGACCTTCAGGGCTGCCAGCACCGCCAGGTGCTGCACGGACACGTCCTCCTTGCCGCCGAAGCCGCCGCCCACGAACTTGTTCTCCACCACGATGCGGTCGGGCTCCCAGCCCAGCATGATGGAGATCTCCTTCCGGGTGTCGTACACGCCCTGATCGGAGGTGTACACCTTCACGCCGTCCTTATAGGGGAAGGCCACGGCGCACTCGGGCTCCAGGAAGGCGTGCTCGGTGAAGGGAGTCTTGTAGCTCTGGGTCACCACATACTTGGAGTTGGCCAGGGCGGTCTTGGCGTCGCCCCGGGTCACATGGCGTTGCTGGCACAGGTTGCCGTTGGGATGGAGCTTGGGGGTGTTCTCGGCCATAGCCTCCTGGATGGAGCGCACCGGCTCCAGGGGCTCATAGCTGATCTTCACCAGCTTCTTGGCCTGGGCCAGCACCTTCTCGTTCTCAGCCACCACCAGGCAGATGGCGTCGCCCACGCAGCGGGTGATGTCGCCCTTGGCGATGAACACATCCCAGTCCTGCTGGATGTGGCCCACTTTGTTGTTGGGCACGTCCTCGGCAGTGAGAACGGCCAGCACGCCGGGCAGCTCCAGGGCCTTGGAGGCGTCAATATCCAGCACCTTTGCTCTGGGATACTGGGAACGGACGGCGGAGGCATGGACCATGCCCTCCATCTCGATGTCGTCGCAGTAAGCGCCGCTGCCCAGCACCTTGCCCCGCACGTCGGTGCGGAAGGCCCGGTCGCCCACGCCGTAGATGTCACCCTTCTCCAGCTCGGGGTCAATCTTCTCCTCCCCCCGGAGAATGGCGGCGGTGAGGGCAATGCCCTCGATGATCTTCTTGTAGCCGGTACACCGGCAGATGTTGCCCCGGATGGCCTTCTTGATCTCCTCCTCAGAGGGGTTGGGATTGCGGTCAATGAGAGCCTTGCCCGCCATCACCATGCCGGGGATACAGAAGCCGCACTGGACGGCGCCCACCTTGCCGAAGGCGTACACAAAGGCCTCCTGCTCGTCGTGGGACAGGCCCTCCACGGTAAGGATGGTCTTGCCCACCGCCTTCTTGGTGGTGAGGACACAGGACTTGACGGCCTTGCCGTCCACCACGATGGTACAGGTGCCGCAGGCGCCTTCGCTGCACCCGTCCTTGACGGAATAGAGGTGCAGATCGTCGCGCAGATAGCGCAGCAGGGGCTTATCCTCCTCGGTGGTGCGGAGGACGCCGTTTACGGTAAAAGAATAGCTCATCTGTGGTTCCTCTTTCCTATGCAAAGTCGGCCACGGTAAAGACGCCGTCGGCGTCCACGATCACGCCCCGGGGGCACTTTACCGCGCACATTCCGCAGGAGATGCAAAGCTCCGGATCAATCACCGCGTGGTTGTCCACCATGGTGATGGCGGCCGCCGGACAGTTGCGCTCACACATCCGGCAGGTGATGCAGCTGACGTCGCAGGCGTTCCGGGCCACGGGGCCAGCGTCCTGGTTGGAGCAGCGGGGCACGATGGTGGTGTCCGCGTCCACCAGACGGATCAGACCCTGGGGACAGGCCTCCACGCACAGGCCGCAGCCCACACAGGCCTCCCGGTCCACCACGGCGGCGCCGTGGGCTCCAATGTGGATGGCGTCCAGACGGCAGGCCTCCACGCAGCTGCCCAGGCCCAGGCACCCCTGGGCGCACTCCAGCACCCCGTCGGCAAAGGCCTGCTTTGCCATGCTGCAATCCAAGTAGGACAGGTCCGCCTCTCCCCGGCGCTTGGCCCGGCTGCCGCCGGCGCAGTACACCATGGCGATACGGTTGTTTTGGGTCGGTGCCATGTTGGGTTCCTCCTTACACGGGGCGGGCTCCAGGGATTTCCCGCCCGGTCAGTATTCCATCGTCCAATCCACCTATCCCCCACGCGCACGCAAAGCCTCAGTCAACACTGAGGCGATGCGCGCTGCCGTGGGGGGAGGCAGTGGAACCGATTTACACTTTTATTTCAGCAGATAGCTGTAGCTGTCGTACACAGCGCAGATCAGCTTGCGCAGGGGCTCGTACAGGCCGCAGCCGGCGTCGGAGACGTCGTACTCCTTGACCTGGCCGCCCAGGCGGACCCGGGTCTTGGCGCCTTCCAGCTTCAGGAAGCCCTCGTTCTCGCTGTTGACGAAGTCCTCCTCGCTCCAGAACAGGGTGAATTTATCCTTGTAGGGACGGCTGTCGTAGGGGCAGAAGGTGCCGCAGTTGCCGCACTCGTTACACATACCGTCCACGTGGATGATCTGGCGCATCCGCATACCGGGCACGGCGATGGCCACGTTGGCACGGTTGGGGCACACCTCGGTGCAGGTCTCGCACACGGTGGCGCAGCCCAGGCAGCGGATCTCGTCGCAGCTGCTGCAATCGGTGCAGACGTCGCCACGCTTGGCCAGAGGCTTCTGGTAGTCGGGGTTGACGTTCTTGTCCACATAGACGTTCACGTCAAAGTCCTGGATGGCGCGGGCAGCCTTGGTGGCACCGGCAATGGCCTCCACCACGGTGCCGGGGCCTTTCTGGCCGTCGCCGATGACGTAGACGTTCTTCACAGAGGACTCCAGGGTGTCGGCGTTGACCACAGCCTTGCCGCGGTTATCCACTTCCAGGCCGTTGGCGGTGTACAGCTCGGTGTCCACCTTCTCGCCCACGGCGGTGATGACGGTGCAGGCGGGGACCTCAACCACCTTGCCGGTGTCCACGGGGGACCGGCGGCCAGAGGCGTCGGGAGCGCCCAACTCCATCTGGTGGCAGGTGAGCACGCCGTCCTTCACGCCCACGGGAGCCAGCAGCTCACAGAACTCCACGCCGTCCTCCAGAGCCAGTTCCAGCTCCTCCTGATCGGCGGGCATATAGCGCTTGGTGCGGCGGTAGACCAGGGAGACCTTCTCCACGCCGGGGATGCGCTTGGCGGCCCGGGCGGCGTCCATGGCGGTGTTGCCGCCGCCGATGACCACCACGTTCTTGCCCAGATCCAGGCTCTCGGGGGCCTTCTTGGCCTTCTCCAGGAACTCGATGACGTTCATTTCCTCGCCGTACTCCATGCCGGCGCTGCCCTTGTGCCAGGCGCCGGTGGCCAGGATGACCTGGGTGTAACCCTTGTCAAAGAGGTCCTGCACGCTCTTGACCTCGGTATTCAGCTCCACCTTCACGCCCATGGCGTTCATCAGCTTGACGTCGTTGTCGATGGCCTCGTCGCTGATACGGAAGGCGGGGATCACGTGACGGACGATGCCGCCCAGAGAGTCCTTGCGCTCAAAGACGGTCACATCCACACCGGCGCGGCCCAGGAAGTAGGCGGCGGACATACCGGCGGGGCCGCCGCCGATGACGGCAACCTTCTTACCAGCCACGGGAGCGGCGGGCTTCAGCTTGGGCAGCAGGGCCTCAAAGCCGCCCTCGGCAGCCTTCAGCTTTTGGGTGCGGATGTACACGCTCTCGTCATAGGCGTTGCGCATACACTTGTCCTGGCAGCGGTGAGAGCAGATGGTGCCGGTGATGAAGGGCAGAGCGTTGCGGTGGGTGATGATCTGGAGGGCCTCCTCGTACTTGCCCTCGTTGACCTTCATCAGGTAGGCGGGGATGTCCTGCTCAATGGGGCAGCCATTGCGGCAGGGGGCCTCGAAGCAGTCGATGAGGGGCACCTTCTTGTCCATCTTGCGGCTGGGGATGGGCTTCATGGGCTTCTGGTAGTGAACGTCGGTGACGAACTCCTTCACCAGAGCGTCGGCCTTATCCACGTCCACGCCGGTCCAGGGCTCGTAGCTGATGTCCATCAGCTCCTTGCCGATCTGGCTGAAGCGCTGATAGCCGCCGGGTTTGAGGACAGTGGTAGCCATGGTGATGGGCCAGATACCGGCCTCAAACAGCTTCTTGATGGAGTGGATGTCGGCGCCGCCGGAGTAGGAAATGCGCAGCTTGCCCTTGAACTCCTTGGACAGCATACCGGCCAGGGACAGGGACAGGGGGTACAGGGAGCGGCCGGACATATACATCTCCTCGCTGGGCAGCTCGCCGGCCTTCACGTCCACGGGGAAGGTATTGGTGATCTTCACGCCGAACTCCAGGCCCCGCTCGCCGGTGAGCTTCATCAGGCGGTGGAACATGGGGATGGCGTCCTCCCACTGCAGGTCCTCCACAAAGTGGTGGTCGTCAAAGGCGATGTAGTCGAAGCCCAGGCCGTCCAGGGTCTTGCGGGCGAACTCATAACCCAGCAGAGTGGGGTTGCACTTGATGTAGGTGTTCAGGTTCTTCTCGGTGATGAGGTAGGTGGCGATGCGCTCGATCTCATCGGGGGGGCAGCCGTGGAGGGTGGACTCGGTGATGGAGTCGGACACCTTGGGGGAGATAGCCTTCACATAGGCCTCATCCACGTTCTGGAACTTGTCCAGGTTGGCCAGGGCCCAGTCCATGCACTCCTTCCACACCTCGGAGCCGGAGGCGTCCATCATGCCGTTGATGTACTTGTCCACCTTCTCGCTCTTGATGCCGGCCAGGTCGTAGCCCACGCTCATGTTGAACACGAAGCCGTTGGGATCGCCCAGCTCCAGCTCCTTGGCCAGCAGCTTGCAGGCAAACCAGGCCTTGACGTACTCGGCAAAAGCCTGGGGCACGTACAGCTCGGTGGACCACTCGCAGTTGTAGCACTCGTCGGCGGCGGTGATGCAGGGTTTGTTGACGCACTTGCTCAGCTCGTCGCCGTCCATGACCTGAACGGTCTTGACCTCGAAGAAGCGGCTGCCGGCGGCGTAGGCGGCGATGATGTTCTGGGCCAGCTGAGTGTGGGGGCCGGCGGCGGGGCCGTAGGGAGACTCGATCTTCTCCTCAAAGATGGGCAGGGCCTTACCGTTGCTGTGCTTGACCAGCTTGGACACGCCGAAGATGGAACCCTGGCTCTTGTACTCGCTGAGGATCCAGTTCATCAGGTGGGCAAAAGGCATGGGACGCATAATATCGCTCATAATCAAAACCTCCAGTTATCGTTATAACTCGGAATTACATTTTGTTTTCAGTTTTTGGGGGATTTCTCAGTAAGTGCAGTGGTTCAGCTCGCCCCACAGCTTCTTGGACTGCTCCATGCACCAGGCGTTGATCTTGGCCCCACCCGGCCCGGCCGGGCGGGGACCCCGATTCCTTTCATCTGCTCGGGTCGAATGAATCGCCCCGGCATCAAGGTTTTGCCTGGGGCAAAACGCTTGGCGAAGACAAGCTCAACCTACGTTGTTCTCAGTAAGTGCAGTGGTTCAGCTCGCCCCACAGTTTCTTGGACTGCTCCATGCACCAGGCGTTGATCTTGTCCTCGTCAATGCCCACGAACTCGCGGTCCTTGTACAGCACCTTGCCGTTGATGATGGTGGTGCGGCAGTTCTTGCCCATCATGCCGAAGAGCATATGCCCGTCGATGTTGGCGTCGGAGAAGGGGGTGAAGGGCTTGTAGTCCATGACGATCACGTCGGCGGCGGCGCCGGGCTTCAGCACGCCCAGAGGCTTCTTGAAGTAGCGGGAGCAGATCTTGGCGTTGTTCTGGAAGAGCATCCCGGTGGCCTCGCACCAGCCCACGTTGGGCTGACAGACGTTGTGGCGCTGCATGGGCAGCAGGACCTTCAGGCTCTCCAGCATATCGTGGGTGTAGGCATCGGTGCCCAGGCCGATGAGGATGCCCCGGTTGTACAGCTGCAGCACGGGGGAGCAGCCCACAGCGTTGCCCATGTTGGACTCGGGGTTGTGGCAGACCATGGTGTTGGTCTCCTTGATGATGTCCATCTCGGCGGGAGAGACGTGGATGCAGTGGCCCAGCATGGTCTTTTCGCCCAGGATGCCGTTGTACAGCAGGCGGTTGATGGGCCGGCAGCCGTAGTTCTGCAGGGAGTCGTACACATCGTTCATGCCCTCGGCCACATGGATGTGGAAGCCGGTCATGCCGTCGTTGGCCTTGACCATCTTCTCAAAGGTCTTGTCGGAGATGGTGAACAGGGCGTGGCCGCCGAACATGGCCTTGATCATGTCGTCGTCCTGCTCCTTGGCCCACTTGGCGAAGTCGGCGTTCTCCTGGATGGACTGATCGCACTTCTCCTGGCCGTCACGCTCGGACACCTCGTAGCAGAGGTTGGCGCGCATACCCAGCTCCTTGCACACGTCCTTGATGGCAAAGAGGGAACCGGGGATCTCGCAGAAGGAGGCGTGGTGATCGAAGATGGTGGTCACGCCGTCCCGGATGCAGTCCAGGATGGTGGCGTAGGCGCAGGCGCGGGTGCCGTCCAGAGTCAGGTGACGGTCGATGTACCACCACTGGCCGTCCAGCACCTCAAAGAAGTTGGTGGGATTGAAGCCGTTGATGGACAGGCCCCGGGCCAGGCCGGAATAGATGTGGGTATGGACGTTGATGAGGCCGGGCATGATGACGCCGCCCTTGGCGTCCACGAACTCGGCGTCGGGGTACTTGGCCTTCATGTCGGCCAGGGAGCCGACCTCCTTGACCACCTCGCCGTCCAGAACAACGGCGCCGTCTTCCAGATAAGGGAGCTCCTCGCTCCGGGTGATGAGTCTGCCATTACCGATCAGCAGCATAGTAAGTTCCTCCTTTAAATTCGTTCTTTTTCTCCGTAAAAAAATTGCCCATTCCCGGTGGAATGGACAGTACAAATTCGTTCTTTTCTAGGTTGCGTCCGCAACCCAGCCGAATTCCATGTCCATTCAGCCCGTGCGCGAAAGCACTCCGTTGCAGCTACAACTTTTTATATGGAAATTTGTGCATCTTGCATAGTTTCAATCTCTCGTTGTTTCTATGTTACCACAGTTCGCACGGATATGCAATACTTTTGTTAGAAAAGCAAAAAAATTTTTAGGTCTGCAAAATCAGTTGAATCTGAGCTGAAATGTGGTAAAATGATAAAGTATATCTTACCGTCTGCCGCTGAATGGGCAACCTTTGGCGTCCCTTCCTCCGGGGGGCGTCTGCCGTCCGGCGCAGACTCCGAAAGGAGGGAATCTACGTGCCAGAAGCATCTACCCTGCAATTCCTCTTCAAGTTGGCCAAGGGCATTGCCAGCCAGTTTGGCCCCAACTGTGAAGTGGTGGTCCACGACCTGTCCACCAACGACCCGGAGAGCTCCATCGTCGCCATTGAAAACGGGCAGGTCACGGGACGAAAGGTGGGGGACGGACCGTCTCACGTGGTCCTGGAGGCCCTGCGGGGCAATCAGGACCAGCTGCAGGATCATCTCAGCTACCTCACCCGCACCAAGGACGGCAAGATCCTGAAGTCCACCACCATCTACATCCGGGACGACGACGGAACGCCCATCGGGATCTTCGGGATCAACTACGATATCACCCTCATGCTGGCTATGGAAACCGCCATCAAGCAGTTCACTGCCACGGAGAAGGACGAGAAGGAACCCGAGGCCATCTCCCGCAACGTCTCCGACCTGCTGGACGAGCTGATGGAGCAGAGCGTGAAGATCGTAGGCAAGCCTGTGGCCCTGATGAACAAGGAGGACAAGGTCAAGGCGGTGCAGTTCCTCAACGACACCGGCGCCTTCCTCATCACCAAAAGCGGCGACAAGGTATGCAAGTTCTTCGGAATTTCCAAGTATACGCTGTACAGCTACATCGACGAAGCCAAGGAATGATCTTAGGAAAAGGCCCGACCCCTTGTGGGTCGGGCCTTTTGCATTATCATGCTTACTTGTTGTTCTGCTCCTTGGGCAGGACCAGGTTGAGGATGATGGCCACGATGGTGGCAACCACCACGGAGGAGGAACCAAACACGGTGTTGACCCACTCGGGGAAGCCTTCGCCGGCCAGGCAGCCGGACACCTGAGTGATGCCGACGCCCAGAGCCACGGACAGGCCGACCACGGAGCTCTTACGGGGGGTAAAGCCGCCCTCGGTGATCATGCGGATGCCGGTCATGGTGATGGTGGCAAACACAGAGATGGTGGCGCCGCCGATGACGCACTGGGGAATGGTGGTGAGCAGGGAGGCAAACTTGGGCATCAGGCCGGCCACCAGCAGGATACCGGCAGCCAGGGTAAAGACGGCCCGGTTGATGACCTTGTTCACAGTGACGATACCCACGTTCTGGCTGTAGGAAGCGGTGGGCAGGCCGCCGAAGAAGGCGCCCACGATGCTCATGATGCCCTGGCCAACGATACCGCCGGACAGCTCGCGATCGGTGGGCATCCGATCCATGCCGCCCATGGTGGTGGAGCTCAGGTCGCCGATGGTCTGCACCGCGTTGACCACATACACAATGGCCAGAGAGACGCAGGCGGAGGGCACGAACTTGATCTCAAAGGGCATAACCTCGGGCAGAGCAAACCAGCTGGAGGTACCCACGCTGGAGAAGTCCACCATGCCCACGAAGTAGGCCACGATGTAGCCCACGATCATGCCAATGAGGATGGCGCCCAGCTTGAAGATACCCTTGGTGAAGTTGGACAGGATCACCACCACAACCAGGGTGATGAGGGCCACGACCCAGCTCTTCACATTGCCGAACCACTCGGTGCCGGCGCCGCCGGCCATGTACTTGACGGCGGTGGGATAGAGGGACAGGCCGATGGTAAAGATGACGGTGCCGGTGACCAGGGGCGGGAACAGAGGACGGATCCACTTGACGAACACGCCAAAGACGATGGCCACAATACCGCCGATGATCTCAGCGCCCAGAATCGTTGCGATGTCAAACTGTGCGCCGATGGCCTGGAGCGTGGGGATGTACGCAAAGCTAATGCCCATGATGACGGGCAGTCCGGAGCCAATGCGCCGGAAGATGGGGAAGAGCTGGAGCAGGGTGGCAAGCGCGGTCAGGATCAGGGAGACCTGAATCATCAGGGTCTTTTCCGCTTCGCTCAGGCCACAGGTGTTGGCAACCAAAATAGCAGGCGTAATGATACCCACTACCGCGGCCACCACGTGCTGGAGGCCCAGGGGGATCAGCTGACCCGGCTGGGGGATACCGTTCCATTGAAATACGGTATCAGAGTTCTTTGTTTTTGGTGTACCCATTCCAATCACCTCACAAAAATTTTTTTGCCCAAATTGTTTTTTTGCTCAACCAAACTATAACCCATTTAAACTTGAGATGCAAGTGTAAAATGAAGCATGCCCCCCAAAATTCTTTGCCTTTTTTTGTGTAATTCATAAAATTATATCCAGAATATTAGGGCATTTTCTATAATTCCAGTATCTGTTATAAACTAATTGGTTTCAAAAATAAGCGCTGACTTTCTCTTATTGACCGCTGTCGTTCAGGGGTGGACTTTCCACAGGAGATATGCTAGAATGGCCCTGCTGCCTGTTTCCGTGTTTTTTCTTACTACGGTTCAGAAAGGATGTATTGATATGGACACCACGCTCAGCACTCTGAGCAATCTGGCCATCTACATCGCCCTGGTGATCCTGGGCGCGCTGATCGGCTCCCGGCCCGGGGTACGCAGCCGCCCCCTGGTCTGGGTGGGCAAGCTGCAATTTGTGGCGCTGATGATCCTGATCGTCACCCTGGGGGTCAACCTGGGCGCCAACGACGAGGTTATCTCCTCTCTGGGGCAGATCGGCCTGGCCGCTCTCATCATCACGGTGCTGGCCATGTTCGGTTCCATCCTGTTTCTCACCCTGTTGCGCCGGTTCGTCCTGCGGCTGAACCATGTGGGCCTGCCCCGGGGCAGCAGTCAGACCGATCATGACAGCGCCCACTCCGCCGGCAAGGCAGACAATTCCCTGACCAAGTGGATCGTGATTGCCGTGGTGCTGGGAATGCTGGCGGGCCGGTTCATCATTCCCCCCGCCGTCACCGCCCACTGCGGTACGGTCATCAACTTCGGCCTCTATCTGCTTTTATTTATGGTAGGCATGGATATGGGCAAGCAGGGCACCTTCGTCAGCGACATCAAGACCGCCGGTTTTCAGGTGCTGCTGGTGCCGGTGGCGGTATGCGCTGGTACTCTGGTCTTTGCCGCCGTGGCCGGGCTCTTCCTCCCTCTGGGGGTGAAGGACTCCATGGCCGCCTCCGCCGGTATGGGCTGGTACTCCCTGGCCCCCACCCTGCTGGCCCCCTATTCCCCGTCGGTGTCGGCGGTGGCCTTTTTGTCCAACGTGATGCGTGAGATCTTCTCCATCCTGGCCATTCCTTTCATCGCCCGGTATGTGGGCTATGTGGAGTGCGCCGCTCTGCCCGGCGCCGCCGCCATGGACACCGTGCTGCCGGTGGTGGTGGGCGCCACCCATGAGCGCATCACCATCTACTCCTTTACCTCCGGCGTGGTGCTCTCCCTGGCGGTGCCCGTGCTGGTGCCCGCCATCGTGGCTCTTCCCTTTTAAGGAGGTATTTCTATGGAGATCGAACGCCGCTGGCTGGTGGAAAGCTGGCCCGACCTGAAACCCGCTTCTACCTTTTTTATGGAGCAGGGCTACTTCCTCACCCACCCCGCCATCCGCATCCGCCAGGAGGCCCTCCAGGGTGGCAACACCACCTATGTGCTCTGTTTCAAAGGAGGCGCCGGACTGGTGCGGGAGGAGATCGAGGTGGAGGTGGATCAGGACCGCTATCAGCGCCTGCGGGCCATGATTGGCAAGCCCATGATCCAGAAGGAGCAGCGCCGCTATTCCCTGCACGGCGGGCTCACTCTGGAGGTCAATTCGGTGGACCCCCAGCTGGAAACCGGCTTTTTCTACGCCGAGGTGGAGTTCCCCGACGAGGCCTCCGCCCTGGCCTGGACGCCGCCCGGGGAACTGGCAGCCTATCTCTCAAACGAGGTCACCGGACAGCCCGGGGAAAGCATGGCCGCCTACTGGCAGCGGACCCGCCCATAATGTCAAAAAGCCCTGCGGCATTGCCGCAGGGCTTTTTTCAGATCAATTTTTGAAAGAGGGCGCAGGCCTTCTCCAGCAGTGCGTCGGGAAAATCGAAGTCGCTGCTGTGGAGGGGCGGATGGTCCTCCCCGTCCCCCAGCAGAAACAGGGCGCCCTCCGCCTGCCGCAGGTACCAGCCGAAATCCTCCGATGCCCGCATAGGCTCTGCCATTTCCACCACCGGCAGGTCCAGGGCCCGGGCGGCACGCTCCACCCGTTCCACCCCGGCGTGGTGGTTGGCAGTCTCCGGAAACACATCCTGCTCCTCTATGGTCAGGGTCAGGCCGTCCTCCGCCGCCGCCCGGCGGGCAATCTCAGTCACCTGCCGGGAGAGAGCGTCCAGCTCCTCCTGGTACTGGGCCCGCAGGGTGAGCAGCAGGGCGCCCCGGTAAGCCGAGATACCGAAGGCGGGCTCCCCCACGTCCATCTGGACCACAGTAGCCATCACCAGTCCCCGGTGGTCCTCCCGCCGGGTCAATCCAGGCAGAGCGCTCACCATCCGAGCCACCGCCTGGGCGGGGTTTCGGCCCAGCTCCGGGGTGCTGGCGTGGGCGGGCACCCCTTCAAAGCGGTAGGTCACCCCCTTGGAGGCGCAGTTCATGGTGCCCCGCCGCAGGGCCACAGTATGCAGGGGATAGCCGGGCATATTGTGGAAGGCGTATACCTCCCCGATGCCCTCCTCCTTCAGCAGAGCGGCGCAGGCTTCGCCGCCGGCCCCCACCTCCTCGGCGGGCTGAAAGATGAGGTTACGTCCCGGTCCGCCCCGGTCCGCTCCAGAGTGAGTCCCAGCAGCGCCAGGGCGGCGCTGTGGCCGTCGTGACCGCACTTGTGGGCCACGCCGGGACATTGGGAGTGGTAGGGCAGGTCACAGGTTTCCTCTATAGGCAGGGCGTCAAAGTCCGCCCGAAAGGCGATCTTCCCCTCTCCCCTGCCCCGGCACAGAGCATAAAACCAGCTACCCCGGTCGTAAAGGGCCAAATGGGTATGTTCCATGAGGAAGTCCATCAGCCGGGCCTTGGTCCACGTCTCCTGTCCGGACAGCTCCGGATGGGCGTGGAGCGCATGGCGCAAAGCGGCTGCCAAACTCAGATCTGCTTGGTTCACTGGTCCTTCGCCTTCTCTTTTTTCTCATCCTCCGGCTGCGGGAGCACCTCTACCCGGATCTCCAGCACCCGCCGGTGATCCACCTTGGTGACGGTAACGTCCAGTCCGTCGGAGGTGAAATGGTCCCCCTCCTCGGGGATGCGGCCGATCTGCTCCATCACCCAGCCGGAGATGGTATTGGCGTCGCACTCTCCCTTGATGGAGAACAGGTCGAACAGGTCGGTGAGGTCGGCGGAACAGGAGATCAGGTAGCTGCCGTCCTCCTGTTTCTTGAACTCCTCGATCACCTCGTCGTGTTCGTCCCAGATCTCGCCCACCAGCTCCTCCACGATGTCCTCCAGGGTCACCAGGCCCTCGGTGCCGCCGTACTCGTCCACCACAATAACCATGTGGGCCTTCTCCCGCTGGAGAATCCGCAGCAGCTCGGAGATCTTAGTATTGCCGGTGGTGTACAGCATGGGGCCGGTAATGGCCTTTACGTCGGTCTGACCACGATAGCGGGCGGCGTGGAAGTCCTTCTCATGGATCACGCCGATGATGTCGTCGATGTCCTCATGGTACACCGGCAGCCGGGAGTAACCGCTCTCGGCGAAGGCCTGAGCGATGTCGTCCATGGAGTCGGTGTCCTCCACCGCCACGATGTCCACGCGGGGGGTGAGGATCTCATCCACCTCCATATCATTGAACTCGATGGCGGAGCGGATGAGCTTGCTCTCGTGCTGGTCCAGCCCGCCCTCGATCTCGGCCTGGTCCACCATGGTCACCAGCTCTTCCTCGGTGATGCCACTGTCCCCCTCCTTGTGGAACACCATGGACAGCAGCTTTTTCAGCAGGCTGAACAGGAAGTTCACCGGGGTAAGGATCACCATGAGAATCCGCATAATGGGAGCGGAAAACACGGCAAAGCTCTCGGGATACTCCTTGGCCAGGCTCTTGGGAGAGACCTCGCCGAAGATCAGCACCACAATGGTGATGACGGCGGTGGAGATCACCGCGCCGTTTTGCAGGCGCAGGCCCTCGGTAAAGAACACGGTGGCCAGAGAGGAGGCGGACAGGTTGACGATGTTGTTGCCCACCAGAATGGTGGACAGCAGGTTGTCATACTGGTCCACCAGCCGGAGGGCCAGGGCGGCCCGGCGGTTGCCGGCGTCGGCCTTGCTCTTCAGGCGGATGCGGTTGAGAGAGGTAAAGGCGGTCTCCGTGGCGGAGAAATAGGCGGACAGAATCACCAGAACAATCAAAATCACGATCATGGTCAAACTTGAACTGTCAGGCATAGGAAAATCATCAACTCCAATGTTCAAAATGTGTGGAACGCGCAAAAGGACAACCCTATCCCCTGTTCAGGGTAAGGCTGTCCTGTTCCACATGGTCTGTTTTGCAGTTACAACTGGGCGGAGGTTCGTCCACGAGGGCTCACCGTCTCCTTTATGGTTTATTGTTGCATAGTATACCATAGCATCCCACAAATTGCAAGAAGCTGCGCACAGAAAAAGCGCCCTGCTTTTGGCAGGGCGCTTTTTGAGGTGAACTTACACCAGCTGCACGATGGCCATCTCGGCGGCATCGCCGCGGCGGGGGCCGATCTTGACCACACGGGTGTAACCGCCGTTACGGCTGGCATACTTGGGGCCCAGCTCGTCGAAGGTCTTCTTGGCCACGTCCTCCTTGGTCAGGTAGGACAGGGCCTTGCGGTAATTGGCCAGGTTGGGGTTCTTGGCCAGGGTGATCATCTTCTCGGCCATGGGAGCAACTTCCTTGGCACGGGCATAGGTGGTCTTGATCTGACCATTCTCCAGCAGGTAGGTGGTCATGGCGCGCAGCATGGCGATGCGCTGATCAGTGGGCTTGCCCAGCTTACGGTTGTGAGACATGAAATCCAACTCCTATCGGATGTTCGCCAAGGCGAACTCCACAATTTAAATTCGTCCGGGGGGAACCTTCCCCTGAAGAGAGCGCCTTACGGCCTGCGGGCCCGGGAGGGGACGTTACGTGCCCCCGGGCCGCCCTCTTCGCTGGCCTCAGTTTTCCTCGTCGGCCAGGCGCAGGCCCATCATGGCCAGCTTGTTGATGACCTCTTCCAGGGACTTGCGGCCCAGGTTGCGCACCTTCATCATCTCGTCCTCGGTCTTGGAGATCAGATCCTCCACCGTGTTGATGTTGGCACGCTTGAGGCAGTTGAAGGAACGGACGGACAGGTCCAGCTCCTCAATGGTCAGCTCCAGCACCTTGTCCCGCTGGGCCTCGGCCTTCTCCACCACCGTGGACTTGGAGCCCATGGTCTCAG
Organism: Candidatus Flavonifractor intestinigallinarum; assembly: GCA_019119165.1. Lineage (GTDB taxonomy): Bacteria > Bacillota > Clostridia > Oscillospirales > Oscillospiraceae > Flavonifractor > Flavonifractor intestinigallinarum. The sequence continues at coordinate 7,290 of DWXO01000021.1, read as the reverse complement.
AGAGATCGGTGAAGAGGACGAAGTGGTCGCAGAGGATGCGGGCGCCCAGGCTGACGGCGTCCCGGGCGGTGATGGTACCGTTGGTCCACACCTCCAGGGTCAGCTTGTCGAAGTCGGTCAGGTCGCGGACACGGGTGTTCTCCACCGTGTAATTGACCTTCCGCACCGGCGTGTAGATGGAATCCACCGGGATCAGACCGATGATGGTCTGGGCCGGCTTGTTCCGGTCGGCGGGGACATAGCCCCGGCCATGGGACAGGGTCAGCTCCATGTTGAGGCTGGCGTCCGGTCCCAGGGTGGCAATGTGGAGATCCGGGTTGAGGATCTCCACCTCGCCGTCGGCCTTGATGTCGCCGGCGGTGACTTCACACTCACCGCTGGCTTCAATATAGACCGTTTTCACGCCCTCGGAGTGAAGCTTGGCAATGATGCTCTTCACGTTGAGGACGATCTCGGTGACGTCCTCCTTCACTCCGGGAATGGTGGAAAACTCGTGCTGCACGCCGGCGATCTTGATGGAGGTAACCGCCGTGCCGGGCAGGGACGAGAGCAGGATGCGGCGCAGGGAGTTACCCAGCGTGGTACCGTAGCCACGCTCCAGGGGCTCCACGACATACTTGCCGTAGGAGCCGTCACCGGGATTCTCCACACATTCGATGCGGGGCTTCTCGATTTCTACCATGTGTTACCCTCCTTTTCGCGGCGGCGGACTCTGTCCGCCGCCTTATACAGCTCACCAATAATCGAGGGTACAAGCACGATTACTTGGAGTACAGCTCGACGATGAGGTGCTCCTCGATGGGCAGGTCCACGTCCTCGCGGGCGGGGAGCGCAACCACCTTGGCCACCAGGTTGTTCTGGTCAAAGTCCAGCCACTTGGGGGCGGGACGAGAGCCGTTGGCCTCCAGAGAAGCCTTAAACTTCTCCTTGCTCCGGCTGGTCTCCTTCAGGGCGATGACCTCGCCGGGCTTGACCAGGTAGGAGGGGATGTCCACGCGATGGCCGTTGATGGTGAAGTGGCCGTGACGGACCAGCTGACGAGCCTCAGGACGGCTCATGGCGAAGCCCAGACGATAGATCACGTTATCCAGGCGGGTCTCCAGGATGCTCAGCAGGTTGTCGCCGGTCACGCCCTTGCGGGCGGCGGCCATCTCGTAGTACTTGTGGAACTGGCTCTCCAGCACGCCGTAGTAGCGGCGGGCCTTCTGCTTCTCACGCAGCTGCATTCCGTACTCGGACAGCTTCTTGGTGCGGCCCTGGTTGTGCATACCAGGGGCGAAAGGACGGCGCTCCATGGCGCACTTGTCGGTGTAGCAGCGGTCGCCCTTCAGGAAGAGCTTCTGGCCCTCTCTGCGGCACTGGCGGCAGACTGCTCCGGTATATCTAGCCATAATTCGTACTCCTCCTTCTCTTACACGCGGCGGCGCTTAGGCGGACGGCAGCCGTTGTGGGGGATGGGGGTCACGTCCTTGATCAGGGTGACCTCCAGGCCCACGGCCTGCAGGGCGCGGATGGCAGCCTCACGGCCGGCGCCGGGGCCCTTCACGTACACCTCCACGGTCTTCAGGCCGTGCTCCATGGCAGCCTTGGCGGCAGTCTCGGCAGCGGTCTGAGCGGCGAAGGGGGTGGACTTACGGGAGCCGCGGAAGCCCAGGCCGCCGGAAGAGGCCCAGGACAGGGCGTTGCCCCCCATGTCGGTCACGGTAACCATGGTGTTGTTGAAGGAAGAGCGGATGTGCACCTGGCCCTTTTCAACGTTCTTGCGCTCGCGGCGCTTGCGGATAACCTTCTTACCCTTGGTAGCGGTAGCCATGTGTCTCTCCCTCCCTTACTTCTTCTTGTTAGCGACGGTACGCTTGGGACCCTTGCGGGTACGAGCGTTGGTCTTGGAACGCTGACCGCGGACGGGCAGCCCCTTGCGGTGACGCAGGCCGCGGTAGCAGCCGATCTCGGTGAGACGCTTGATGTCCATCGCCACGTCACGACGGAGGTCGCCCTCCACAGTGTAGCTGTGGCTGATGATCTCGCGCAGCTTAGCCTCGTCGGCCTCAGTCAGATCCTTCACGCGGGTGTCGGGGTTGATACCGGCCTCAGCCAGGATCTTGTTGGCGCTGGTGCGCCCGATACCAAAGATATAGGTAAGGCCGATCTCGACCCGCTTATCCTTGGGCAAATCAATGCCAGCAATACGTGCCATACTGTTTCAGCACCTCCTATTAACCTTGTCTCTGCTTATGCTTGGGGTTTTCGCAAATAACCATGACCTTGCCCTTGCGCTTGATGATCTTGCACTTCTCGCACATGGGCTTCACGGACGGTCTAACTTTCATGTCATTAACCTCCTGTAGAGCCTGATGGCCCCGGTACGGCGGAGGCAAGGCCCCGCTGACCCGCACCGGTCATTGATAGGGTCGGCAGGCCTGCGCCCGCCGGAATGAGCCGGATTACTTGCTTCGCCAAGTGATCCGGCCCCGGGTTACGTCGTAGGGGGACATCTGGACGGTGACCTTATCGCCGGGCAGAATGCGGATGAAGTTCATCCGCAGCTTGCCGGAGATGTGGGCCAGAATGATGTGGCCGTTTCCGATGTCCACATGGAACGTGGTATTGGGAAGGGACTCGGTGACGACGCCCTCCACTTCGATCATATCGTCTTTTGCCAAAGCGTCATACCCTCCTTGACTCCTCAGCTCGGAAAGCGGCCAGCGCCCTCCGCACCTCTCGGTTTGTGATGGGTTCCCCGGTCCGGAGCTTCTCCAGGACGGGGTGTTGGAAGTCCCCGGCGTCCGCCGTGTGTACGGCCTTCTTTCGCTTGGGGGACTCTGCCTTTCGCCGTCTGCCGTCGCAGAGCAGCAGATAGGGGCCATCTTGATCCACAACGCAGAACAGCTGCCCCTTGTCATGCCCTGCCAGTGAGCGGACGATCCGCGGATGCTCCGCCGCCATGCTCACTCCTCCGCCACGGTAAGCACTTCCGGCTCGCCGTCGGTGATGAGGATGGTGTTTTCATAGTGGGCGGTCAGGCTGCCGTCGGCGGACACAGTGGTCCAGCCGTCCTTGAGCACCTTCACCCGCCAGTCGCCGGCGCACACCATGGGCTCCACGGCAATGGTCATGCCCGGCTGGAGCCGGGGACCGTGTCCGGCGGGCCCGTAGTTGGGCACCTCCGGGGCCTCGTGGAGCTTGGCGCCCACGCCGTGGCCCACAAAGTCCCGCACCACGGAGAAGCCGTTGGCCTCCACGTACTGCTGGACGGCGTGGGAGATGTCGTACACCCGCTTGCCCGGCCGGGCCAGACGGATGCCCTCCCAGAAGCTCTGCTCGGTGACCCGAATGAGCCGCATGGCCTCGTCGCTCACCTCGCCGCAGGGGAAGGTGGCGGCGCAGTCACCGTGAAAGCCGTTGAGGTAGGCGCCCACGTCGATGGAGACGATATCGCCCTCCTGCAGCTTCCGGGGGCCGGGGATGCCGTGGATGACCTGCTCATTGATGGAGATGCAGGCGGAGCCGGAAAAGCCGCCGTATCCCAAGAAAGAGGGCTTGGCTCCGTGGCTTTCGATAAACTTGCGTACCGCGGTGTCGATCTCATGGGTGGTGACGCCGGGACGCACCATGGAACCGGCCAGCGCCCGGGCCTGGGCGGTCAGCCGCCCGGCCCGGCGCATGAGCTCGATTTCACGGGGGGATTTCAGTGAGATCATTTCCATCTCAAATCACTTCCCCAGCAGTTCCATGATCTTGTCGTTGGTCTCTTCGATCCCGCCCAGGTCAGGCACGCTCATGAGCACACCGTGCGCCTGGTAATAGTCCTTGAGGGGCTCGGTCTCGTTGTGATAGACCTCCAGCCGGTGCTTGACGGTCTCAGGCTGGTCGTCCTTGCGCTGCTCCAGCTCGCCGCCGCACTTGTCGCAGACGCCCTCCTGCTTGGGAGGAGCGGCCACGATGTGGTAGGTGGCGCCGCAGGTGTGGCAGGTCCGGCGGCCCGTCATGCGGGCCTCGATGACGCTGTCGGCAATCTCCAGGGAGAGCACCGCGTCAAAGTGGATGCCGTGGGCATCCAGAGCCTCGGCCTGAGCAATGGTGCGGGGCACGCCGTCCAGAATGAAGCCGTTGGCGCAGTCGCTCTCGGCCAGCCGCTCCTGGATGATGCCGATAATGACCTCATCGGGAACCAGCTTGCCGGCGTCCATATAGCTCTTGGCCTCCAGCCCGATGGGGGTGCCGGCCTTGACGGCGGCCCGGAGGATGTTGCCGGTGGAGATGGTGGGGATACCCAGCTTCTTGCTGATGATCTCAGCCTGGGTGCCCTTTCCGGCGCCGGGGGCGCCGAGAAGAATGATTTTCATTTTCCTCGCCCCTTACTCCAGGAAGCCCTTGTAATGGCGCATCATCATCTGGGCCTCCATCGCCTTGGTGGTCTCCAGAGCAACGCCCACCACGATGATGACGGAAGTACCGCCGATGGCCAGGCTGCTGACGCCGATGATGGCGCCGGTGACGATGGGAGCGATGGCAATCACAGCCAGATAGAGAGCACCAAACATGGTGATCTTACCCAGAACCTTGTGGATGAAGTCGGCGGTGGGCTTGCCGGGACGGAAGCCGGGGATAAAGCCGCCGTTCTTCTTGAGATTGTTGGCCACCTCCACGGGGTTGAACTGCATGGTGGAGTAGAAATAGCTGAAGCCGACAATCAGCAGGAAATAAACGATGATATAAACGATGCTGGTGGTGTTGAACACACTGAGGAACACGCCCCAGCCGCCCTCGCTGTTGGCACTCTTGCCGAAGAACATACCGATGGTAGCCGGCAGAGAGGCAATGGCCTGGGCGAAGATGATGGGCATAACGCCGCTCATATTCACCTTCAGGGGGATGTGGCTGGACTGGCCGCCGTACATCTTGCGGCCCACCACCCGCTTGGCGTACTGGACGGGGATGCGGCGCTCGGAGTTCTGGATAAACACGATGAGCACCACGATGGCCAGCATACCAATGACAATGAGGATGGCGCCCCACCAGGGGAGATTAAAGACGCCCTCGCCGGTGACGCCGTTGAGGTTGTTCTGGATGCCGGCGTAGACGGTGGCGACCATGCCGGGCACCCGGGACAGGATGCCGGCAAACAGAATGATGGAAATGCCGTTGCCGATGCCGAACTCGGTGATCTGCTCACCCAGCCACATGACAAAGGCGGAACCGGCGGTAAAGCACAGGATGATCACAACGGCCACCCACCAGCCGGGCAGACCGGCGGTGTCCAGCAAAGCGCCATTGTTGGTGCTGGCGACCAGGGTGTAGTAGCCCAGACCCTGCAGGATAGCGATAGCCACGGTCACGTAACGGGTGATGGCCGCGATCTTCTTCCGCCCCTCCTCGCCGCCTTCCCGCTGGAGACGCTCCAGGGCGGGGATAGCGACGGTGAGCAGCTGGATGATGATGGAGCTGTTGATATACGGCTGTACGCCCAGGGCGAAAACGGCGGCCATAGAGAAGGCGGTGCCGTTCATGGTGCCCAGCAGGGAGAAAATACCGCCCATGCTGTTGAGCGTATTGCCCAGCAGGTCGCTGTCAATAAAGGGAACAGGAACCACCGAGCCCAGCCGGAAGATGAGCAGCGCGAAGATGGTAAAGAGGATCTTCTTGCGCAGCTCGGGAATCTTCCACGCGTTACGGATGGTCTCGATCACTTAGACCACCTCGTACTTTCCACCTGCCGCCACGATCTTCTCCTTGGCGGAGGCGGAGAAAGCGGAGGCACGGACGGTCAGCTTCTTGGTCAGGGTACCGTTGCCCAGCACCTTGTAGCCATACTCGCACTTGGAGAGGATGCCCTTCTCCAGCAGGTCGCACACGTTAACCACAGCGCCGTCCTCGAACTTGTTCAGGGCGGACACGTTGATGGCCTCCAGGGGCTTGGCAAAGATGTTGTTGAAGCCCCGCTTGGGGATACGGCGGGTCAGAGGCATCTGGCCGCCTTCAAAACCCACGCGCACGCCGCCGCCGGAACGGGACCACTGGCCCTTCTGACCGCGGCCGGCAGTCTTGCCGTTACCGGAACCGTTGCCGCGGCCCTTGCGGTAAGCCTTGGGGTTGGACCCGGCAGCGGGGGAAAGATCATGCAGATTCATTTCGCGCACCTCCTTACTGTTCCTCGGTCACCTGCAGCAGATAGCCGATGTGGGCAATCTTGCCGCGGGTAGCCTCGTTATCGGGCTGTACGGTGGTGTCGCCGATGTGGCGCAGCCCCAGAGCCTCGGCGGTGGCCTTATGCTTGGCGATGCGGCCGTTCAGGCTCTTGACCAGCTTGATGTTCAGATTAGCCATGTTCACGGCCCTCCTTAACCTACGATCTCGCTGACGCTCTTGCCGCGGATGCGGGCGACCTCCTCGGGGCCACGGAGAGCCTTCAGGCCCTCGAAGGTGGCGGAGACCACGTTCTGCGGGTTGTTGGAGCGCAGGCACTTGGCGCGGATGTCACGGATGCCGGCGGCCTCCATGACGGCGCGGACGGGGCCGCCGGCGATGATGCCGGTACCGGGGGCAGCGGGCTTCAGGAGCACGCGGCCGGCGCCGAACTCACCAATGACCTCGTGGGGAATGGTAGTGCCGGACAGAGTCACGTTGCACATATGCTTCTTGGCATCCTCGATGCCCTTGCGGATGGCCTCGGGCACCTCGGCGGCCTTGCCCAGACCGAAGCCCACGCGGCCCTTCTCGTCGCCCACCACCATCAGGGCGGCAAACTTGAAGATACGACCGCCCTTAACGGTCTTGGACACGCGGTTCAGGGCAACCAGCTTCTCGGTGAACTCGCTGGGTTCTCTTTCAAAACGAGCCATTTAATCTTCCTCCTCCCTTAGAACTGCAGGCCGCCCTCACGGGCGCCTTCGGCCAGGGCCTGCACGCGGCCGTGGTAGACGTAACCGCCGCGGTCGAACACGACGTTCTCGATGCCGGCGGCCTTGGCGCGCTCGGCGACAGCCAGGCCCACCTTCTTGGCGGCCTCGCAGTCGGAGCCCTTGCCTTCAAAGCCCTTTTCCATGGAGGAAGCGGACACCAGAGTCTTGCCGTTCACATCGTCGATGATCTGGGCATAGATGTTGGTGTTGCTGCGGAACACGTTGAGACGGGGACGCTCGGGCGTGCCGGAAATCTTGCCGCGCACTCTCTTGTGGCGCTTAAGCCGCTGAGCGTTGGTATCGGGTCTGTTGATCATAGTGGCACACCTCCTTATTTCTTCTTGACGCCGGTCTTGCCTTCCTTGCGGCGGATGACCTCGTCGGTGTA
>DWXO01000020.1 GCA_019119165.1 Candidatus Flavonifractor intestinigallinarum | reverse complement strand
CGCATACAGATCCTCGACGAGGTCATGCTGCCCGTCATCTCCGAGCCGAGGCGCGAGCTCGCGCCCACCGCGCCGAAGATGATACAGATGAAGATCAACCCCGACAAGATCCGCGAGGTCATCGGCTCCGGCGGCAAGGTGATCCAGAAGATCTGTGCCGACACCGGCGCCAAGATCGACATCGAGGACGACGGCACCATCTATATTGCCGGTACCGACAAGGCCTCCTGCGACGCCGCCAAAAAGACCATCGAGACCATCGTGTTCGTGCCCGAGGTGGGCCAGCTGTACTACGGCAAGGTGGTCCGCATCCTGCAGTTCGGCGCCTTCGTGGAGCTGGCTCCCGGCAAGGACGGCATGGTCCACATCTCCAAGCTGGCCGAGCGCCGGGTGGAGAAGGTGGAGGACGTGGTCAACATCGGCGATATGATCTGGGTCAAGGTCACCGATATCGACGAGAAGGGCCGGGTCAACCTGTCCTACCGCGACGCCCTCCGGGAGATCAAGGCCAAGAAAGAGGCCGGCGAGCCCATCAAGTAAATCCGGATATGATAAAATCCCCGCTGCAACCGCAGCGGGGATTTTTTCGTCTGGAAACGGGGCGTCAGGGATGCCCTATCTTATGTGTAGGGGCCGATGCCCTCATCGGCCCGGCGGTTACCCCTGCTTCAGCAGGTCCATAAACTCCTGGCCGGTAATGGTCTCCTTCTCCAGCAGGTAGCCCGCCAGCTTCCGCAGCTGGTCCTCGTGGTCTTTTAGCAGGGCCAGGGCCTTCTGGTGGGCCGCCTTCACGGTGGCCACCACCTGCCGGTCGATCTCGGCCGCCGTCTCGGCGGAGCAGGCCAGGGAGGTGTCGCCCCCCAGGTACTGGTTCTGTACCGTCTCCAGGGCCACCATGTCGAACTGCTCCGTCATGCCGTACCGGGTGATCATGGCCCGGGCCAGCTTGGTGGCCTGCTCGATGTCGTTGGAGGCGCCGGTGGTAATGTTGTCCGAGCCGAAGATCAGCTCCTCGGCGGCACGGCCGCCGGTGAGGGTGGCGATCTTGTTGGTAAGCTCCGCCCGGCTCATCAGGTTGCGCTGCCCCTCGTCCACCTGCATGGTGTAGCCCAGGGCCCCCGAGGTGCGGGGGATGATGGTGATTTTGGTTACCGGGGCGGAGTGGGTCTGAAGGGCGGCCACCAGGGCGTGGCCCACCGCGTGGAAGGATACCAGCTGCTTCTCCTGGGCGGAGATGACGGCATTCTTCCGCTGGGCCCCGGCGATGACGGTCTCCACGCTCTCCTCCAGGTCGGCCTGGGTCACGGTCTTGCGGCCCTGGCGCACCGCCCGGAGGGCGGCCTCGTTGACGATGTTGGCCAGCTCCGCGCCGGAGGCTCCGGCGGTGGCCCGGGCAATGGCGCTCCAATCCACGTCGGCATCGATGTGGACGTGCCTGCCGTGGACCTTCAGGATGGCCTCACGGCCCTGGAGGTCGGGCAGCTCCACCGGCACCCGCCGGTCAAACCGGCCGGGCCGCATGAGGGCGGGGTCCAGGCTCTCGGGGCGGTTGGTGGCGGCCAGCAGCACCACGCCCTTGCTGGAGTCGAAGCCGTCCATCTCGGCCAGCAGCTGGTTCAGGGTCTGCTCCCGCTCATCGTTGCCGCCGTAGCCGCCGGTATCACGCTTCTTGCCGATGGCGTCGATCTCGTCGATGAACACAATGCAGGGGGCCTTCTCCCCCGCCTGCTTGAACAGGTCCCGCACCTTGGCCGCGCCCATGCCCACGAACATCTCCACAAATTCCGAGCCGGAGATGGAGAAGAAGGGCACCTTTGCCTCCCCTGCCACCGCCTTGGCCAGCAGGGTCTTGCCGGTGCCGGGCGGGCCCACCAGCAGCACGCCCTTGGGCAGCTTGGCGCCGATGGCGGCGTACTTGTCCGGCTCGTGGAGGAAGTCCACCACCTCCATCAGGGCCTCCTTGGCCTCGTCCTGGCCCGCCACGTCGGCAAAGGACACGCCGGTGGAGGCCTCCTCCACATAGACCTTGGCGTTGGCCTTGCCGAAAGTCATGGCGTTGCCCATGCCGCCGGGCAGATTGTTGCCCATCCGCTTCATCATAAAGCGGGAGAGCAGCTGCCCAATGAGGATAAAGAAGAAAATGGGCAGAATCCAGCTGACCAGGAAGGCCAGAAGGGGGTTGGCCTGGGTGGGGATCTCGGCGCTGAATACGATGTCCGGGTCCTCCCGCAGCTGGTTCAGCAGCCGCTGGCCGTCGTCCGGCCAGATGCCGGTCTTGTAGTAGCCGGTCCGTCCTGTCTCGTCGTCGGCGATAAAGACGATCTGACGGCTGTCCTCGTCCAGAGCCACCTCCGTGACCTGATGGTCGTCCACCATGATGAGGAACTGGCTGTAGGGCACCTCGATCACCTGTCGCTCCAGCACCGAGGGGAAGAAAAAGACGTTGAGGAGCATCAGGGCCACCAGGGCCAGGGCATAGTAGAAAATCAGCGGTTTTTTGGGCGGGCTTGGGGTTTTCCCATCATCCTTGACCTCTTGCATACTAGAATCCTCCGATATCCGAATAATATTTTCTGTGCTAAATAAATAATAGAATGTTGAATCCTAAAGTCAAGAGGATTCCCCGAGGTTTTACACATTATTCATATACGATGTGGAAAAGTTCAGGGCGCTGCCAAACGGCAGCGCCCTGAATCCGACAAAGTTCGCCCTTTCTTCCGGCCTATACTGGGGAAAAAGGGGGGACTGGGTATGACCATGCGGGAACAGACCTGCTGCTTCACCGGTCACCGGGACATTCCGTCCACACAGCGGCGGGCTCTGGTGGAAAACCTGGAGGAAACGGTGCGGCAGCTCATTGGCCGGGGGATGCGCTATTTCGGCGCGGGCGGGGCCCTGGGGTTTGATACCCTGGCGGCTCAGACCGTGCTGAGCCTGTTGGGAGAGTTCCCTCACATACGGCTCATTCTGGTGCTGCCCTGCCCCGACCAGACCAGAGGCTGGAGGGAGGCGGACGCGGCGGAGTACGAGCGCATCAAGGCCGCCGCCCATAAGGTGGTGTACACCGCCCGCCGGTATACGCCGGGGTGTATGCACAAACGCAACCGCCATCTGGTGGACCACAGCGGGGTGTGCGTGGCCTACTGCACCCGGGATACCGGCGGCACCGCTTATACGGTCAACTACGCCCGGCAGCAGGGGCTGGAGGTGCGATTGTTGACCCCCTGACCTTCCCCCCTTAGGGGGGAAGGTGGCCCGCAGGGCCGGATGAGGGGGTTAGTAGCCGTTGACCAGAGCGTCCAGCACCTGGGCGGCCACGGAGCCGGCCACGTCGGCGCCCGAGCCGCCGTTCTCCACCAGCACCACAAAGGCATAGGGGGCGTCCTCATTGCGGAGGAAGCCGGCAAACCAGGCGTGGGGGGAGTTGCCGCCCCCCACCTCGGCGGTGCCGCTCTTGGCGCAGATGTCCATATTGGGGAACCGGCCGGAGCCGTAGGCGTCGATCACGTTGCGGGACATGATGTCCGCCAAGGTGGCGGCGGTGGAGGATTCGATGAGGGTGCCCGTCTTGCTGGTCCACTGGGGCAGGGAGGGCAGGCCCAGGGGATTTTCCACCTTGAGGATGAGCCGGGGGACGGCGGCCTTGCCGCCGTTGGCGATGGCTCCCATGTAGGTCATAATGGCGCAGGGATTGGCCAGGTCGTTGTACTGGCCCACGCCGGCCCAGGCCAGCTGGCCGGTGGTGCCGGTAAAGTCGAACCGCCCGGCGGCGGAGGTGAGGCCGCTGACCTTATAGGCGGAGGTGAGGCCAGCCTGCTGGGTGTACTTGGCCATGACCTCCGGCCCCAGTTCGGCGGCCAGCTGGCCGAACACCCCGTTGCAGGAGTTGGCCAGGGCGTCGTAGATGTCCATTTCCCCGTGGACATGGGGGCAGGTGATGGTCTCGCCCCCCACCACCGTGGAGCCGGTGCAGGTCCATCTCCGGTCAAAGAGGTCGGGGATGTTCTCAATGGCGGCGGCCAGGGTCACCGTCTTGAACACCGAGCCCGGCGGGAAGGTGCCAGAGAGGAAGCGGTTTAAATACACGCCGTCATAGGCGGGATTGTCCTCCACGTCCTCCGGCGGGTCCAGGGGGTCGTAGGTGGGGGAGGACGCCATGCACAAAATCTCCCCCGTCTCGTAGTTGTACACACCCACCGCACCCTTGCGGCCCCCCAGGGCCTGATAGGCGATGTAGTTGAGCCGTGCGTCCAGGGTGAGGTACAGATCGTTGCCGTTGCCCAGGGGGGAGTAGGCCCCGGTGATCAGGTTGTAGCCGGACAGCTGGCTGGCAAAGGCGGTGAGTGCGCCGGTGCCGATCTTGCCCTGGGCGTCTCCCACGGCGTGGAGGGTGGCCTTGCGGACGGTGGCGTTTTCGTAGTAGTGCCGGGTTCCCTCCTCGTCCGCCCAGCTCAGCACGTCCCCGTCCCGGTCCAGCACCCGGCCCACCGACAGCTGGCCCTGGCTGTTGTACAGGTGGCGGTTGGCGGCAAAGGAGGCCCAGCGGCTGCCGTAGAGGACATAGCGCACCACATAAAAGCCCAGCCCCAGGATCAGGGCGGCGGCCAGGATGAGGCAGAGAAAGGCCCGTTTTTCAATCTTCTTCATAGCGGCCCTCCCACTGCTCGGTGCGTTTCATGGACAGCTGGGCGTTCCGACGGTCCTCCTTCCGGGAGGGCAGACGGATGGCAAAGCTGGCGTTCTGACGGGTGTCGGTGGCCTTCAGGTAGGCCAGCAGCCCCCAGGAGGCGATCATGGCGGTGCCACCGTTGGACACAAAGGGGAAGGTGACGCCGGTCAAGGGCAGGATGTCCACCGCGCCGAACACGTTAAGGCAGGTCTGGAACACCATCATGGAGGTGGCGGCGCAGGCGGCGATGATATAGAAGGAGGACCGCCCCGCCCGGCAGGCCCGGACGGCAAACACCGCCAGGGTGACGATGGACAGGATGGCCAGAATGGCGATGATGAGGCCCCACTCCTCGCACAGCATACCAAACACCAGGTCGGTGTCGCCCGCCCCCACGTTGTGGAGCCAGCCCTCGCCGGGGCCAACCCCCACCAGACCGCCGGAGGCGGCGGCCGACATGGTGCGGGTCTGCTGGTAGCCGCTGCCCACCGAGGCGTTCTCCCAGGCGTGGCCCCAGGTGGCAAACCGGCTCATGATGTAGGGCTTCACCGACAGCATGGTAAGCACGGCGAACACGCCGCCGCCGCAGATGAGGGCCAGGGTGGCCCAGTCGCCGGAGCGGAGGTAGGCGATGACCAGGAAGGTGATGAAGAAGATGGCGGCGGTGCCGAAGTCGCTCATATAGGCCAGGCAGGCCAGGGACACGCCGGTGAGCACGATAAACAGGCCCAGGTTCCGCTTGCGGAAGAGCCGCTCCAGGGTGGCGGCTCCGGCGAAGATATAGCAGATCTTGGCGATCTCCGAGGGCTGCACGCTGATGCCGCCGATGGAGATCCAGTTGGCCGCGCCGTACTTGGGATCGGCCAGGCCCAGCTTGTAGAGCACCACCGTCAGGCTGAGAAAGCCGATGGCCGCCCCCGCCATGAGCCAGCGGATCTTTTTGGCCCGGTCCAGGTCCCGGAGAAAGACGCCCAGGATGAGGAAGAGCACCAGCCCCAGCACCACGCAGAGGAACTGCTTGAAGAGGGCCGCCGTGTTGGAGGAGCAGGTGACCGACAGGGACAGGGTGGACAGAAAGAAGGCGATGGTCTCCATCTCAAAGCCCACCCGCCGCATGGCCCGCAGCACCAGGAAGTAGAGCCACATGATGCCGGTAAAGCACAGGAAGGTAATGGGGATCATGGGGGAGGCCCCGGGGCCCTCGCTGATGATGAGCTGAATGGCGGTGAGCACCTGGAACACGGTGAGCAGCACCAGACCCAGCCAGGGGGACACAGGCCGGGACCGGCGGCGGCTGCTGCGCCGCTTGGCCTTCTCCTCGGGGGAGAGGGGGAGGAGCACCGTCTCCACACCGCCCACCGCCAGCACGTCGCCGTACTGGACCGGGGTGGCGTCCTTCACCGGCTTGCCGTTGACGGTGACGCCGCCTTTGGAATTGAGGTCGTAGGCGGTCCAGCTGTCGTCCTCGTTACGGATGAGGGCGGCGTGCTGCCGGGACACCACCGGGTAGTTGAGCACCACGTCGCAGCTGCTCCCCCGGCCCAGGATGTTCTCCCAGTGGGTGAGGGGCTCGTTGGCCCCGTTGGGCAGGGTGAGGTAGGCCCATACCTCGGGCAGACAGGGCACGGTCAGCAGGGAGCGGATGGTGCGGATGAGGATGAGCAGGGCCAGCACGGGAAAGACAAAGCGCACGATGGAGGTAAACCAGGCGCACAGCACCTCGTTTTCCGTCAGCCAGCCGGTGAGAAGCTCCATACCGCCCACCTCCTTTCGCGTTGGAAGATTTCAGGCCCGGCCATCCGCCGGGCCTCTACAGTATAGCACAACTTCCCCCGCCGAAAAAGCACAAGGGGGGACCGGCGGCGGATTTTAAAGAATTTTTCACATTTTCCACCGGTTTTCCACCACTTGCGGCGGGGAAGATACGGGGGTATAATGAAGAAAAAACGCAGGAGGACAACAACATGGCACACATTGTAGACGCCGAGGGCAAGCCATGCCCCACCCCGGTGATCCTGGCCAAGGGGGCCATGGCCCAGGGGCATACCGCCTTTACCGTGCTGGTGGACAACCCCACCGCCGTGGAGAATTTGAAGCGGCTGGGGGACAACCAGGGCTTTAAAGTAGCCGTCCGGGAGGAGGGCGGTACCTTCGCCCTGGACTTTACCAAGGGGGAGGGTTGCTCCGCCTGTGAGGAGGCCGTCAATGCTCCCCTGCCCACCGGAGGGGACTGGGCGGTGTTCGTGGGCCGGGACATCATCGGCGACGGGGACCGGGAGCTGGGGACCAATCTGATGCGGATGTTCTTCTACACCCTGGCCCAGGGGGAGGACAAGCCGGGTGCGGTGCTCTTTATGAATGCCGGGGTCAAGCTGCCCACCCTGGACGAGCAGGTGGCCGACCACCTGAAAGCCCTCAGCGACAGCGGAACGGAGATCCTGGTGTGCGGCACCTGCCTCAACTTCTACGGCATCACCGATCAGCTGAAGGTGGGCACCGTCAGCAATATGTATGACATCGTCACCCGGATGCAGAAGGCGGGCAAGGTGATCTCCCTGTGATGGACTACGGGGTCATCACCTTTACCTCCACCTACGGGGCCATTTACGCCCAAAAAGTGCTGAAAGAGGTGGCTCCCGTCCAGGTCATGCCGGTGCTGCGGGAGATCTCCCTGGGCTGCGGCATCGCCGTCCGGTTCCAGCCCCAGGACCTGGAGCGGGTAAAATCCGCCCTGGCCGCCTCCACCCTGAAAGAGGGGGAGTACGCCTTCTACGCTATAACGGGCAGCGGGAAGGACCTGACCGCACAGCCTCTGTAACCGACCAAACAGCAGCAGCCCCCCGCCGTCGGCGGGGGGCTGCTGTTTGTTATTCTTACTTGAAGTATTCCGCGCCGCTCTCCAGCAGGGGCTGATACTTGTTGCCGGGGATGTTGCGGGCAACGTGGTTGCCCCGCCGCTCGGAATGGCCCATCTTGCCGAACACCCGGCCGTCGGGGGAGAAGATGCCCTCGATGGCACACAGGGAGCCGTTGGGGTTCACGTCGATGTCCATGGAAGGCACCCCATTGGCGTCCACATACTGGGTGGCCACCTGGCCATTGGCAATGAGCTGATCCAGCACGCTCTGGGGGGCCACGAAGCGGCCCTCGCCGTGGGAGATGGGGATGGCGTGGAGGTCGCCCACGTTGGACTTGAGCATCCAGGGGGAGTTGACGCTGGCCACCCGGGTGGTGACGTACCGGCTCTGGTGGCGGCCGATCAGGTTGTAGGTCAGGGTGGGACAGTTTTCATCCATGTCCCGGATCTCGCCGTAGGGCACCAGGCCCAGCTTGACCAGGGCCTGGAAGCCGTTGCAGATGCCCAGCATCAGGCCGTCCCGGTTTTTCAGCAGGTCGTGGACCGCGTCGGTGATAGCGGGATTGCGGAAGAAGGAGCAGATAAACTTGGCGGAGCCGTCGGGCTCGTCGCCGCCGGAGAAGCCGCCGGGGATAAAGACGATCTGGGCCTTGCGGATGGCGCCCTCCAGAGCCTGGGTGGACTGGAGCAGGTCGTCGGCGGTCAGGTTGCGGATGTTCACCGTCTCGGCGTCCATCCCCGCCCGCAGGCAGGCCCGGACGGAATCATACTCGCAGTTGGTGCCGGGGAACACGGGGATGACCACCCGGGGCCGGGCGATCTTGGACTTGCACACGGCGGGGGAGCGCTTCTCCCAGGAGATGGTCTCCACCGGGGCGGCCTTGCCGGCACGGGTGGGGTACACGTCCTCCAGCACGCTCTCGTTGAGGGAGAGCAGCTCGCTGATGGGGGCGGAATCGCCGTTGACGCTGATGACGGCCTCAGTGGTGGTATGGCCGATGAGCAGGCCAACCTCGCACGCCCCGGTGAGCTGGGCCACGATGGCGCCGGGCATGGGAGCGTCCCAGTCCAGGTCGGTGTCCACGGAGGTAAAGCCGATGGCGTTGCCGAAAGCCATATTCATGACGGCCTCGCCCAGGCCGTTCTCCACGGCCCAGGCCGCCTCCACCTTGCCCGCCTGATGGAGGGCGTGGAAGGTGTTCCAGGCGGACTTGCTGTCCTCAGAGGCGAAGAGGTACACCGGCTTGTCCGCCGTCTTGAACTCGGGGGAGAGCACCTCCCCCGCCTTCACCGGGGCGATGGCAAAGGAAATGAGGGTAGGGGGCACGTCCAGGTCCAGGAAGGAGCCGGACATGGAGTCCTTGCCGCCGATGGCGGCGCAGCCCAGCTCCAGCTGGGCGTCCAAAGCGCCCAGCAGGGCGGCGAAGGGCTTGCCCCACCGCTGAGGCTCGGTACGCAGCTTCTCAAAGAACTCCTGGAGGGTCAGGTAGGCCTTCTCATAATTCGCGCCCGCCGCCACCAGCTTGGCCACCGAGGTGTACACCGCGCTGCGGGCCCCGGCGTAGGGGTTGGCGGACAGCTGGTCGGGGTCACAGCCCCAGGCCATGACGCTGGCCTGATCGGTCTCCTGGTTGGGCTCCACGGGGAAGAGGGCGGCCATGGCCTGGGCGGGGGTGCGCTGGCTCTGGCCGCCGAAGGGCATGAGCACGCTGCCCGCGCCGATGGAGCCGTCGAACCGCTCGGTGAGGCCACGGCGGGAGGCGGATTTTAGGCTGGCAGCCATTTCCCGCAGGGTGCGGAACTTCTTCTCGCTCTGGGGAGCGGCGTCCTTGGCATCCACCTGAACGGAGGCGTGCTTCACCGCGCCGTTGGTGTTGAGGAAGGCACGGGACAGGTTGGCCACGGTCTGGCCCCGCCAGGTCATGACCATCCGGGGGGACTCGGTGACGGTGGCCACCTGATAGGCCTCCAGGTTTTCGGAGGCGGCAAAGTTCATCAGGGTCTGAGCGTCCTCAGGGGCAACCACCACCGCCATGCGCTCCTGGGATTCGGAGATGGCCAGCTCGGTGCCGTCCAGGCCGTCATACTTCTTGCGGACGGCGTCCAGGTCGATGGACAGGCCGTCGGCCAGCTCGCCGATGGCCACGGAAACGCCGCCGGCGCCGAAGTCGTTGCACCGCTTGATGAGGCGGGTAACGTTGGGGTTGCGGAAGAGGCGCTGGAGCTTGCGCTCCTCGGGGGCGTTGCCCTTCTGGACCTCGGAGGCCATGGTGTCCAGGGAGGCCAGGTTGTGGCTCTTGGAGGAGCCGGTGGCGCCGCCAATGCCGTCCCGGCCGGTGCGGCCGCCCAGCAGGATAACCACGTCCCCGGGGGCGGGGGTCTCACGGCGGACATGATCGGCGGGAGCCGCGCCCACCACCGCGCCGCACTCCAGATGCTTGGCGATGTAGCCCTCGTGGTACAGCTCGGCCACATGGCCGGTGGCCAGACCGATCTGGTTGCCGTAGGAGGAGTAGCCGGCGGCGGCGGTCTGGGCGATCTTGCGCTGGGGCAGCTTGCCCTCCAGGGTCTTGCTCACCGGCACCCGGGGATCGCCGCAGCCGGTGAGGCGCATGGCCTGGTGGACGTACACACGGCCGGACAGGGGGTCCCGGATGCAGCCGCCGATACAGGTGGCCGCGCCGCCGAAGGGCTCAATCTCGGTGGGGTGGTTGTGGGTCTCGTTTTTGAACATCAGCAGCCAGTCCTGCTCCTTGCCGTCCACCATGGCGGGGACGTGGATGGAGCAGGCGTTGATCTCCTCGCTCTGGTCCAGCTCGGGCAGCAGGCCCCGCTTTTTCAGGGTCTTGGCGCCGATGGTGGCCATGTCCATCAGGGTCTGGGGCCGCTTGGCCGCCTTCTCCTGGCCGTACACCTCCACACGGGCGGCCAGGTAGCGGTCATAGGCCGCCTTGACGGCGGGATCGGCGATGTCCACGCGGTCCAGATGGGTGGAGAAGGTGGTGTGGCGGCAGTGATCGGACCAGTAGGTGTCCACCACCCGCACCTCGGTGAGGGTGGGGTCCCGCTTCTCTTCCTCTTTAAAATAGGTCTGGAGGAAGGTCAGGTCGGCCAGGTCCATGGCCAGGCCGTATTTCTCCAACAGCGCAGTCAGGCCTGCCTGGTCCAAAGTACAAAAGCCCTTCAGCACCGGCACGTCGGCAGGCTCGGGGTACTGCTGGATCAGGGTTTCAGGCTTGTCCAGGGAAGCCTGCCGGCTCTCCACCGGGTTGATGAGGTAGCCCTTGGCGCGGTCCAGGTCGGCCTCGGACAGCGTACCGGAGAGCACATAGACGGTGGCCGCCCGGACGGTGGGCCGCTCGCCGCCGGTGAGCATCTGGATGCACTGGGCGCAGGAGTCGGCCCGCTGGTCGTACTGGCCCGGCAGGGCCTCCACCGCCAGCAGGGACCCGTCGGCCTCCGGCATGGTCTCGTCCCACAGCCGGTCCACCTGGGGCTCGGACAGGATGGTGGTGCGGGCGGCCTCATAGGCCCCCTGCTCCACGCCCTCCACGTCGTAGCGGCGGATGACCCGCAGGCCGGTGAGGCCCTCCAGGCCCAGGGTGCCCTTCAGCTCTCCCAGCAGGTGGCCGGCCTCCACGTCAAAGCCCGGCTTTTTTTCCACATAACAGCGAAATACCTTCCCCATATATACCTCCCTTAATCTCCCCGCGGATGGAGAGACTCCATCCTGCCCCGCGGGTGCCGCCGGTGCAGCGGACGGCGCGCAAATGACCCGGTCAGCGCCCTTTTTTGGTCTGCCGGGAATGTCTCTGACATAACTATAGCACGGGGGACCGGCCTGCGGCAATAGGCAATCCGACAGAGAAAAGAGGGGGAAAGGAAACAATTTCTCTTCCATCGATTTACTTTTTTCTTCAGCTATGTTATAATCTCGACAAACCGACCCCAGCTCTGTGGGGACCGGTATGCTCCGCCGTAGGGAAGCGGAGCGTCACATCGGGCGGCGAAAGCCATTCTGCCGCCAGAGAGAAGGAGTGTTGTGTTATGTTCTGTCCCAAGTGCGGGAAGGAGATCCCTGACGGTTCCGCATTTTGTTCTTCCTGCGGTACCAATGTAAACACCATGAGCGGCCCCGGCGGCGCTGCCAAGCCCTCCGCGGCGGGCGCTGCTTTCAGCGGCCTGGGCGGCTTCCTGAAGAGCTACTTTGCCTCCCCGGTCCAGGCCACCCGGAGCACCCTGGCCAAGGGCGACCTGGCCACCCCCCTGATCCTGCTGGGCGCCCAGCTTATCGCCTGCATCCTGATGTTCCTGGGCTTCTCCCTCAAGATCGGTATGATGACCTACGGCTACATGGAGGTGCCCTTCCAGTTCTGGTTTGTGGGCGGCCTGCTGAGCGACGTGGTTGGCGTGATCATTTTCATGGGCCTGCTCTTCGGCGGCGCCAAGATCCTCAAGTCCGGCTGCACCTTCCAGGATGTGGTGATCGCCTGCGGCTGTCACTCCATCTTCATCACCATCCTGATGGTCATTGACTTTTTGTGCTTCCTCATCTCCATGCCTCTGGGCCTGTGGGTGATGATCCTTACCCTGATCCTGTGGGTGGCTCTGGGTGTGTCCTCCTTCCAGATGGTGGCTCCCGAGCTGGAGTCCGGCAAGTCCTGGCTAATCTACCTGGGCGTGGTGGCTGTCACCATCGTGCTGACCCTGCTGATCCTGGGCGAGGGCCTGCTTCCCGCTCTGATGAGCTCTCCCGTGGGTATGTTCAGCAGCATCTTCGCCGACCTGTAAACATGATAAAAAGAATGGGACGCAAAACCTTGGTTTTGCGTCCCATTCTTTTTTATTTGCTTCCGCCGGTCTCCGGCAGGGGTACCCGGAACTCCTGGGCGCCCATATAGCCGGGGGCGATTTCGTATTTCTCGAAAAAGACCACCGGAGTGCCGTCGGCGTCCAGATAGAAGGCCTGGTCGTCGGCAATGGAGGTAAAGCCCCCCTCCCCCTGGAGGAAGTAGAGGTTATCCGGGTCCTGGCTGCGGCGCTCGATCTCGGCGGAGATGGCGGCATTGGCAATCTCCTTGTAGTCGGGGCCCAACAGGTCCCGGAGGGTGATCTCCCGCCCGGCCTGGAGATCGATGTTGTAGGTGTAATACTCGGTGTAGGCGCTGGCCAGGGTCTCGGTCTTGGTGATGACAAAGGAGAGATAGCGGTCGTTCTGGCACTTGATCTCATAGTCCACGCTGATGATAATGGGCATAAAATCGTCGGGGTTGCCACCGGTGGCCACATAGGCCTCCTTGGTGTCCCGGGCCCGGTCCTCCGCCTCCTGGAGCACCTGGTCGATGCGGGTGGAGATCTCGGTGTTGACCCGCTGCTCCAGATCGGTGTCGCCGGCCAGGTCCAGGGCGGGCAGGCGCACGTCAATGAGATGGTCCCGGTCCTCCACGGTGTACTGCTGGACGGTAAATACCCGGGCCAGATCGCCCAGCACCGGTACGTCGGCCACGGCCTGGGCAAAGGTAGGGTTGACGTTGATGAGCAGTACAAAGCAGGCGCAGGCGGCCAGCCCAGCGGACAGGCTCCGCCGCAGGCCCCGGCGGTGCCGCCGCTTTTTCTCCCCCGCCCGCAGGGCGGAGGCAACGGCAAATTCCAGCTCCGGGGGCGTATCGGCGTTCCGGTACTGCGCTCTGGCCTCTTCCCACAGATCCTTCATGTGGTTACCTCCTCTCCGGTCAGCTCCCGCAGCTTGCGCAGGCTCTTGTACAGGCGGGATTTGACGGTGTTCAGGTTGACGCCGGTGATGCGGGCGATCTCCTCCAGCTTCATGTCCTCAAAAAAGCGCAGCCTGATGATGGCCTGCTCCTTGGGGTCCAGCCGGTCGATGGCGGCGTACAGGTCCAGCCGTTCCGCCGGATCGCCGGCGGGGGCGGGTCCGTCGGCCACCGAATCCTCCAGAGGGACCAGCCGCTTGTTCCGGCGGTAGTGGTTCATGCTCTCGTTGAGCAGGATGCGGTAAAACCAGGTTTTCAGGTACTCCGGCTGCCGGAGGGAGTCCGATTTGGACAGGGCGCGGACAATGCTCTCCTGCACCACATCCAGGGCAGCGTCCCGATTTTTGACATAGCTGAACGCCAGGCGGTAGAAATCCTCCTGGTGGGACACGATATAGGCGTTCAGCTGCTGCCGGATGTTGTTGTCCAATGCCGGGGTACGCTCCTTTTATTGGGCCGCTGTCTGGCCCGCTTGATAGGCCTCCGGGGTAACGGTGTGGCACATCAGATATTCCAGCCACTTCTGATACCAGGCCTTGGTAAAGTGGACTCCGTCCACCGTGGCCTCGGCGGGCAGGATGCCGTTTTCATCGCTGAGGGCGGTCTTGACGTCCACCAGGGCCACCTGGCACTCCTCCGCCAGCTTGGGGAATACCTCGTTGAAGTCGGCTACCCGGTCGTTGTTCACATAGGAGGGCTGGTTCTTCTGAGCGCAGATCTCCGGGTTGACGGGGACCAGGTTTTGCAGGTAGATGATGGCGTCGGGCTGGGCGGCTTTGACCTCCTCCAGGAAGGATTTGAAGGCCTTGTAAAAGCTGTCGGTGCCGGGGTAGCCCAGCTCGTTGACGCCCAGGGAGATGTAGATCTTCTTGTACTGGGGGCCCTTCTCCAGGGCCTCCACCACGGTGTACTTGCCGCCGTTCATCTCCACCACCTGGCGCTTGCTCATGTCGAAGATGTTCAGGCCCTTGTAGCAGTAGAAGGTGGCGCCCTTGATGCCGCTGTAGATCTGCAGGCCGTCGGTGCGGGAGTCGCCGATGAACAGGGCGTCGGAGAAATAGTCCATCTCCACCGGCTCGGACTGGGGCACCGGCTGGGTGAAGTCAAAGACGGCGGCGGGAGAGGGAGCGGGCATAGGGGTGGGCTCGGGTGTGGCCTCCGTGGCGGGAGACTCCGAGGGGGCGGCGGAGGGCTCGGTCACGGCCTGGGAGGGGCTGACCTCCGGCTGCACGGAGGGGGTGACCGCGGCGGCCGGGGGGGCGCTTTTGCCCGCGGAGGGGATGAGCAGCAGACAGACGCACACCGCTGCCGCGGCAATGAGCAGGGGCAGGGTGGCCCCGGGGCCTTTTCTGTTGTTTTTGACCCGTTTGGGACGATAGGACTGGGACAATGAAGACACCTCAATCTGTAGAAACTGGACCCGGCCGGGGGTCTTGTGTTTGCATCTGTTAGACGGCGGGGGTCAACGAAAAGTTGAGGGGTAGCAATTTATTTTTTCAGAAAAAACGCCGGG
>DWXO01000019.1 GCA_019119165.1 Candidatus Flavonifractor intestinigallinarum | reverse complement strand
ATCCAGGGTCGGATCTCCGCAAACCAACAAGATGGAGAGGAAATCTTCTTCCTTTTTCTCTGTTCTTTTACTTTTCATGCAAAAAACCTGCTCTGGCCTGATTGCCAAAGCAGGTTTTTCTACAGGCTGAGACGTGCTGCATAGCAGCACGTCTTTTTTTACAGATCGATGGGGTCCACGTCCACGGGATGGGTCTTGCGGTACTCCTTAGTCCACTGGGACAGCTGGAAGATGGTCCACAGATCGGAGACGCCGGCATAGAGCAGCACGATGCCGATGACCCGGAAGAGGGCGGCCTCCGTCAGCAGGGGGTGGAACACCACGAAGATGCCCAGTCCGGCGGACACCAGGGAGAGGATGAGATTGATATTCCAGCGGGAGTAGTCCATCCGCTGCAGCTCCAGGGTGCGTTTGACGCTGAGCAGGCCGTCAATGGCGATATACAGCCCCAGGATCACCGGGATGACGCCCTGGATCAGCGGGGGATAGATGACCATGACGGCGCCCACGGCGGCGGCCACGATGCCCAGGAACAGCCCCAGGAAAGCGCCGCCCTTTCGGTCCTCGCTGCGGTAGAAGCCCACGATGGCAAAGATACCGTAGAGCAGCAGGATGGCGCCGAAGGCGTAGCAGATGATATCCATGACAATGGTGGGCCACAGAATGAGTACCACGCCCAGGATCAGATAGAGGATGGAGAGAAAGACAAAGCTGACCGTCATGTTTTTCAGACGCTCTTTCATCACACAACCACCTTTCTCAGTTTTGCGGGCCGGAGGCCTGCCAGCCCTTGCACACGTCGATCCAGCCGGCGCTGTTGGACAGCTGGGCCAGCTCCTGGCAGTTCAGCTCCACCGCGGAGGCCGCGTTGCCGGCGGCGGGGTAGATGATGTCAAACCGCTGGAGGGAGACATCCAGATAGGTCACCGTGGCGGAATTTTCGATGCCGAAGGGGCACACGCCGCCGATCTGGTGGCCGGTAAAGGTCTCCACCTGCTCCGGGGTCAGCATAGTGGCCTTGTGATGGAACTGGGCCTTGAACTTGGCGTTGTCGATCTTGGCGTCGCCGGCACAGACAATGAGCACCGCTCCATCCTCGTGTACAAAGGAGAGGGTCTTTGCAATGCGGGCGGGCGCGCAGCCTACGGCCTGGGCGGCCAGCTCCACGGTGGCGCTGGACACATCAAATTCCCTGATGCGGTCCTCAAAGCCCCGCTGGCGCAGATAGGCCCGGCATACTTCAATGGACATCTTACTTGCCTTCTTTCTTGGCCTGGGCCTTGGCCAGGAACCGGTCGGCCTGGATGATGAAGCGCTGATGCTCCCCCTTGCCGATGGGGCCGGCCTCGTCGAAGGCGGCCACGGTATAGGTGAGCTTGCGGCCCTCCACGGCGGTGACCTCCGCCTCGGCCCACACCTTCATGCCCACGGGGGTGGCGGCGTCATGGCTGACGTTGAGCAGGGTACCCACGGTGCCCTGGCCCTCCTCCAGCTGGGCCTGCACCGCGTTGACGGCGGCGTTCTCCATCAGCGCGATCATGGAGGGGGTGGCGAACACGGGGACCAGACCGCTGCCCACGGCGGCAGCTGTATTTTCAGGGGTGACCACGGTCTCGGCCCGGCCCTTCATACCTACAGTAATGGACATAAGCGTGACTCCTTTTTCTGAAATCAATTCGTGCGTGTACTATTTTACAACAATCCCCACCATAAGGCAAGCAGAAAGCCGCACATTGCTGTGCGGCTTTCCGGAGATGGGATTTAGTTGGAGGCCAGCATGAGACGGGTCCACTCAGAGTCGTAGAGGGCCAGAGTCTCGGCGGGCAGGTTCTTGAAGCTCTCGCAATTGGAGAGAATGCTCTCATCGGGGTAAGCGTAGGGATCGCCGGACACCTCGGGGTCCAGCTCCTCCCGGACGGAGAGCAGGGGGGAGGAGTACCAGATCTCCTCGCAGTTCTTCAGACCGGCGGCGGTGGAGCACATATAGTTGATGAAGATCTCGGCGTTTTCCTTGTTCTCGGCATTCTTGGGGATGCACATGGCATCCACATACAGGTTGGTGCCCTCCTCAGGCAGGCAGAAGGCCAGGTCGGGGTTGATCTCCTTCATGGTCAGGAAGTCGCCGTAGTAGTAAGCGCCGATGGCGGCGGAGCCGCCCTGCATCTTCTCAAAGATCTCGTCCATGACGTAGGACTGGACCAGGGGCTTCTGCTGGATGAGCAGGTCCACGGCCTCCTTGATCTGAGCCTCGTCGGTGGTGTTGTAGGAGTAGCCCAGGTACTTCAGGGCCACGCCGATGGCGTCACGGGAGTTGTTGAACATGAGGATCTGACCGGCGTACTGCTCATCAAACATGGTGCCCCAGCTGGTGGGGGTCTCCTCCACCATGGTGGTGTTGTAGATGATGCCCAGCAGACCCCACATATAGGGCACGCTGTACAGGTTCTCCGGATCGTAGTCCGGGTTCTTCAAAGCGGGATCGATGTCCTCAAAGTTGGGAATGTTGTCGAAGTTCAAAGGCTCCAGCATATCCTCTTCGATCATACGGGAGATCATATAGTCGGAAGGGATGACCACGTCGTAGCTGGCACCCTCGTTTTTGAGCATACCGTACATGGACTCGTTGCTCTCGAAGGTGTCGTACACGACCTCAATACCGGTCTCGGCGGTGAAGTCCTCCAGCACGGACTCGTCGATATAGACGCCCCAGTTGTAGACGTTGACAACGCCCTTGTCGGCGGCGCCGGGTTCCTTGGCATCACCGGAGTTGGTGCCGCCGCAGCCGGCCAGAACCAGACTGAGGGAGAGTGCGGAGGCGGTCAGGAGTGCGAGAGACTTTTTCAATTTCTTTCTTTATCCCCTTTCGGAAATGATGATTATAACAGCCCGGAGGCGTGTTACCAGAGAGCGGGCTTACCGGCCCGGGTTGAGCTTGGCCTTCCGGCGGGCAGCGGCGTTCTCCTGGCGCACCTGCCGGATGTTGACGGTCAACAGCAATGCAAACACACAGATAAACATGAGGGTGGACAGGGCGTTAATCTCGGGAGTCACCGGCTTTTTCACCGCAGTATAGATCTCCACCGCCAGCGTGGTGACGCCGGAGCCCTTGGTGAAGTAGCTGATCACAAAGTCGTCAATGGACATGGTGAAGGCGATGATCAGGCCGTTGAGCACGCCGGGCATGATCTCGGGCAGGATGACCTTGCGGAAGGCATAGAAGCCGGAAGCGCCCAGGTCCTGGGCCGCCTCATATACATTGGGGTCCAGCTGCCGCAGCCGGGGCATCACCGACAAAATGACGTAGGGCGCATTGAAGGTGATGTGGGCCAGAAGCAAGGTGCCGAAGCCGGTGCGCCAGCGGATGCCCAGCCACTGGCTGAGGAAACTGTCGTTGAACACGCCGATGGCGAACACGAACAGAAGCATCATGGACACACCGGTGATGATGTCCGCGTTGGTCAGGGGAATGTTGTTGATGGACATACACACGCTGCGGGAGCGGCGGCGCATACTGTAGAAGCCGATGGCGGCGGCGGTGCCCAAAATGGTGGCGATAAAGGCGGCCAGCACCGACAGGATGATGGTGGTCCGCAGGGCTCCCAGCAGACGGGTGTTGTGGAAGAGCTCCACATACCAGTCCAGGGAGAAGCCGCCCCACACCCGGTTGCTCTTGGTGGCGTTGAAGGAAAAGACGATGAGCAGGATGATGGGGGCGTACAGGAAAACGTACACCAGCAGGGTAAACACCCGGGAGGGAATGCGATGCTTTCTCACAGCACAGCCACCCCCTCTTCACCCTCGCCGAAGCGATTCATAATAGCCATCAGGATCAGCACAATCACCATCATCACCAGGGCGATGGCGGAGCCCAGGTGGGGGTTGTAGGCGTTGCCCAAAAACTGCATTTCGATCAGGTCGCCCAGCAGCAGGGTCTTGCCGCCGCCCAGCAGACGGGACAGGGCGAAGGTGGACACCGAGGGGATGAACACCATGGTCACTCCGGAGAGCACGCCGGGGAGGGACAGGGGGAAGATGACCTTCCGGAACACCATGGAGCTGCTGGCACCCAGGTCCTGGGCGGCCTCCACCACCTTGGGGTCGATCTTGTCGATGACCGAGAAGATGGGCAGCACCATGAAGGGCAGGAAGTTGTACACCATACCCAGCACGATGGCGCCCTGGGTGTTGATCATGTGGAAGTAGGTCAGATTGGTGCCGAAAATGGCGTTCCACAGATCGAAAAAGCCGATGGCGGACAGGAACTGATTGATGAGCCCGTTGTCGTCCAGAATGGACATCCAGGCGTAGGTCCGCAGCAGGAAGTTCATCCACATGGGCAGCATAATGAGCATCATGGCTACCTTGCGCACCATCAGCTTTTCCCGGGACAGGAAGTAGGCCAGGGGATAGCCGATGAGGATGCAGATGGCGGTGGCCACAAAGGCCAGGATGAAGGAGTTGCGGAAGGCGGGGACGTAGGTCCCCATGTTGCTGAAATTGTCCAGGGTGACGCCGCCGTCCTGACCGGTAAAGGCGAACACCACCACCAGAATGAGGGGGGCCACCACGAAAATGGCCATCCATACCACATAGGGCGCGGCCAGCCACTTATTCTTCATCGTCGCGGTCCTCCTCCAGCCGGTCCTCGTTGAGTTCGTCGTACTCGGAGGAGTAGGAGCTGTAGTCGCCGAAGGTGCCGGAGTATTGGCTCTTCTTCATGATGTGGAAGCCGTCGGGGTCGATCTTCACCCCAATCTTTGCCCCCACGGGGGAGTAGTCGGTGGTCTGGATGAGCCACTTGAAGCCCCGGAAATCCACGATGATATCGTAGTGAATACCCTTGAAGGTGACCTCGGTGACGGTACCGGTGAGCTGGCCCTCGGCCTCGGGCACAATGTCGATGTCCTCGGGGCGGACGACCACGTCCACCGGCTCGCCGGGGGCAAAGCCCTTGTCCAGGCACTTGAACTTCCGGCCGTACATCCCCACCACATAGTCCTCGTGCATGATGCCGTCGATGATGTTGGACTCGCCGATAAAGTCGGCCACGAAGGCGTTTTTCGGCTCGTTGTAGATGTCCTCGGGGGTGCCGATCTGCTGGATCTTGCCCTCGTTCATCACCACGATGGTGTCCGACATGGTGAGGGCCTCTTCCTGATCGTGGGTGACATAGATAAAGGTAATGCCCACCTGCTGCTGGATGCGCTTGAGTTCGATCTGCATATCCTTGCGCAGCTTCAGGTCCAGGGCGCCCAGAGGCTCGTCCAGCAGCAGGACCTGGGGCCGGTTGACGATGGCCCGGGCGATGGCGACACGCTGCTGCTGGCCGCCGGAGAGGGAGTTCACCGACCGCTTGCCGTAGCCGGCCAGGTTGACCAGGGCCAGGGCCTCCTCCACCCGCTCCTTGATCTCGGATTCCGGTACCTTGATCATCTTTTTGGGGTCCTTGGGATCGGGCACTTTGTTCACCCGCAGGCCGAAGGCCACGTTCTCAAAGATGTTCATGTGGGTGAACAGGGCGTATTTCTGAAAGACGGTGTTGACCTTCCGCTTATGAGGGGGAACGTCATTAATCCTCACGCCGTCAAAATACACGTCGCCGGAGGTAGGCTTCTGAAAGCCGCCGATGATACGAAGCGTCGTGGTTTTGCCGCACCCGGAAGGACCGAGCAGCGTGAGGAACTCCTTGTCATTGATATAAAGGTTGATGTGGTCCAGAATGACGTCGTCGTCAAATTTCATGAAGCAATCCGACAGGCGGATCAGTTCCTTGGACATTTATCCTCCCCCATTTCTAAACGGTAGTAAAGGGCGTACCCAAACCGGCGGTTGGGTACGCCCTTATGACGAAACAAATATATATGGAATTGCGAAAAATGTCAATAATAAAACCGCTTTTTTTTCAGGGATTTTACGGCCGCTAACTTTGATGCCGAGTGTGGTGGCAACAAAGTTATCAGAGGATTATCATATGAGGTGAATAAAAGGGACATAGGCAGCCCTTTTGCTGTTAAAACAGATTGAACGGCCTGGGACAAACAGGTATAATAGAAGCTGAAAAAAGCTTTCTTATGTGGCTGGAGCGGCAAAGATCCGGGGGATGGTAACTGTGAAAGAATGCTATCATGATAAAAAACGGATTATTGCCTGTTTTGCCAGTGTGATGTGCGGAATACTCATCCTGACCGGCGTATGGTGGGGGAGCCACGCCCGGGCATTCCGGGTCTTGCTGGAGCAGCTGCCGACGGCCGACGGCTGCGGAATGCAGTTTTATGTGAGCGATGAGGACGGAAAACGAGAGCGGAGGGCCATTGACGATCCGCAGGACCGTGCGGCGGTACTGGATGAGGTGCGGCGGCTGGAATTTTCCGGGCCAAGGTTGTCAACGGAGTTGTGGGACCCGGCGGAATATTATAGTTGCTTCTGGTTGGAGATCTATGGGACAGAAGTGCCTTACCAGCTGGAGATTCAGATCCCTCTGGACCAGCCGCAGCAGGGCATTGTCCTTGCCGATGGGAAGGCATTCCGCATGGAGGGCGGCGGGGCGTTTTTGATGGCCCTGGAAGGCTGGTTGTACGAGTAAAGAGATGGGAATAAACAGTCTGCGGCACCCCAGCCGGGTGCCGCAGACAATCCTTTATTCTTGTTTCCCGAAATACTCCTCCACAAAGTCCACGTTTTCCACCGTGAACACCTTACCTCTTAAATACTCCAGAAGTCCCGCATCGGTGGGGAAGGTAAACTCCAGCTTGTAGGAGTACAGGGCCTGGAAGGAGCGGCCATACTGCTTGTTGTCCCGCTCCCGGCCGTACTTGCCGTCCCCCAGCAGAGGGTGACCGGCAGCGGCGAACTGGGCCCGGATCTGGTGGGTGCGTCCGGTCAAAAGCTCGCACTCCACCAGGGACAGCCCCCGGTTGACCTTTAAGGTCTTATATAAGGTAGCGGCGCTCTTGCCGCCGGGCACCGGCTTGTGGAACACCTTCACCTGGGCCTTGCTTTCATCCTTCAGCAGAAAGCCCTCCAGCTTGCCCTGGGGTGGGGCCATACGCCCGTGGATGATGGCCAGATAGAACTTGGCAATCTCCCGGTCCTTGATCTTCTGGTTGAGAATCCGCAGGGTCTCGGCGTTCTTGGCCGCCATGACGATGCCGCCGGTGTTTCGGTCAATGCGGTTGCACAGGGCGGGGGTGAAGGAGTGCTCGTCCCGGGGATTCCACTCCTTCTTTTGATAAAGGTAGGCCTGGATGTGGGTGATGAGGGTGTTGACCTTCTCGTGCTCGTCAGCATGGCACAGCAGGCCGGGCCGCTTATTGAGGAGCATCAGGTTTTCATCCTCGTACACAATGTCCAGCTTGGGCTTGAACACCGCCAGGAAGGCATTATCTTCCCGGGGCTGGTCAAAGAACTCGTCGTTGATGTATAATTGTAACAGGTCCCCCACCTGGAGCCGCACATCCCGGGCGGACCCCTTGCCGTTGACCTTCACCCGCTTGAGGCGGATATATTTCTGAGCCAGGGGGGCGGGGAGGAGGGGCAGGGTCTTGCCCAGCCACCGGTCCAGCCGCTGCCCGGCGTCATTTTTTCCAATGGTAAATTCCCGCATAGCGACCTCCAGCACGTCAGAGACGTCTCGTTTCAGCAGTCCTTATTATACTGAACAGACCGGCCCGGCGCAAGTGGGGCGGGGATTTGGACCGGAAAAAGTGGCAGAAAAAAGTTGAAAAAAAGATTTGACAACGGGACATATTTTCGCTATAATATTCCGCGTACCGTTATGAGGAGGGTATTATGCGCTTTAATCTGAAGGAGATACTTCACGTACCGGGCGCGTCTCTGCCCTTTGAGTCCCAGCTAGACCTGTCGGACTTGGATTTCTATGGGGAGCGGCCCTTTGCCCATCCCGTCGTCATCCACGGGACGGTACGCAATATGGCGGACGCACTGCTGCTGAAGGGCAGCGCGGACACCACCATGGAACTGGTGTGTGACCGCTGCCTCAAGCCCTTTCAACAGGAGCTGCACCTGCCCGTCAGCACTCTGCTGGCAGAGACCCTGGAGGATGAGGAGAACGACGAGATCGTGCTTCTGGAAGACGGCGCCGTGGATCTGGACGAGGTGTTCACCACGGCTTTGGTGCTGTCTATGGATTCCAAGCACGTCTGCTCGGAGGACTGCAAGGGCCTGTGCGCCACCTGCGGCGCCGACCTGAACCAGGGACCCTGCGGATGCAGAAAAGAGATCGATCCACGTTTGGCTGCACTCGCGCAGCTGTTGGATAAAGATGAGTAAGATTTGCCCGGCCAGGGCATGAACCTAAGGAGGTGTCATAGATGGCAGTCCCTAAGAGTAAAGTGTCCAAGCAGCGCCGGAATAAGCGCCGCAGCTCCGTGTGGAAGCTGGAGACTCCCGGCGTCACCACCTGCCCCAAGTGCGGTGCGTTCCGTCTGCCCCACCGGATGTGCAAGAGCTGCATGAGCTACAATGGCCATGAGCTGGGCAAGGTGGAAACCGCTGAGGCGAAGTAAATAGCCGAAAAAGAACGAGGGGAGACAAGCCCCTCTTTCTTTTTGCCCGGAAATCGGGTAAAATGAAGTGAAATGACCCATGTATTATACCATCCCGGGAAGGAGTGCGCCCATGAGCCTGACCAAAATCGCATCGGTGGACCCCCACAGTCCGGCCCGAAAGGCGGGCGTCAGGCCGGGGGAGACCCTGACCCACATCAACGGCCACCCCATTGTGGATGTGCTGGACTATAAGTTCTACGCCTACGACCCCAAGCTGGAGCTGACCCTGACAGAGCCGGAGGGAGGCAGCCGTACCCTCCGCATCCGCAAGGAGGAGGGGGAGGACCTGGGGTTGAATTTTGAGACCTATCTCATGGACCGGGCCCGTTCCTGCGCCAACAAGTGCATCTTCTGCTTTGTGGACCAGATGCCCCCGGGGATGCGGGACACCCTCTATTTCAAGGACGACGACGCCCGGCTGTCCTTTTTAATGGGAAATTATATTACGCTGACGAATCTTTCCCAGCGGGAAATACAGAGAGTAATTGACCTGCGGATCAGTCCCATCAATATCTCGGTCCATGCCACCGACCCCCAGCTGCGCACCGCCATGCTGAAAAATCCCCGGGCGGGGGAGTGCCTGGACATCATGTCCTGGTTTGCCCAGGCAGGGATCGAGATGAACTGCCAGGTGGTGGCCTGTCCCGGCGTCAACGACGGCCCCGCCCTGGCCCGTACCATGGAGGATTTGGGCCAGCTCTATCCTGCGGTGACTAGCGTGGCGGTGGTGCCGGTGGGCGTGACCAGGTTCCGGGAGGGGCTGTGCAGCATCGAGCCCTATACCAAGGAACAGGCTGCCGCGCTGATCGATCAGGTGGAGAGCTTTGCCTCCCACTTTATGGAGAATAAGGGCACCAATCTGGTGTGGTGCTCTGATGAGTTTTACCTCATTGCAGGCCGGACGCTGCCGGAGAAGGCCTATTATGAAGATATGGACCAGCTGGAAAACGGCGTGGGGATGCTGCGGCTCCTCCTTCACCAGGCCGACATGGCCCTGGAGGAGGAAGAGCCGGAACAGACGGCCCCCTTTTCCATTGCCACCGGCCTGTCCGCCGCCCCCTTTGTTCAGGAAATTCTTGACAACGCCCGGAAACAGTGTGGTAATATAAAAGGAACGGTCTATCCGATTATCAATCGCTTTTTTGGGGAGACCATCACGGTCTCCGGCCTCATCACCGGCACCGACCTGATGGAGCAGCTCCGCGGCAAGGACCTGGGAGAGCGGCTGCTCATCCCGGACAATATGCTCCGGGCGGGGGAGCGGGTGTTCCTGGACGACGTGACTGTGGAGCAGGTGGAGGAGGCCCTGGGGGTAACTGTGGTCCCGGTGCCCGCCGACAGCGGCTTCGACCTGGCGGACGCCATCCTGGGCCGGGAAGTAACAGCCCAATGCCCCGTTCTCCCGCCGGAGGCGGAGTATTATCGATATAACCCGTCGTCGTAGCAAAGTCCATTCCGTTCGTGACGCCCTGGTGGGCATCCCTCACTTCATTCCCTTGCTCCTCCTCTCCCAGCCGAACCCGCTGCGCTGGGCTTCGGCTGGGGGCCCAATGAAAGGATGATCCAATGAAACCCTTAATTGCTATTGTGGGACGGCCCAACGTGGGCAAGTCCATGCTCTTTAATAAGCTGGTGGGCCAGCGGCTGTCCATCGTGGAGGACACCCCCGGCGTCACCCGGGACCGGCTGTATGCCGAGGCCGAGTGGCTCAACCGGAAATTCGATCTTGTGGATACCGGCGGCATCGAGCCGGGCACCGACAGCGAGATTCTGGCCTTCATGCGCCAGCAGGCGGAGATCGCCATTCAGAACGCCACGGTGATCATCTTCCTGTGCGACGTCAAGACCGGCCTCACCGCCTCCGACCAGGAGGTGGCCAATATGCTGCTGCGCTCCGGCAAGCCGGTGGTGCTGGCGGTGAACAAGATGGACCAGGTGGGTCACACCAACCCGGACATCTACGAGTTCTACAACCTGGGCCTGGGCGACCCCATCGCCGTGTCCGCCGTCCACGGCCACGGCACCGGCGACCTGCTGGACGAGTGCTTTAAATACTTCCCCCCGGAGGACGAGGAGGAAGAGGAGGACGACGTCATTAAGGTGGCTATCATTGGCAAGCCCAACGTGGGCAAGTCCTCCCTGGTCAACCGGATTTTGGGGGAGAAGCGGGTCATTGTCAGCGACATGGCGGGTACCACCCGGGACGCGGTGGACAGCTACTTTGAGAACCAGAAGGGCAAGTACCTGCTCATCGACACCGCCGGAATGCGGAAAAAGTCCAAGGTGGACGACCCCATCGAGAAGTTCTCTGTTCTTCGGGCCACCATGGCCATCGAGCGGGCCGACGTGTGCCTGATCCTCATTGACGCCAACGAGGGAGTCACCGAGCAGGACACCAAGGTGGCCGGTCTGGCCCATGAGGCGGGTAAGGCCTGTATCATCGTGGTCAACAAGTGGGACTCCATCGAGAAGGACGACAAGACCATGGACCGGATGCGCCAGGATGTGCGCCGGGACCTGTCCTATATGACCTACGCCCCCATCGTCTTTATCTCCGCCCTGACCGGCCAGCGGGTGGACAGGCTCTTTGACCTGATCAACTACGTTAACGACCAGGCCTCCCTGCGGATCACTACCGGTATGCTCAACTCGGTGCTGGCCGACGCCACTGCCCGGGTGCAGCCTCCCACGGACAAGGGCCGCCGGCTGAAGATCTACTATATGACCCAAATCGGCATCAAGCCTCCCCATTTCGTCTGCTTCTGCAACGATGCCAAGCTCTTCCACTTCTCTTACCAGCGCTATCTGGAAAATCAGATTCGCTCTACCTTCGGATTGGAAGGCACGCCGGTGCGGCTCACCATCCGGCAGAAGAGCGACAAGGAGGGGTAAACTTGGACTTGTTCAGCCTTTTCCAGGACCAGCCTGTCCGCCTGATTCTGGCGGCGGTGATCGCCTATTTTCTGGGCTGCTCCAACGGCGCGGTTATTATCTCCAAATATATCCTGCGGGATGATGTGCGCAAGCATGGCAGCGGCAACGCGGGCCTGACCAATTTTCACCGTACCTTTGGCGGCGGCCTTACCCTGGTGGTGATCCTCATCGATGTGGTCAAGGCCATCCTGGCGGTGACGGTGGGCATCCTGCTGGCCGGAGACCTCTTTGCCGGCCTGGGCGGCAGCTCCGCTATCGACCCGGCCCTGGGGGTCACCTTCTACAAGTATTGGAGCGGCTTGTTTTGCCTGCTGGGCCATATGTTCCCCTGTATGTTCGGCTTCAAGGGCGGCAAGGGCATCCTGTCCGGCGGCACCATCGCCATTATGATGGACTGGCGCATCGCACTGGTGGTGTGGGGCGGCTTTATCATCCTGGCCGCCATCACCAAATGGGTGTCCCTGGGCTCCATCTGGGCGGGAGCATCCTTCCCCTTTGCCACATGGTTTGTCTATCAAAATCCGGCTCTGCTGATCCTGGGCGCCTTTACCGGCGGGCTTGTGGTGTGGAAGCACCGGGGCAACCTGGTCCGTATTCTGAAGGGGACCGAGTCCAAGTTCAGCCTGCATCATAAAATGAACGGGGGTACGTCGAAGTGAAGATCGCGGTACTGGGCAGCGGCGGCTGGGGCACGGCTCTGGCCCTGGTGCTGCTGGAGAATGGACATGATGTGACCCTGTGGTCCTATGCGGAGGAGGAGTCCGCCGTACTGCGTCAGACAGGGGAGAACCCCATGCTGAAAGGTGTGGCGCTGCCCAAGGAGCTGAAGCTGACAGCCGACCTCAGCTGTGTAAAGGGCTGCGGCGCGGTGGTGCTGGCCACGCCCTCCTTTGCCGTGCGTACCACGGCCCGGGCCGCGGCGCCCCTGCTGGACCCCGGCGCGGTGCTGGTGTCTGTGTCCAAGGGTATTGAGAAGGATACCTCTCTGACCCTGACCGAGGCCATTGAGCAGGAGGTGGGGGACGCCCATCCCATCGTGGCCCTCTCCGGCCCCTCCCACGCCGAGGAGGTGGGACGACACATCCCCACCGTGGTGGTGACCGCCTCCAAGGACCGCTCCGCCGCGGAGCAGGTCCAGGATCTGTTTATGAACGAGCGGTTCCGGGTGTACGCCACCGACGACGTGGTGGGCGTGGAGCTGGGCGCCGCCCTGAAGAACGTCATTGCCCTGTGCGCCGGTATCAGCGACGGCATGGGGTATGGCGACAACACCAAGGCGGCCCTGATGACCCGGGGACTTACTGAGATTGCCCGGCTGGGCGTGGCCATGGGCGGCCGCCGGGAGACCTTTGCCGGCCTGTCCGGCGTGGGCGACCTGATCGTGACCTGCACCTCCATGCACTCCCGCAACCGCCGCTGTGGTATCCTGATCGGTAAGGGGATGCCCACCCAGCAGGCGGTGAAGGAGATCGGCGCTGTGGTGGAGGGCTACTACGCCGCCGCCAATGCCCGTACCCTGGCCAGGAAGGTGGGGGTGGAAATGCCCATCACCGAGGCGGCCTATCAGGTGCTCTACGAGGGCAAGGACCCCCGCCAGGTGATCGTGGATCTGATGACCCGGGAGCGCAAGCACGAGCTGGAGGACAGCTGGGTATAACTGGGTATCAATAGGGTTTTGAAAAAAACTAAAAAAATTTGAAAAAAAGACTTGCATTCCTCTAAGAGGTGTGGTAATATAATCAAGCCGTCTGAAACACGGCGGCGATCTCCGGGTGTGGCGAAGTTTGGTATCGCGCTTGAATGGGGTTCAAGAGGCCGCTGGTTCGAATCCAGTCACTCGGACCAGAAAACCCGCAATCCATTGAAATTCAGTGGATTGCGGGTTTTCTTTTGCTTATTTGCAGAGATGGACTTGTCTCCAGACAGGGGATGGGAGAGGCTGCTTGCAGCAGGAAGGAACAGGCGGGATAAAGGATCTCCTTTGACTGGTATTGCCGCCGCTTGGACGGAACTTCCAACGATGGATTCCCAAGCCAGCTATTCTGTGAAAACCTGGGCGTAGCCGGGAAAGAAACCGCCTGAGACGGGACTGCGGGCTTGCAATTGGGCGGAAAATAGCATATAATAAGGGGCAGTCCAACAGCAGGCGGTATAGGCCGTCTGGTTTTGAGATTTATCATAAGGGAGTGATATGCGCCGTGAGCGGTGACCCTCTGAGTCGAGAATGCAACACAACTGGCACGGCGTATTGGATCGGCGTTTGACCGGCACAACCGGGAGCGCCCGCACGCCTGTGCCCTTTTTCGGTCCGCTGGTATAAGCGGACTGGATCAGCGAGACAATAGGTGTGCGGGGATTTTTATGCCTTTTTGGCCCCTGCGCCC
The DNA here is from genome assembly GCA_019119165.1 of Candidatus Flavonifractor intestinigallinarum. Taxonomy (GTDB): domain Bacteria; phylum Bacillota; class Clostridia; order Oscillospirales; family Oscillospiraceae; genus Flavonifractor; species Flavonifractor intestinigallinarum. The sequence goes on along the minus strand of DWXO01000019.1, from coordinate 18,019 downwards.
AGAAAGGCGTGAGTGAATTGCTTTCCATCCATAAGACCATCAACGGAAAAATGACCCGGCTGGATGCCGTGCAGGACGGCTGCTGGGTCAACCTGACCTACCCCAGCGAGGATGAACTGAATACGGTGGCGGTGACCCTGGGCGTGGAGCCCTCCTTCCTGCGGGCCGCCCTGGACGAGGAGGAGACCTCCCGTATTGACACGGAGGAGGGACAGACCCTCATCATCATCGACGCCCCTTCTGTGGAGAAGGACGACGCGGTGGTGTATTCCACCCTGCCTCTGGGCATCATCGTTACGGAAAAACACATCATCACCGTCTGTTTGAAGGAGACTTCTATCCTGAAGGACTTCCAGGACGGTCTGGTGCGCAATGCCGATACCCAGAAGCGGACCCAGTTTATTCTCTATATGCTGCTCCAGGTGGCCAAACGCTTCCTGCAATACCTGAAGCAGATCGATAAGATATACAACTACATGGAGCGCCAGCTGTACAAATCCCAGCGGAACAAGGAACTGATCCAGCTGCTGGACCTGGAGAAGTCGCTGGTCTACTTCAATACCTCCCTAAAGGCCAATGAGGTCACCCTGGAGAAAATCCTCCGGGGCCGCATCATCACCCTGTACGAGGAGGACCACGACCTGCTGGAGGACGTGCTCATTGAGGTGCGCCAGGCCATCGAGATGGCCAACATCTACTCCTCCATCATCTCCGGCATGATGGACGCCTTTGCCTCCGTGATCTCCAACAATCTGAACGTGATCATGAAGGTGCTGACCTCCATCACCATCCTGCTGACCATCCCCAATATTTTCTTCAGCTTCTACGGCATGAACGTGGCCAATCTGCCCCTGGACCATTTCTGGTGGTTCCCGCTGGTGCTGTCCCTGGGCGTGATTGTGGTGACCGGCATCATCCTGAAGAAGAAAGATCTGTTTTAAACGCTGACCCGCTGCCCGGCTTTGCCGCAGCGGGTCGTTTTTTAAAACTGACAAATATTTCAGTGAAAAAATAAAGTGCGATTCATACTGTGGTAACATTTACATGGCATAATAGTTAGCAATGAACTGATTGGCAAAGGGGTTGACCCCTGGGTATGTGAAGAGAATGGAGGTTTTTCATGGCAAGCAATCCGAATTACTGTATCATTACGCCTGAGTTGGAGCGCCTGGCGGCGATGGCAAAGGAAAACAGCTGCATCGATCCGGGCGACTTTGTAAAGTATGATGTGAAACGGGGCCTGCGTGATCTGAACGGCAAGGGTGTGCTTGCCGGCCTGACCGAGGTCTCCGATATCGTAGCCAAGAAGATCGTGAACGGTGAGGAGGTGCCCTGCGAGGGCAAGCTCTATTACCGGGGCGTGGACGTGGAGCAGCTAGTGGCGGGGGCTCTGAAGGAGGGCCGTTTCGGCTTTGAGGAGACCGCTTACCTGCTGCTGCTGGGCAAGCTGCCCACCAAGGAGGAGCTGGACGGCTTTACCAAGCAGCTGTCCTATTACCGCTCCCTGCCCAATAACTTTGTGCGGGACATTATCCTCAAGGCGCCCAGCCACGACATCATGAACTCCCTGGCCCGTAGCGTCCTCAACCTGGCCTCCTATGACGACCGGGCGGACGATATCTCTCTGCCCAATGTGATGCGTCAGTGTGTCCAGCTGATCTCTCTGTTCCCCATGCTCAGTGTCTACGGCTACCAGGCCTGGAACTACAAGAGCGGCAGCAGCCTGTACATCCACGCCCCGCGGCCTGAGCTGTCGGCGGCGGAAAACATCCTCTCCCTGCTGCGGGCGGACTCCTCCTATTCCTTCTGGGAGGCCCATGTGCTGGACATCTGTCTCACCCTCCATGCCGAGCACGGCGGCGGCAACAACTCCACCTTTACCACCCATGTGGTCACCTCCTCCGGTACCGATACCTACTCCTGCATGGCGGCGGCCCTGGCCTCCCTGAAGGGTCCCAAGCACGGCGGCGCCAACATCAAGGTGGTGCAGATGTTTGAGGACATGAAGGAGCACGTAAAGGACTGGAAGGACGAGGACGAGGTCCGGCAGTATCTCCAGGATCTGCTGGACAAGAAGGCCTTTGACAAGGCCGGCCTGATCTACGGTATGGGCCACGCCGTCTACTCCCTGTCCGACCCCCGTGCCAACATCTTCAAGCAGTTTGTGGAGAAGCTGTCCCGGGAGAAGGGCCGCAACGAGGAGTACGAGCTCTATTCCCTGGTGGCCCGGCTGGGTCCTGAAGTCATCGCCGGGGAGCGGAAGATGTACAAGGGCGTGTCCGCCAACGTGGACTTCTACTCCGGCTTTGTGTACCATATGCTGGATCTGCCCCTGGAGCTGTACACCCCCATCTTCGCCATGGCCCGTGTGGCGGGCTGGTCCGCCCACCGCATCGAAGAGCTCATCAACATGGGCAAGATCATCCGTCCCGCTTATAAGTATGTGGGCAATCATATGGATTATGTGCCCATGGAGCAGCGCTGAATCAAAGCAAAAATGCCGTCCCGGAAGGGACGGCATTTTTTCGTCATGAGGGCTGTGCGGCCACCGCTTCGGCCACCCGGATGCCGTCTACAGCGGCGGAGGTAATGCCGCCAGCGTAACCGGCACCTTCGCCGCAGGGGTAGAGGCCCCGGACGGCGGACTGATAGTCCTCCCCTCGCAGGATGCGGACGGGGGAGGAGGAGCGGGTCTCCACGCCGGTGAGCAGACTGTCCGGCGCGGCGAAGCCGTGGAGTTTTCGGTCAAAGACGGGCAGGGCGCCCCGCAGAGTGTCGGTGACGTAGTCGGGCAGGCAGCGGTCCAGGTCGGTGGGTGTAACCCCAGGCCGGTAGGTGGGCTCCACAGACCCCAGGGCCTTGGAGGCCTGCCGGGCCAGGAAATCCTTCACCGTCTGAGCCGGGGCATGGTAGCTGCCGCCCCCCAGCCGGAAGGCGGCTTCCTCCCAGTGCCGCTGGAAGGCTACGCCTGCCAGGGGATGGTCGGAGCCAAAGTCGGCGGGATTGACCCCAACCAGAAAGCCGCCGTTGATATTTTTGCCGTCTCTGGCCCGATGGCTCATGCCGTTGGTCACCAGCCGCCCTTCTTCCGAGGCGGCGGCCACCACCTGGCCGCCGGGGCAGACGCAGAAGGTGAAGGCGCTCCGGCCATTGGGCAGGTGACAGGCCAGCTTGTAGTCGGCGGCGGGCAGGCGTTCCCAGGCGGGACCGAACTGGGCCAGGGAAATTGCGCTCTGGGGATGCTCGATACGCACCCCGATGGCAAAGGGCTTCTGCTCCATGGGCACCCCGGCCTCCAGCAGCATCTGGAAGGTGTCCCGGGCGGAGTGGCCGGGGGAGAGGATCAGAGCGTCACAGGGCAGGTCGTAGGTCCCCTGAGGGCCTTCTACCGTCAGACCGGCCACCGCACCCTCCCGGAGGGTGAGACCGGTGAGCTGATGGCCGAAGCGCACGTCGCACCCCAGTCGGATCAGCTCCTGCCGGATGGTTTTCACCACGTCCCGCAGCACGTCGGTGCCGATGTGGGGCTTGTGCTGGTAGAGGATGTCCGCCGGAGCGCCCGCCTCCACCAGGGTACGGAACACAGTGGAGATCCGGGGATCGTGGGTGCCGGTGGTCAGCTTACCGTCGGAGAAGGTGCCCGCGCCCCCCTCCCCGAACTGGACGTTGGAGGATGGGTCCAGCACGCCGGTGGACCAGAAGCGCTCCACATCGGCGGTCCGCTCCTCCACCGGACGGCCCCGCTCCAGCACGATGGGGGCCAGACCGCTGCGGGCCAGAAAGAGGGCGGCAAACAGCCCGGCGGGACCCATGCCCACCACCACCGGCGGCAGGGAGGAGGTGCGTCTGACCGGAGGAAAGACGTAGGGGACGCTCTGGTGGAGGGAGACATTTTTATCCCGGCACCGGGCCATGACTCTGCCCTCGTCGGCCACGGTCACATCCACGGTACAGACATAGTGGACGTCGCTTTTTTTTCGGGCGTCAATGGACTGACGGGCCAGGGACAGGCCGGTGATGGCCTCCGGCTTGACGCCCAGAATGCGGGCGGCCTTCTTCTTTAATTGTGCCTCGCCCCCGCCCAGGGGAAGAGGGATATTTTGAATACGGAGCATGGGATCACCTCAAATACCGGCTTGTTCAACAGCTACTATGATACAGGAAAGCAGAAAAAAGTACAAGCGGAAAGGTGACGGAAGCTGTGTGGGCCGATGAGGGCATCGGCCCCTACGGGGCGGCAAATCACAGGGTGTAGGGGCGGATGCCTACATCCGCCCGCATCCCCGCCATGCGCCAAGACGGGGCCCCGGTGGCCGACGCAAAGGGAGCTGCGGCATGGCCGCAGCTCCCTGAAACCCGTTATGGTACTGTAGACGTTCTGCTTAGTAGGAAACGCCCTGCCAGATCATGGCGTCGGCCACCTTCATGAAGCCGGCGATATTGGCACCCGCCACCAGGTTGCCGGGCATACCGTACTCCTCGGCGGCCTTGGCGGCGTTGTGGTAGATGTTGGTCATGATGTCGTGGAGCTTCTGGTCCACTTCCTCGAAGGTCCAGCTCAGGCGCATGGAGTTCTGGCTCATCTCCAGACCGGAGGTAGCCACGCCGCCGGCGTTGGAAGCCTTGGCGGGAGCAAAGAGCACGCCGTGCTGCTGGAACCAGGCCACCGCCTCGGGGGTGGAGGGCATATTGGCACCCTCGGCCACGGCGAAGCAGCCGTGCTCCACCAGCGCCTTGGCGCCCTCCAGGGGCAGCTCGTTCTGGGTGGCGCAGGGGAGGGCAATGCCGCAGGGAACGGTCCAGATGCCCTGGCAGCCCTCGTAATACTTGGCGGTGGGGACGTAATCCAGGTAGGTCTTGATGCGGTCCCGCTTGACCTCCTTGATCTCCTTGATGACCTTGTAGTCAATGCCGTTCTCGTCCACGATGTAGCCGTTGGAATCGCTCATGGCGATGACCTTGCCGCCCAGCTGGGTGGCCTTCTGGTTGGCGTAGATGGCCACGTTGCCGGAGCCGGAGATCACCACGCTCTGGCCCTGGAAGGACTTGCCGGCGGCCTTGAGCATCTCGTTGGTAAAGTAGCACAGGCCGTAGCCGGTGGCCTCGGTACGGGCCAGGGAGCCGCCATAGGTCAGGCCCTTGCCGGTGAGCACGCCGTTGAACTCATTGCGGATGCGCTTATACTGGCCGAACAGGTAGCCGATCTCACGGGCGCCCACGCCGATATCGCCGGCGGGCACGTCGGTGTCGGGGCCGATGTGGCGCTGCAGCTCGGTCATGAAGGATTGGCAGAAGCGCATAACCTCGTTGCTGCTCTTGCCCTTGGGATCAAAGTCGGAGCCGCCCTTGCCGCCGCCCATGGGCAGACCGGTCAGGGAGTTCTTGAACACCTGCTCAAAGCCCAGGAACTTGATGATGGACAGGTTGACGGAGGGATGGAACCGCAGGCCGCCCTTGGAGGGGCCGATGGCGGTGGAGAACTGCACCCGGTAGCCGCGGTTCACCTGGACCTGGCCGTGGTCGTCCACCCAGGACACGCGGAACAGCAGGCTGCGCTCAGGCTCCACCATACGGTCCATAATGCCCATCTTGGCCAGCTCGGGCTTCTGATTGTACACGGGCTGGAGGGATTCCATAACCTCGCCTACAGCCTGGAGGAACTCGGGCTCATGGGCGTTCTTCTTGCAGACGCCTTCGTACACGTTCTGGAGGTAAGAATTGGTGATCGTAAATGCCATAATGCCAAACCCCTTTGCTTGGCGGCCCTAGGGGGACCGACCGAAATTTGATTGTGTTCAGGTAGGAAGAGGAACACTTTGCTGTGTTGAAGTTATTATAATTCATACCGCCATAAAATGCAAGAGAAAAAAGAAGAATTGCATATTTGACGAAAAACACCCGATCCGACCGGTGGGAAGTGCACCAGTTTGACTGCTGGGTTGCAAAGAAGAACGGGCGGTCGCCAATGCGACCGCCCGTGGCATATGTAGTACCTTAGTTCTTCTTTCTGCCGACCACGCACAGGATGATGCCGACCACCAGCAGGATCACGCCGATGACGATGAACATGGTGCCGGGGTTAGCGGTACCGCTGCTCATGATGCTGGTGAACTGGGCCTCCAGGCTGTTGTTCTGCATAAAACCGTAACCGGCGCAGCCGATACCGGCGATGATCAGAATGATACCCAGGATAAACATACGGACACTCCTTTCTCTACAATCTCTCTTTTCAGCGCTCCCATTTCAGGCGGGAAAAGCCTGTCTGGAGAAAGAAACCAGACGGCATTCTTATACTCGAGTCTGGTGGAATGTCAATCGAAATCCGTAATAAAATTTGTAAATTAACATAGGATAATCGGCAGGGGAGAAATAAAAACTCTTTGACGGGCGGCGGAAAAAGCATTATACTAAAATCAGGATAGGAGGTGTCCTTATGAAGCACATTGTCATCACCATTGGCCGTGAATATGGCTCCGGCGGGCGGCTCATTGCCAAGCAGCTGTCCGAGGAGATGGGCATTACGTTCTATGACAAGCAGCTGATCTCCGATGTGGCCAAAAAGACCGGCTTTTCCGAGCACTTCATCCGTAACGCCGAGCACCAGCGTCCCACCAACAGCTTCCTCTATGATCTCTACACCAGCGTGCAGACGCCGTCGGTCCCCGACCAGGTGTTTATCGCCCAGGCCAAGGTCATTAAGGAGGCCGCCGCCAAAGAATCCTGCGTCATTGTGGGCCGCTGCGCCGACTATATCCTCCGGGATCAGCCCCACTGCCTGAAGGTGTTTGTCAACGCCCCTCTGGATCAGCGCATTCGCCGGGCCCGGGAGGAGTACGGCGTACAGGAGAATAACCTGGAGAGCTATGTGATCCGTCAGGATAAGGCCAGGGCCTCCTATTATAACTACTTTGCCACCGGACGCTGGGGCCAGAGCCGGGAGTACGACCTGTGCGTCAACAGCCGCATTGGCATTGACGCCTGCGTGGCCGTGATCCGGGCTGCCGCACAGGCCATCGCCGATACGTAAAGACATCATGAGAAAAAGCCTGGAGTCATTGCGCTGCAATGACTCCAGGCTTTTTTTGCTCTGTAAAATCGCATAAATTGTGAACAAAGTTTATTTATTGTGTGAACTTTAGCGCTCTCGACTTGACAGTGCTAATTCTGGTGCTATAATAAAGGCGTGCTCAGGGGAGAGGACCGAAAGGGTACCGAACCGGGGCACGACCGCAAGGAAACAAAGCAGGTAACAAAAGCTCGCCACCGAGAGGTTCCATCCCCCCAGCTACGAGCCGAAGCGATGAATGGAGGTATGACTTATGTTACCTAGCATTTTTGGTGAGAATCTGTTTGATGACTTTTTCCAGGACCCCTTTGACCGGATGTCTGTTTTTTCCGATCACAACCCGCTCTATGGCAAGCACGCCAAGAATCTGATGAAGACCGACGTGCGGGAGACCGAACATACCTATGAGCTGGACGTGGATCTGCCCGGCTTCAAGAAGGAGGAGGTCCAGCTGGAGCTGAAGGATGGCTGCCTGACCATCAGCGCCGCCAAGGGTCTGGACAAGGACGAGGAGGACAAGAACGGCCGCTATCTGCGTCGGGAGCGCTATGCCGGCCAGTGCAGCCGTAGCTTCTATGTGGGCGACCAGGTGGAAGCCAAGGATGTGTCCGCCAAGTTTGAGGACGGTATCCTGAGGATTACGCTGCCCAAGGTGGTTCAGCAGCTGCCTGTGAACCACACCATTGCCATCGAGTAATCCAACCCTTCACAGCGGGCGCGCCGCACATTCCGGCGCGCCCGCTCTTTGTCATACGGGATCTTTACCGGCGGCCCCTTGAATCTGCTGCATCGGCTGTGTTATGATGATTTTGCTTGAAAACCGCTCTGGCAACCAGTGGTTGCGGAAGTTCAAGCCAAACTTTATGGCAGGAAACCGGATGGTTTGATAGGCTGAACCTATCCGGTAAAGCCGGAAGAAAGGATGGCGAGAAAGAATGACCTTGGGAGAGCGGATTTTACATTACCGCAAGTGTGCGGGTTTATCCCAGGAAATGCTGGCCGAACGTCTGGGGGTGTCCCGTCAGGCGGTGAGCAAGTGGGAGGGAGACGCCGCCCAGCCGGAGCTGGACAAGATCATAGCGCTGACCAAACTCTTTGGGATCACCACGGACCAGCTGCTGCTGGGGGAGACACCCGACCCGGGCCCGCCCACAGAGGCGGCGCATGAGAAGAGAGAACCCAGATGGTATCTGCTGGGGCTGCTGCCTCTGGCAGTGGGCGGCTATCTGCTGATACAGGGTGTGCTGCAGCTTTCGGCCATGAACGGCCTGCTGGAGTTTGCGAAGCTGCCTGGATTGGTGTCATAGGGGGGTAAGAGAATGGACCTTTATAATAGTAGTGTGGACCGTGTGATGTCTATCATGTATGGTCCCATCATTACCCAGATCGTACTGGGCGGAATCCTGGTAGCCGCAGGGGTTATAATCCTGGCGCTGGGACACCGTCGCTACCGCCGCAAATACGGAAAGTAAGGGGAAATAAAAAAGTTTTCGGAATTTGAAAAAAAGACTTGACGGCAGAGTTAAGTTGTGCTATCTTAATATCAGAAATGATAATCATTACTGATTAGCACTTCCGGATAACCCGAAATCAAATAAATGAAATGATGAATTAGGAGGAAAAACACATGAAAAAGTGGGTCTGCTCTGTTTGCGGTTATGTTCACGAAGGGGATTCCGCCCCTGACTTCTGCCCCATCTGCAAGGCTCCCAAGGAGAAGTTCGTGCTCCAGGGCGGCGATCGTACCTGGGCTGCCGAGCACGTTGTCGGCGTTGCTAAGGGCGCTCCCGAGGAGATCATCCAGGGCCTGCGCGAGAACTTCCAGGGCGAGTGCTCCGAGGTTGGTATGTACCTGGCCATGAGCCGTGTGGCTCACCGTGAGGGCTATCCCGAGATCGGCCTGTACTGGGAGAAGGCCGCTCTGGAGGAGGCCGAGCACGCTGCCAAGTTCGCTGAGCTGCTGGGCGAGGTCCTGACCGACTCCACCAAGAAGAACCTGGAGATGCGTGTGGACGCCGAGAACGGCGCTACCCAGGGCAAGTTCGACCTGGCCAAGAAGGCTAAGGAGCTGAACCTGGACGCCATCCACGACACCGTCCACGAGATGGCCCGCGACGAGGCCCGCCACGGCAAGGCTTTCGAGGGCCTGCTGAAGCGCTACTTCGGCTAATCTGTCTGACAAAAAGATCCCGGTCCGATGGACCGGGATCTTTTTTGCCGTGGCGGGCCTCGTCACCGAGCGTTTTGCCGGAGGCAGAACCTCGATGCCGGGCGGATTCACTCCGCCCGAGCAGATGAAATCATCGGGGCCCCTGTGGGACTTGTCCCATTGGGATTGCCCGTCACGGCAAGGCTTTCGAGGGCCTGCTGAAGCGCTACTTCGGCTAATCTGTCTGATAAAAAGATCCCGGTCCATCGGACCGGGATCTTTTTTGCTGTGATATGGCCCTGCCGGACCTGGGCAACGGTTTACACGGTGGGGGTACCGCAGTCAGGGCAGAATTTGCCTGCTACCATTTTACGGCAGTTGGGGCAGAACCGGTCCCCCGCCGGTTGTGGCTGCCCCATGGGCTTGCCGCACTGGGGACAGAATTTGACCTGGGTGGGGCTGGCATAGCCGCAGGCGGCGCAGACGCAGGCCGCCTGGGTGGGCTGCTGGGCGGCCTGGGGCTGACCCGCCATCTGCCCCATCATCTGGGCGGCCATCTGCATCCCCATGGCCATGCCCATGCCGGAGGCGGCGGCGGAGCCGGCGCTGCCGGGGACGGACATACCGTCGGCCATACTGGCGGTGGTGTATTTGCCCATATCGGTAATAAAGGACTGAGCGGCCACCTTTTCCGCCATTTTCTGGACCTCGGGAGGGTAGTTGAAGGCTAGGATATTGACATCCGCTACCCCCAGACCAAAGTCGCTGAGCTCCTTGTCCAGTTCTTCCTGGATGGCCTTGCCCAGCTTCCGGCTGTTCTGCTGCAGCCCCACCAGCGCATTGAGGCCCATCTGCTGCTGGCCCCCCAGAATGGCCTCGGCCACCACAGGGTTGAGCTCGCCCATGATCCGGTCGGCCACATCTTCCAGGGAATAGGTGGCCTTGACTCCGGCCACCTGGTTGATGAAGGTCTGGTAGTCCCGGAACTCAATGATCAGATTGCCGTTGCAGCCCACGGGGATGCCGCTGGGCACTTCGGGGGTGGGAATCATGATCCGCTGCCGGGTGCCCCAGGGCAGGGTCAGCTCCTTGGCGTTGACAAAGTAGACCTCCGCCCGCAGGCCGGAGTCCCCCCGCAGGGACATCCAGCCCTTGAGTGTGGAGAAAAAGGGGACAATATCGGTATAGATATCAAAATTGCCCTGATGTTCAAAGACCGCGCCTACAATGCCGTCAGAGTAGAAAATAGCTTTCTGTCCCGGGCGCAGAATGAGGCGGGAACCCCGCTTGATCTCCTTGGCGGGCCATTTATAGAACAGAACGTCGTCCCGAAATTCTTCCCATTCAATCGTATCCTTACCTTGACCAAACCATGCCATGGCGTTACCGTCCTTTCTTTGTCTTAGAGATTGCCCTCCCAGGCCGTCCAGGGGGAATCTTCCTGGGATACGATGGCCTGGGGCTGTCCTACGTCCTTTACCTGGAGGGTGGAGGGCCCGGCTGCGCCGCTGATCAGCAGCACCGCGGCGGTGACCGCTGCCGCCGCCGCAATGACCGCCGCCGCGATCTTGGGCACGCTGTAGGGCCGCTGACCGCCTACCTTGCCGCTCTCGCCGTTGATGATGTACATATACTGCTTGCCGTTGTAGGAAAAGGCGGAGGTCCAGGCGGGCAGCAGCACGTGCTTATAGGTGAGATTATGGTATTCAATCTGAATGTCGTTGACCCGGGCCTGGCTGAAGCCGCGGGACAGGATGTCGCTCTCCGCCTGATTGATCTGATCGGTGCGGACCTGCTCCTTGGCGGTGTCCACCGCCTGGGTGGCGGGAACGGCGTAGTGCTCCGCCAGGAAGCCGGACAGATAGCTGGAGGAGAAGGGGAGCGTGTTGTCACAGGTGTTGTAGGGCAGCACCTTCTCCACCACCTGGCTGGCGGAGTTCATGGTGGCGCACACCTGAAGATCGTCATAAGACCCGCTCACGGTGCCGCTCACCGGCCGCCACCGGACCTTGGTGCGGGTGTTGCCTTTGCTGTCCCGGACTGTATGTACGGTGCCGCCCTGGCCACGGTAGGAGCTGGTCACCTGAGCGTCGAAGGTCCAGAAGGGCAGATAGATACCTTGGAGTTTGCCTGCCTGGTAGGCCTGCTTCAGCCGGTTGGGGGCAAACCAGCGGCTTTTGACCCACTTGGAAAAATTCTGTTGCGCGGTCTCCCGGTCCACCCGGAAGGGAATTACCCCGTCGGGAGGGACCCCGGCCTCCTGACGGCTCTCCAGCAGCTGGGTGGAGCCGCACATGGGGCACACAGTGGCGGTACAGTGCTCGTCCACGGCGATCTGTGCGCCGCAGGCGCCGCAGACAATGATGGCAGTGTCGGGGAAGGAGACCCGCTGGCCCTCCCGCTGGGTGTACCCCTCAAAATCGTGCTCCTCCACCCGCTGTACGGTGGTCTGCGGCACATAGGGCGTCCGGCAGGCGGAGCACTCCAGACACTGCTTTGCAATATTCCATTTAATGGTGCCGCCGCAGTTGGCGCATATCTGGCGGTCCACTTTTTCCTGATGTTCTGTTTGCATATCCTGACCTACTTTCGTCGTCGAGTGCCAGACGGGCTGAGACATATAGCTGATTATACTCTGTATCCTGTCACAATTTCAACTGCTTTGTGGAAAGGGCGGACAGCTGGCGAAATCTGTTAAATATGCAGGAGGGGAGGAGGGAGGACCCGGCGGCTTTTTATATATAAGGTAAGAAATTGAGAACAGACGTATAATAATCGTTGACTTGAATATCTTTGGAGGGTATGCTATAGTTACCTTTGTATGATTCCACGGGGGGTTCCCCGGGAAAATGTGAAGAGATGAGGGAAGACCTATGTGCCCTTGTGCAGCAGATCAGGAATGCTTTATGATAAACAGGCCGGGAGAGGATGGGCATACTGAGGGAACCAGCTTCCTTCGGTATGCTTTTCTGCGTCCAACAGGCCGGCCGGCGGACCCTGCCGGTTTCAGGAGGGCCTGGCTGTGATCAGACGATTTGCCCTTTGGCTGCGGGATGTGTTTATCCGCAACCGGAGTTTAAACGCCACCCGGATCGTGGCGGCCTCCTTCGCTGTTATCATTCTGGTGGGCGCGCTGCTGCTCACCCTGCCCATCGCGTCCCGGGACGGACAGAGCGCGGGCTTCTTTACGGCCCTATTCACCGCCACCTCCTCCACCTGCGTTACAGGTCTGATCCTGGTGGATACCTGGATTCAGTGGTCCCTGTTCGGTCAGGTGGTCATTATTCTGATGATCCAGCTGGGCGGCCTGGGCTTTATGACGGTGATTACTCTGGTGTCCTTTGCCCTGCGCCGCCGCATCGGCCTGTCCGAACGGCTTATCATGGTGTCCACCCTGAACCTCAACGACCTGGACGGCGTGGTGCGCATGGTGCGCCATGCCCTGATGGGCACCTTTCTGATAGAGGGGACGGGGGCGGTGCTGCTGAGCATCGCCATGATCCCCCATTTCGGGGTCCTGGGCGGAATCTGGCGGGGGATTTTCCACTCCATCTCCGCCTTCTGTAATGCGGGATTTGATCTGCTGGGCGGCAAGTTCGGCGCCTTCAGCAGTCTGGCCGGTTTGCAGGACAACCCCCTGGTGCTGGGTACCATTGCCGCCCTCATCATTGTGGGCGGTCTGGGCTTCTTTGTGTGGGAGGACATCCTGGCCAAACGGAGCTGGAAGAAGCTGGAGGTTTACAGCAAGATGGTGCTCATCATCACCGGGGTGCTGATTGTGGGCGGCGCGCTGTTCTTCCTGGTGGAGGAGTATGCCAACCCGGCTACCCTGGGCAATATGCCCCTGTGGGAGAAGATCCTCAATTCCTTTTTCCAGTCCGTCACGCTGCGTACCGCCGGTTTTGACGCCCTGGGGCAGGGGGGACTCAGCGATACCAGCAAGGCCTTTTCATCCATTTTGATGCTCATTGGCGGCTCCTCCGGTTCCACCGCCGGCGGACTGAAAACCGCCACGGTGGCGGTGCTGCTGCTGGCTCTGCGGTCCGGTCTGGCGGGACGGGAACAGGTCACCTTCCGGGGCCGTACCATCCCCTACCGCAGGGTGCTCAACGCCATGACCCTGGCGCTGGTGATGCTGTTTCTCTTCCTGGTGGGGTCCATGGTGATCTCCACGGTGGAAAACCTGCCCTATCTGGACTGCGCCTTCGAGGTGGCCTCCGCTATGGGCACGGTGGGCCTGACCACCGGCATCACGCCCACGCTGTCGCCATTCTCCCAGTCTCTCATCATTCTGCTGATGTATATGGGCCGGGTGGGGGTGCTCTCCTTCTCCATTGCCTTTATCACCCGCAGCGGCCGGACGGCCAAGATCAAATATCCGGAAATGAATGTGATGATCGGGTAACCACCCGGTTGGAAGGACGTGTAATCAAATGAAAACCTTCGTTGTCATCGGCCTGGGCCGGTTCGGCAGTGCCGTGGCCACGGAACTCAGTTCCCTGGGCCATGAGGTGCTGGCCCTGGACGATTCCGAGGAGAACGTACAGAAGGTGGCCGACAAGGTCACCCATGCCGTTACCGGCGACGCCCGGGACCCGGCGGTGCTCCGGGCCCTGGGAGTACGCAACTACGACTGCGCCGTGGTGGCGGTGGGCGTGGATGTGGGTACCTCCGCCCTCATTACCCTGAATCTGAAGGAGCTGGGTGTGCGGCAGGTGATCTGCAAGGCCCAGAGCCATGTCCACCGGAAGGTGCTGGAGAAGATTGGCGCCGACCGGGTGGTGTTCCCTGAGCATGAGATGGGCGTCAAGCTGGCCCAGGGCCTGTCCAGCTCCAATGTGCTCAACTTTATCGAACTCAGCGAGGATTTCGGCATTGTGGAGACCACCGTGCCCAGAGACTGGCTGGGCAAGAACCTGATCGAACTGAATGTGCGGGCGCGGTACAAGGTCAACATCATTGCCGTGCGGAAAAAGGGTCAGGAGGAATTTAATGTAACTCCAGGCCCCAGCACCATTATGGAGGCGGGAGACGCGGTGGTGGCACTGGGCCGCACCGAGGATGTCAACCGCCTGCAGGACCTGTAAGATGAACGTGGAACGGATTACCAGCCGCCAGAATCCTCTGGTGGCCCGGCTGCGAAAGCTGGGAAACGATAAGAAAACCCGCCGCCAGGAGGGGGTATTCCTCTGCGAGGGCACCAAGCTGGTGGGGGAGGCCCTGGGCTGGAAGGCCGGGGTGGAGACGCTGGTGGTGGCGGAAGGAATCGCCCTCCCCGGGGAGCTACCGGACACGGTCCGCGTGGTGGAGGTGCCCGCCGATCTGCTCAAGGCGGTTTCCACGGTGGATACTCCCCAGGGGATGCTGGCGGTGTGCCGCGCCCCTGACCTGACGCCGCCCAGGGCGCTGGAACCAGGCCTCTATCTGGTGCTGGATGGGGTCCAGGACCCGGGCAACGTGGGTACCGTGTGGCGGACCGCCGACGCCTTCGGGGCGGAGGGGGTGTTCCTGCTGCCCGGCTGCGCCGAGCCCTTCTCCCCCAAGACGGTGCGCTCCACCATGGGAGCCTGCTTCCGCCTGCCGGTGTGGGAGACGGGGCTGGAGGACCTCACCGCCCTGCTGGGCGGGGCGGGGCTGCCCCTGTACGCCACCGCCCTGCGGGAGGACACCGCCGACCTGCGCTCGGTCCGCCTGGACCGGGCCGCCGTGGTCATCGGCAGCGAGGGCCGGGGGGTGTCCCAGGCCGTGCTGGACGCCTGCGCCCTGACCTTGAAGATTCCCATGCGTGACCGCTGCGAATCCCTCAACGCCGCCGTGGCGGCGTCCGTGGTGCTGTGGGAGGGCTGGCGGGACCGCTGAGCCAAGAAGAGAGGAGGCGCCGCCGTGGCGGGCATTCAATATCTGCTCTGGCTCTCCACCCGGCGGGGCCTGTCCCAGCGGCACCAGGTGGAGCTGCTGGACTACTTCGGCGGCGCCGAGCGGGTCTATTTTGCCGACCGGGAGGCCTTTGAGCCTCTGCGGCTCACCCAGGAGGCCAAACGCGCCCTGTGTGACAAGTCCCTGGACGGTCCCAACCGGATTCTGGAACGCTGCGACCGGCTGGGCCTGTTTCTGCTCAGCTGTCAGGACGGGGCCTATCCGGAGCGGCTGCTCCAGCTGAGCGACTATCCTCTGGTGCTCTACGGCAAGGGGAGGCTGTTCCGCTTTGACGAGGAGGTGGCCATCGCCATGGTGGGCTCCCGCCAGTGCTCCGCCTACGGCGTGCGCACCGCCGGACGGATCGCCATGGGCCTGGCCCAGGCGGGAGCGTTGGTGGTGTCCGGCCTAGCCCAGGGTATTGACGCCGCCTCCCTGAAAGGAGCCTTACAGGGCGGCGGACCTGTGGTCTCGGTGCTGGCCGGCGGGGTAGATGTGGTCTATCCCTCCTGCAACGGCTGGCTCTACGAGGACGTGGCCGCCCGGGGCGCCATCCTGTCGGAGAACCCGCCGGGCACCCGGCCGGACGGCTGGCGGTTTCCCATCCGCAACCGCATCATCAGCGGCCTGAGCCTGGGCGTGGTGGCTGTGGAGGCGGGGGAGCGCAGCGGTGCCCTGATCACCGCCCACGACGCTCTGGACCAGGGCCGGGACGTATTCGCGGTGCCCGGACCGGTGGATGCCGCCACCAGCGCCGGGACCAACCGGCTTATCGCTCAGGGCGAGGCCAAGCTGGTGCGTACCGCCGGGGATATCCTGTGTGAGTATGAGGGGCGATATGCCCATAAGCTGTGCCGGCCCCGGCTCATGACCGCCGAGGAGGCGGATGGGCGGCTGGAGGTGATACCCACCCCGCCGCCGGAGCCGGAACCGGAGAAGCCAGCTACGGGGGAGACGCTGCCTCTGGCGCCCCGCAGCGCTCTGGAGCAGATGGGGGAGGAGCAGCGGGAAATCTTTTTCCTGCTGAGTGAAAAGCCCCTCACCGCGGACGAGATCGTAGGCCGGACGGAGATCCCCGCCCGTCGGGTCAACACCGCCCTCACCATATTGCAGGCCGGGGGCTATCTGAAGGAATTGCCGGGCCGGCGGTTTGCCGCCGCGGTCCGTTTTGAGGAACACGAATAAAAGGAGCATCGTACTGTGGCAAAATCGAATCTGGTGATCGTCGAGTCCCCAGCGAAGGCCAAGACTATCGGAAAATATCTGGGGCCCGGCTATCAGGTAAAGGCCTCCATGGGCCATGTCCGGGACCTGCCCAAGAGCAAGCTGGGCGTGGACGTGGACAACGGCTTCGCGGTGGACTATCAGCCCATCAAGGGCAAGGAAGAGGTCATCGACGAGCTGACCAAAGCCGCCAAGAAGAGTGATAAAGTTTTTCTGGCCACCGACCCTGACCGGGAAGGAGAGGCCATTTCCTGGCATCTGAAGGAGATGCTGGGCATTCCTGACGACAAGACCTACCGGGTGACCTTCAACGAGATCACCAAGAAGGTGGTCAACGACTCCATCGCCCACCCCCGGGCCATCGACATGGACCTGGTCAACGCCCAGCAGGCCCGCCGGGTGCTGGACCGCATCGTGGGCTATCAGATCTCCCCCCTGCTGTGGAAGAAGATCCGCCGGGGCCTGTCCGCCGGACGGGTGCAGTCGGTGGCCACCCGGCTGGTGTGCGAGCGGGAGGCCGACATCAAGGCTTTCGTACCCCAGGAATACTGGTCCTTGGAGGCCAATCTGGCCCGTATTTCCCCCAATCTGGGGCAGTTTAAGGCCAACTTCTACGGAAAAGAGAAGAAGATGGACCTGAACAGCGAGGCGGAGGTTCAGGCGGTGGCCCAGGCTGTCCAGGCCGCCCCCTTCTCGGTGAAGAGCGTCAAGCGCCAGGACAAGCAGCGCAACCCCGCGCCCCCCTTCATCACCTCCACCCTCCAGCAGGAGGCCAGCCGCAAGCTGAACATGACCCCCCGGCGCACCATGTCCATCGCCCAGCAGCTCTATGAGGGCGTGGACATCGAGGGCGAGGGCACCGTGGGCCTTATCACCTATATGCGTACCGACTCCCTCCGCCTGTCCGACGAGGCCACCGCCGCCGCCAAGGACTTCATCCTGTCCCGCTACGGCGCCGACTACTACCCCGGCAAGCCCCGGGTATACAAGACCAAGTCCGGGGCCCAGGACGCCCACGAGGCCATCCGGCCCTCCAACGTGGCCCTCACCCCGGAGGACATCAAAAAGTCCCTCACCGCCGAGCAGTACAAGCTCTACAAGCTGATCTGGAGCCGCTTTTTGGCCTGCCAGATGGCCTCCGCCGTCTACGACAGCGTGTCCATCGAGGTGGAGTCCGCCGGCTATACCTTCCGGGCCACCCACTCCTCCCTGAAGTTCTCCGGCTACACCGCCGTGTATGTGGAGGGCAAGGACGAGGAGGAAGAGGCCTTCCAGTCCCCCCTGCCCGACCTGAAGGAGGGGGAGCCCCTGGAGCTGAAGGGCCTGACCCCCGACCAGCACTTTACCCAGCCCCCCAGCCGCTACACAGAGGCCACCCTCATCAAGGCTCTGGAGGAGAAGGGCATCGGCCGCCCCTCCACCTACGCCCCCACCATTTCCACCATCCTGGACCGGGAGTATGTGGTGAAGGAGGGCAAGAACCTGCGCCCCACCCCCCTGGGGGAGGTGGTCACCGGCCTGATGAAGGACAAATTCACCGACATCGTGGATACCGCCTTTACCGCCAACATGGAGGAGCAGCTGGACGAGGTGGAGACCGGCAAGGTGGACTGGAAGAGCCTGCTGGGCCAGTTCTACGGCGGCTTTGAGCAGGAGCTGAAGCA
>DWXO01000018.1 GCA_019119165.1 Candidatus Flavonifractor intestinigallinarum | reverse complement strand
TTGCTCCCGCCCGCCGGGGCGTGCCTCAGATCGAGGTTACCTTCGACATCGATGCCAACGGCATCGTGAACGTGTCCGCCAAGGATCTGGGCACCGGCAAGGAGCAGCACATCACCATCACCTCCTCCACCAATATGTCCAAGGAGGACATCGACAAGGCCGTCAAGGAGGCCGAGCAGTTTGCCGCCGAGGACGCCAAGCGCAAGGAAGAGGTGGACGTCCGCAACCAGGCCGACCAGGTGATCTACCAGACCGAGAAGGCTCTGGAGGACGCCAAGGACAAGATCGACGCGAACGACAAGGCCACCGTGGAGGCCGCCATCAACAAGCTGAAGGACGCCATGAAGGGCACCGACATCGAGGCCATCAAGACCGCTACCGAGGAGGCTTCCAAGGCCTTCTACCCCATCGCTGAGAAGATGTATCAGCAGGCCAATCCCCAGGGCGGTCAGGCCGGTCCCGACATGGGCGCCAACTTCGGCGGCCAGGCCGGCGGCGCCAACACCGACCCCAACGTGGTGGACGCCGACTATCAGGTCGTGGACGACGATCAGAAGTAATTAAACAAAAAATCGCCGCGGGCGGGGGCTTGTCCCCCGCCTGTGTGGCGTTCCGTTTTCTCCCAAACGGTGGATCGTGGAGGGTTGCTTTTACACTTCACTTTCCACGCTCCACTTTGAAACAGAGGTGAACACCAATGCCTGAACAGAAACGAGATTATTACGAAGTGCTGGGCGTGGCCAAAAGCGCCAGCGACGACGAATTGAAGAAGGCCTACCGCAAGCTGGCCAAGAAATATCACCCCGACCTGAACCCCGGCGACAAGGAGGCCGAGGCCAAGTTCAAGGAGGTCAACGAGGCCTATGAGGTCCTCTCCGACAAGGAGAAGCGGGCCAAGTACGACCAGTTCGGCCACGCCGGGGTGGACCCCAACTTCGGCGCCGGCGGCTTTGGCGGCGGCGGGTTCGGCGGCTTCGATATGGGCGATATCGATCTGGGGGACATTTTCGGCTCCTTCTTCGGCGGCGGCTTTGGGGGCGGTTCCAGCCGCCGGAGCAACGGCCCCATGAAAGGGGAGACCCTGCGGGCCGCGGTGACCATTTCCTTCGAGGAGGCCGCCTTCGGCTGCGAGAAGGAGATCACCCTCAACCGCACCGAGAGCTGCGATTCCTGTAAGGGCACCGGCTGCGCCCCCGGCACCACGGCGGAGGTCTGTCCCGACTGCCACGGCAGCGGCACCATCCGCATCCAGCGGGGCGGCGGAGCCTTTACCTTCGCCACCACCACCACCTGCCCCAAGTGCGGCGGCAAGGGCAAGATCATCCACCAGCCCTGTAAGGACTGCGGCGGCACCGGCAGCGTGCGCAAGCAGCGCAAGATCACCGTCAGCATCCCCGCGGGTATCGACAACGGTCAGGCCGTCTCCCTCCGGGGCCAGGGCGGCGCGGGCCGCAACGGCGGCCCCGCCGGCGACCTGCTCATCAGCGTCACCGTCCGTCCCCATGACTTCTTCAAGCGGGACGGTACATCGGTGTTCCTGGAGCACCCGGTCACCTTCCTCCAGGCCACCCTGGGCGCCGAGCTGGAGATCCCCACCATCGACGGCAAGGTGAAGTGGAACCTGCCCGCCGGTACCCAGCCGGGCACCACCTTCCGCCTGCGTGGCAAGGGCATCCCCTCCGTCAACGGACGGGGCAGAGGCGATCAGTACGTCACCGTCAATGTGCAGGTTCCCACCAACCTGACCCGGGAGCAGAAGGAGGCGTTGCGTGCCTATGGCGAAGCCATGGGCGAGATTCCACCCAGTCCGGCGGACGGCGTGAAATCTTTCTTTGACAAACGCAAGAAGAAGAAATAAAATAAGAGGACGAGTATACCATTACTCGTCCTCTTATTTTGTCTGTGAGGTGCTCCTATGGGACCCATTCGATACATCGTCTATCTCTTCCCCATCCTGACCATCGCGGCGCTGCTGGGCTTCTTCCTGTGGTATGTCCTGACCATGCGGGCCCCCCTGGCCCAGACTCTGGCCCCTCTGCCGGAGAAGAAGCCCTTCACCTTTGCCGGGCGGCGGCATCCCCTGGTGAAAAAGGACGCCATTCCCATGGCGCTCATCACCATTGCCTATGCCGTTACCGCCTTCTTCAACCTGGGCTCCACCACCGCCCCTCAGAACCCCTGGGACTTCGGTGATGAGAAGGCCGCCACCTTCACCTTTTCAGAGGAATATCTGGTCTCCAAGCTGTGGTATTTCTCCGGCCTGGGCACCGGCAAGTATCAGGTGGAGATCTCCACCGACGGGGTAAACTGGCTGTCCCTGTGGCAGCGAAAGGACAACGCCGACGATCCAGACGAGGTCACCGGCTACTACTGGGCCGACGGCACCGGCTATGGGGCCAGCTACGCCATGACCCAGAACTACAACCAGCTGTTCAAGTGGAACGAGATTATCTTTGATAACCCCCAGTATATTCGCTATATTCGGATTACAGGTCAGGCCAACAAGGGCCTGCTGGAGCTGAACGAACTGGCCCTTTTTGATGAAAACGGAGCGCGTATCCAGGTCAGCGATCCCACCAATCCCCTTTTTGACGAGGCGGACACCGTGCCGGAAACCATCTCCTTTTTGAACTCCGCCTACTTTGACGAGATCTACCACCCCCGCACCGCCTACGAGCACCTGCGGAACATCGAACCCTATGAGATCTCCCATCCGCCCCTGGGCAAGCTCATCATGAGCGTGGGCATCGCCCTGTTCGGCATGACCCCCTTCGGCTGGCGGTTCATGGGCACCCTCTTCGGCGTGGCTATGATCCCTCTGCTCTACCTGTTTTTGAAGAACCTCTTTGGCCGCACCTCCATCGCCACCTGCGGCACCATCCTGCTGGCGGTGGACTTCATGCACCTGACTCAGACCCGGCTGGCCACCATCGACACCTACGCCTTCTTCTTCATCCTGCTGATGTACTACTTCCTGTACCGGTACCTGACCCTGCCCGACGGCGCCTCCTTCAAGCAGTGCGCCCTTCCCCTCTTCCTGTCGGGGCTGTTCTGGGGTATCGGCGCGGCCTCCAAGTGGACGGTGATTTACGGCTGTACCGGACTGGTGGCCCTCTACTTCATCGGTCTGGTGGTCAAACTGCGCCGCTGGCCGGAGGAATCCCGCCAGGAGCGGGCGGGCTGGACGGTGAAGATCCTGGCCTTCTCGGCGCTGGTCTTTGCGGTCATCCCCGCTATCATCTATGTGCTGTCCTACCTGCCCTACGCCGCGGCCTCCGGGGACCTGTCCCTGGGGAATCTGCTCAGCGAGATGTGGGAGAACCAGAAGTATATGCTCTCCTATCACAACGGCGTCACCTCCTCCCACCCCTACTCCTCCCGGTGGTACGAGTGGCTGGTCAACGCCCGGCCCATCCTGTACTACATGGACAACTCGGTGAGCGGCGTCACCACCCGCTTTGCCGCCTTCCTCAATCCTGTGGTATGCTGGGGCGGGCTGGCATCCATGCTGGTATGCGCCGCCCAGGCCTTCCGTCCCCTGTGGGCCAAGCTGACTTTCTTCGGCCTGTCCGGACTGGGAGGCGCGGCCTCCGCCGCCTGGGTCACCGGCGTGTTTGACCCGGAGACCGACACCCAGACCCGCCTGCTCTGCCTGGTGCTCATCGTAGCCCTGCTGGTCCTCTATTTGGTCCTGGGTTGGTTGGTCAGCCGGGCTTTTCGGCAGTCCTCCCCCATCGCCCTGTTCATTCTCATCGGCTATCTGGCCCAGCTGGTGCCCTGGTTCTTCATCGGGCGCATCACCTTTGCCTACCACTACTTCCCCTCGGTGCTCTTCCTCATCCTGGGGCTGTGCTATGTGTTCTACACCCTGTCCAGAAAGGAAGAGATGATCCGCTGGAAGCCGGCCATGTACGCCGTCACCGGCGGCGCGGCGGCTCTGTACGCCCTGTTCTACCCGGTGCTGGTGGGCATCACTTATCCCAGCTGGTACGGAACCTGCATCTTAAAATGGTTCCCCGCCTGGCCGTTTTAAAGGAGTCTGCTATGTATCTCACCGATTACCACACCCACACCAAGCTCTCCCCCGACGGCAGTGTGCCTCTGGCCGAAATGGCGGAGGCCGCCGTGGCGGCGGGGCTGAACGAGCTGTGCATTACCGACCACTGCGACCTGCTGGAACTCTACGGTGAGCCGGTGGACCACTACGACTGGCCCCCCGCCCTGGAACAGTACGCCGCCGTGGCGCCCCGTTATGCAGGCAAGCTGACCATCCGCCTGGGGCTGGAGTTCGGCATGGCCCACCTGAATCCGGAGGCCAGCCGGGCCATTCTGGACCGGCCGGAGCTGGACTTCGTGCTGGGGTCCATCCACAATCTCTGCCCTCAGAAGGGGGGCACCGACTTCTACTATGTGGACTACCCCGATCCGGCGGCCTGCTACGCCGCCCTGGACGACTACTTCGCCTCCATGGCCCAGCTGGCCGTCACCGATTTCTACGACGTACTCAGCCACATCATCTACCCCCTGCGCTACATGGATCACCCCATCTCCCTGGATCGCTACCACGATGTGCTGGACGGCATCTTCCGTGCAGCGGCGGAGCGGGGCCGGGGCATTGAGATCAACACCTGGCGGGGCCGCACCCTGAAGGAGTGGCTGCCGGTGCTCAAGCAGTTCAAGGCTTGCGGCGGCGAGATCGTCACCATCGGCTCGGACGCCCACACCACCGACGGGGTGGGCAAGGGCTGTGAGCAGGCCTGCCAGCTGCTGGCGGAGGCGGGATTCCGCTATCTGGCCACCTACGAGAAGCGCAAACCTGTGTTCCACACACTGTAAGGAGGATGTTGTTATGATCGCACTGGGTTCCGACCACGGAGGACTGGCCCTCAAGCGCCACGTCATGGACTATCTGGACCAGCACCAGCTGGCCTACAAGGATTACGGCTGTTATACGTCCGACAGCTGCGACTATCCCGACTTCGGCCGGGCGGCGGCTGAGGCGGTGGCCTCCGGCGAGTGTGACCGGGGCATCGTCATCTGCACCACCGGCATCGGCATCTCCATCGCCGCCAACAAGGTGAAGGGCATCCGCTGCGCCCTGTGCAGCGAGCCTCTGTCCGCTGAGATGACCCGCCGCCACAACAATGCCAATATGCTGGCCATGGGAGGCGGTCTCATCGGCAACAATATGGCCGACAAGATCCTGGACGCCTTTCTGAACACCGAGTTTGAGGGGGGCCGTCACCAGCGCCGGGTGGACAAGCTGGAGGGATGATCCCCCGCCGTCTGCCGCGCAAACACCGCCATACGGCGCGGCCCACCGACCGAAGATGGCGGTGGAACGCTATCATTTGCAGCAAAAAAGTGTTCCGCAGCAGTAGCAACTGCTGCGGAACACTTTTTTGTATAATGGGATTCCAAACCCTGTTTGAACCATGGCAAACGAAGCGTTCAGGCCACGGCAAAGAACGGGATCTGCCCGCCCTGACGGGTGGGATCAGCAGCCGTTTGCGCCTCCGCCGCCCGCGTGGTCGTGCGCGTGGTGCCGCCGGACACATAGGTCTTGCCGCACTCCGGGCAGATGGCCGTGTGATAGGTCACCGACTGGGAAACCACCTCCCGGTTCTCCCGCTGGGCTTCAGCCTGCTCCCGTACCACGTGCTCCTGCTCATGGCCCCGCACCGTTACCGCCGCCTGTTCCGGCGCGATGTTGGTGGGGGTCTTGAAGGACACGCCGGGATCGTTGGAGCCGTCCTGGTACTTCCGCTCCTTACAGGTCTGGCACTCGCCCTCTTCCATGACCTCCTGCGGGGACTTGGCCTTCTCCACCTCGGCGTCCAGCTCCTCCTGGCTCAGGTACTGGATGCGGCCCCGTACCGACAGCTCCACCGGGTCAGCTCCCTCCCGATAGTTGGAGACTGCCGCCGGGCCGGTCAATGTGACCCCACTGGGCTGGTCCCGGCTCACAGTGGGAGCGGCGGTCACCGGGGTCACCGGCTGGTCCGCGGCCTGCGTCTGGGCACGACTCACCGCCGTGATTCGCCCTCCCTGGCCGGCGGCGGCAGTCCGCCCCCAATAGGCGCTGGACGACCCCCAGCCAATTCCATATACACCAATCATGTTCTGCTCCTCCCTCCTGCATCAAACATTTATCTATCTCTTTTGGCACTTCACAAGATCTGCCTGCCCTCCAGAAACACCGCCGTAATCTTCCCGTTCCAGTCGAAGGGGTGGCCCTGGGTGACCACGATATCGGCGTCCTTGCCGGGAGTCAGGGTTCCCACCCGGTGGCCGATGCCGGCAATCTCAGCCGGGTTGCGGGTTATGGCCGCCAGGGCCTCCTCCTCCCCCATACCGCCCCGTACCGCCATGGCGGCGCACAGGGGCAGGTACTGGATGGGGGTCTCCGGGTGGTCAGTACAGATGGCTACCCGTACCCCCGCCTTGGCCAGCAGGGCCGGGTTTTCCAGGGTCTGGCCCACCAACTCCGGCTTGGAGCGGTCGGTGAGGCAGGGACCGGTGATTACCGCCGCCCCCTCGGCCGCCAGCAGGTCGGAGATCTTGTAACCCTCGGTACCGTGGACAATGACATACTTCAGGCCGAACTCCTTGCTGAGCCGCACCGCCGTGGCGATGTCGTCCGCCCGGTGGGCATGGAAATGGGCGGGCACCTCCCCCCGCAGCACCGGCGCCAGGGCCTCCAGCTTGGCATCGTAGTCAGGCATATCGGTGTCCGGGTCCTGGTCCGCCTTGTCCTGCTTGTCCTGGTACTCCAGGGCCTTGGACAGCTCCTCCCGGATGATGGCCGCCGTGGCCATACGGGTCACCGGAGTCTCCTTCCGGTCGTTGTACACCGACTTGGGATTCTCGCCCAGGGCAAACTTCATGGCCGCCGGGGCCTTCACCACCATCTGGTCCACCCAGCGCCCGTCGGTTTTCAGGGCCACAAACTGCCCGGCGATGGGGTTGGCGGAGCCGGGGCCGGTGAGCACCGTGGTAACGCCCCCCTCCCGGGCCTCCTGAAAGCACCGGTCCAGGGGATTCACCCCGTCGATGGCACGCAGCTGGGGGGTGCAGGGGTCAGTGGACTCGTTGCCGTCGTCGGCCTCAAACCCCAGGGAGTCCCCGAACAGGCCCAGGTGGCAGTGGGCGTCAATGAAGCCGGGCAGGATGTGCCCGCCCTGAGCGTCCAGCGCATCCTCCGCGACGGCGGTCAGCTCCTCCATAGGCCCCACCGCCGTGATCTTTCCGTCCCCGAAGGCCACATAGCCCCGCTGGATCACCGGCCCATCCATGGGGTGGACCACCCCGTCGACAATCATCATCTTCTTTCCGACCCCTTTCGGCAAAACTTCCGTTTGACATTTTTAGTAATTTATGGTATATTGTGGTCACAGCTTACCCAAGGGACAAGTGCGATCCATGTCACCATTCATTCCATTCGGTTGGATATCATTGGGCGTCTCCTAACGGAGACGCCCATTTTTTGTCCTGATTCAGGGGACATACTGCTCGATCAAGGTCACGTCCCGCTCCAGATAGGCGCCGCTCCGCCACAGGCGGAAGTGGATCACGTCCCCCGTCTCCATGCCCTCCTTCAGCGCCAGCAGCTCCTCAATGGTGGTGATGCTCTGGCCGTTGGCCTCCACGATCACGTCGCCGGGAAAGACGCCCTGCTTTTTGGCGTCGGAGTCCTGCTGCACGCTGTCCACATAGACTCCCAGAGGCAGGTCGTATTCCTCCGCTATCTCCTGGGTGACGGTGTAGCAGGTGATGCCGATGGTGGGCTCTCCGCTGACATAGCCCTGGCAGATCAGGTCCTCCACCACCCGCTTGACGGTGGTGGTGGGGATGGCAAAGCCCAGGCCCTCCACCGTATCGTCGTAGGCGGACATCTTCATATTGGTGATGCCCACCACCTGGCCGTAGGAATTGATGAGGGCGCCCCCCGAGTTGCCCGAGTTCAGGGCGGCGGTGGTCTGGATGAGCACCATGGAGTACCCGTCCACATCCACGTCCCGGTTGATGGCGGAAATAATGCCGTCGGTCATGGTGCCCCGCAGCTCCTGACCCAGGGGATTGCCGATGGCTACCACCGTATCCCCCACCTGCATCTGGTTGGAGTCGCCGAACACCGCGGCATCCAGCCCCCAGGCGTCGATCTTGAGTACCGCCAGGTCTGTGGACACGTCCATCCCCACCAGCAGAGCCTCATAGCTGCTGTCGTCCTGGAGGATCACCTCCAGGGAGCTGCACCCCTCAATGACGTGGGCGTTGGTGATGATGTAGCCGTCGGCGGACATCACCACCCCGGTACCGAAAGAGTAGGAGGTCCCCGCGTCCCCCCAGATGGACACGATGGACTGGATGTTCTCCTGATAGATGGTCTGGAGGGTGTGTGCCTCCGACTGGGGCTGGGGCGTCAGGGTCAGGGTCACATTGTCCCCCAGGGGAGCCC
Source organism: Candidatus Flavonifractor intestinigallinarum (assembly GCA_019119165.1). GTDB lineage: Bacteria > Bacillota > Clostridia > Oscillospirales > Oscillospiraceae > Flavonifractor > Flavonifractor intestinigallinarum. The sequence goes on along the minus strand of DWXO01000018.1, from coordinate 24,939 downwards.
GCTCCACAGTGGTCTCCCCAAGCTCCTCGTCCTCCCAGTCCCAGGTATTCCCCCAGTCGTAGGGAGTCTCCCGGGGACGCTCATCCCCAGAATAGAACAGATCCTCCCGGGGAGACAGGGTATCCCCCACCCAGCGCAGCACGACCGCCGCCGCCAGCAGCAGAACCAGAGCGCAGCAGAAGAGCGCCACAGCCTTTCCCGGGCGGCCCGGGCCACGCCGGCGGGGGCCGGGGTCGTTGGGGGGATAGACCCGGTTCTGGTCGTAATAGTAGCCGTGCATGGCTTCCTCCCGTCCGTCAGGCCAGCGTCAGCGTGAAGTCGAACTCGGTCACGCCGTCCTGGCTGGTCACTGTAATATTTTCCTTGTGGTTGTTCAGGATGGTCTTGACGATATACAGGCCCAGGCCCACGCCCTCCCGGTCCACACTGCGGGACTTGTCGCTCTTGTGGAACCGGTCGAAGATCATGGCCAGCTCCTCCGGCGGAATGGTCTGCCCTGTATTGCGCACCACCACATGGGCCTTTCCGCCTTTGGTGGTGATGGAGATGCCCATGGTGCTCCCCTCGTTGGAGAACTTGATGGCGTTGTCCAGCAGGTTATAGCACACCTGGGTGATGGCGTCCGGGTCACCCCACACCATCACCGCCCCGTCGGGCAGCTGGGTGTCCACATCCAGGTGCCGGGCGTTGATCTTGGTCTCCAGGCTCACCAGCACCCGCAGCATGATCTCGGAGACGTCAAACTGCTCCTGGGCGGTGACGTTTTCCGCCGACTGGAGCCGGGACAGGTCCAGCATCCGCCGCACCAGCCGGGACAGCCGCCGGGTCTCGGAGGAGATGGTCTGGAGAGCGGCCCGCTCCCGCTCGGGCGGAATGGTACCGTCCAAAATGCCGTCGGAGAAGCCGGCAATGGTGGTCATGGGTGTCTTTAGCTCATGGGAGATGTTGGCCACGAACTCAGAGCGGCGCTCCTCGCTCTTGGAGATGGAGTCGGCCATGGCGTTGAAGGCCTCGGCCAGCTCCCCCACCTCGTCCCGCCGGTCCTCATAGCCCTTGACCCGCAGCTCATACTCGCCGTGGCCGAACTTTCTGGCGATCTCCGCGATCTCCTTCAGGGGCTTGGTCTGCTTGAGGGAGGTCACCGAGCTGGTGAGGAAGGCGATGCACAGCACCACCACGGCGGTAAAGAAGAAGATGGTGGTAAAGGCCCGCCACAGCTCGGTCAGACTGGAGGCCTCCGCCGCCACATAGGCCACCCCCACCATGGTTTGCACCACCTGGCCGCTGTTGCGGTCCAGGGTATCCACCAGGATGGGCGTGCCCGCCACATAGCGCTTTTCAGAGAAGAAGCCTCCCAGGGTACTCATGCCGGTGTAGCCGCCGGACTGGGCCACCTGCTCCACCACGCTGCGGGGCAGGTACCGCCCGCCCAGGGTGTTGTAGCCCTGAACAGTGATGCCGTCGGTGGATACCACCATTTCGCCGTCGGCCTCGGTGATGAGCACCACGGCGTCGGAGATCTGGGCAATGGTAGCGATCATGGTGATGTAGACGTCATCCTCCACCCCCACGCCCAAAGCCCGGGACTTGGAGGTGAAGTTGGCCACATAGTCGGCGTTGCGCTCCATGGAATCCCTGGTCTGCCGGATGGTGTACTGATAGGACAGAGTAAAGAACGCCGCCCCCAGCAGAGCGAAGGACACCAGGATCATACCCGCCGTCAGGATGAACTGCCGTTTATACAGGCTTCTCATGAGGCCGTCACAACCTCAAACTTATAGCCTACGCCCCATACGGTTTTCAGGCTCCATTGACTGCTGACGCCCTCCAGCTTTTCCCGCAGGCGCTTGATGTGTACGTCCACGGTGCGGGAGTCGCCGAAGTAGTCAAAGCCCCACACCTCGTCCAGCAGCTGGTTGCGGGTGAACACCCGGTTGGGGGAGGCGGCCAGATGGTACAGAAGCTCCAGCTCCTTAGGGGGCGTGTCCACCCGCTTGCCGTCCACCAGCAGCTCGTAGGAGTCCAGGTTGATGACCAGCTTGTCGAAGGACAGCTTCTTCTCCCCGCTGCCGTTTTCGTCCCCGCCGAACCGGCGGAGCACCGCGTGGATGCGGGCCAGCACCTCCTTCATCTCGAAAGGCTTGACGATGTAGTCGTCGGCGCCCCCCTCCAGGCCGGCCACCTTGTCCTGGGTCTCCCCCTTTGCGGTGAGCATGATCACGGGGGTCTTGTCGTTCTCCCGAATCTTTTTCAGCACCGACCAGCCGTCCATGACGGGCAGCATGATGTCCAGCAGCACCAGGTCGGGCCGGAAGGAGCGGAACAGTTCCACACCCTTGCCGCCGTCGCCGGCCACCGCCGTCTCAAACCCCTCCTTCTCCAAATAGAGGTGGAGCAGTTCGGCAATATTGGAGTCATCTTCCACGATGAGGACTTTCTTGGCCATAGTACACCGTCCTTTTCAGACTAATCAAATGGTATTCTTCCGGTACGTCCGTTTATACCTGGGCGTCTGTATCGCACTTATCATTATTATACACGCTCACCCGCCCTGTGGGGTGAACAATTTGTAAATCGGCCCTATTTTGCTCCCACATAGGACCGGTCCAGCTGGAGCACCACATAGCAGTCCGGCACCACCTGTCCCGCCGCCTGGGTCACCCGCTTGCGGATCTCCTCGTCATTGAGCCGGCAGCGGTGCGGTACCACCACGTCAAAAATCAGGTTGGTGTGGCGGGGGCCTCGGGTCAGTCGGAAGTCATGGATGCTCATGTCCGGATCGATCTCCCGCACCAGATCCCGCATCTGGTCCCGCAGGCGGGTCACTTCGCTGTCTCCGGTGGCAATGGGGTCCATATGGGCGGTGGTCTCAATGCCGAATTTCTCCTGAATCTCCCGCTCGATGTGGTCGATGGCGTCGTGAGCCTCCATAATATCATTTCCCTCGGGCACCTCGGCGTGGAAGGAGCACATCCGCCGGCCGGGGCCGTAGTCGTGGATCACCAGATCGTGCATCCCCACCACCTGCTCATGGGACAGCACCAGCTGCTGGATGGCCTTCACCAGCTCCGGGTCGGGGGCGGTACCCAGCAGGGGGTTCAGGGTGTCCTTGGCGGCGCCCCAGCCCGCCCGCAGGATAAAGACCGCCACCACCACGCCGATCCAGCCGTCGATGCTCACATGGGCAAAGTGGCCGATGAGGGTGCCTGCCAGCACGGCGGAGGTGGCCACCACATCGGACAGGGAGTCGGTGGCGGTGGCCTGCATAGCCGCCGAGTGGATGCGTCTCCCCAGCTTCCGGTTAAAGAGGCTCATCCACAGCTTGACCAGAATGGAGCAGATGAGGATGCCCACCGACAGCAGGGAAAAGGCCACCTCCTCCGGCTGAAGGATCTTTTCAATGGAGGTCTTGCCCAGCTCCACGCCCACCATTAAAATCAGCAGGGACACCAGCAGGCCCGCCAGATACTCGATGCGGCCGTGACCGAAGGGGTGTCCGTCGTCGGCCTTCTGCCCCGCCAGCTTGAAGCCCACCAGGGTCACCACCGAGGAGCCCGCGTCGGACAGGTTGTTGAAGGCGTCGGCGGTAACGGCGATGGAGCCGGTGACCACACCGGCAAAAAACTTTCCCAGTGACAGCAGCAGGTTGAGGAAAATACCCACCCCGCCGGACAGCACGCCGTAGCGCTCCCGCACCGCCGGGTCCTGTACCTGCTGATAGTCACGCACAAAATGCCGGACCAAAAAATCCGTCATATCCGGTCCCTCCAAACCAAAAAACAGGATTCTAATTATTATCCCACGGAAGGCCTGCAACGTCAAGCGTCACGGCCCGTCCCCCACCGATAAAAAGAGCGCCGCTTACGCGGCGCTCTCCTTTTATTCGTTTCTCACTCCAGATCAGCGGGCAGGAATGCCTCATACGGCAGCACGGCGGACAGCTCCACCATCAGGTCGGAGAATCCCCCCGACCGGTCCCAGTCCGCCCGCGGGGTACGCAGGACCGTTCCTCCCTCCGGCGGCTGGATGGGCAGGGACACCACCGCCCGGGAGCCCCGGTCCTCCCGCTGCTCAAACACAATGGCGCCGCCGTGGAGGGCTGCGATCCGCCGGGCCACCCGCAGGCCCAGCCCCAGGCCGTCGGGCCGGTGGAGCAGCTCCCGCTCCTCCTCCGGCGGGGGCAGGCCGGGGCCGTCGTCCCAGACGGTGAGCACCGCCCGGTCCTGGCGCACCGCCAGACGCAGACCGGTGTGTCCCCCTTTCCCCGCCGCCCGAAAGGCGTTGGAGATGAGGCCCAGCAGCATCCGCCGCAGCTGGGGCGCGTCCCCGGTGGTGATGAGGCTGCCCCGCTCCTCCTCATAGGTGAAGCTCAGTCCCGCCTGCCGGGCCAGAGAGGCCACCTGCTCCCCCAGGGTGCGGCACAGCCCCGCCAGATCCAGGCTGGCCCGCTCCGCCGTCAGCTCCCCCTCCGGCAGCTGGAGGTACTCCAGATTGCCCAGCATCCGCATCATGCGGTACATACTCTGGTGGAGGATGGCCAGGTAGGGCTCGTATTGACGGCCCCCCTTCTCCTGCACCACCGGCGTCAGCAGCTGCACCGCCGCCGCCAGATTGTTCATCTGCTCCCGGAACTGCTCCACCAGCAGCAGCCCCAGGTCCTCGGAAACAGGCTCCATGGGCCTCCCTCCCCCTCTCCGCGCCCAAAACGTGGTAAAGTCAAAGTCAGTATAGCAAATATTTTGTCGAATCTCAAGGAATACGGTCGTATTGCATCGAAACTGCCACGTTTACCGATAACCACCATATAAATTTATACAGTTTCCCCAGTAAGTTTTGCATTTTTCCTCTTTTCATTCCAGGCAGATTAGTCTATAATGTAGTCGCGCCAAAGAAAGATGTATTAAGAGGCTATTTAGAACAAAGGAGAGATTCACTATGAGCATTAAAGTGGGTATTAACGGTTTTGGCCGTATCGGCCGTCTGGTGTTCCGCGCCGGCATCAACCGCTCTGACATCGAGTTCGTGGGCATCAACGATCCCTTCATGACCCCCGACTACATGGCTTATATGCTCCGTTACGATACCATGCACGGTCAGTTCGACGGCACCATCGAGTACACCGATGACGCCATCATCGTCAACGGCAAGACCGTGAAGTTCTTTGCCTGCATGGACCCCAAGGACATCCCCTGGGGCGAGGTGGGTGCTGAGTACGTCGTGGAGTCCACCGGCGTGTTCCTGACCCAGGAGAAGGCCCAGGCTCACATTGACGCCGGCGCCAAGAAGGTTGTTATGTCCGCTCCTTCCAAGGACTCCACCCCCATGTTCGTGATGGGCGTCAACCACAACACCTACACTTCCGACATGAAGTTCGTGTCCAACGCCTCCTGCACCACCAACTGCCTGGCTCCCATCGCCAAGGTGCTGCACGACAACTGGGGCATCACCGACGGTCTGATGACCACCGTTCACTCCACCACCGCTACCCAGAAGACCGTTGACGGCCCCTCCAAGAAGGACTGGCGTGGTGGCCGCGCTGCTGCCGGCAACATCATCCCCTCCTCCACCGGCGCTGCCAAGGCCGTGGGCAAGGTTATCCCCGAGCTGAACGGCAAGCTGACCGGTATGTCCATGCGTGTTCCCACCCTGGACGTGTCCGTGGTTGACCTGACTGTCAACCTGGCCAAGCCCGCCAAGTACGACGAGATCTGCGCCGCCATGAAGGCCGCCTCCGAGGGCGAGCTGAAGGGCATCCTGGGCTACACCGAGGACGCCGTTGTTTCCTCCGACTTCCTGGGCGACACCCGTACCTCCATCTTCGACGCCGGCGCCGGTATCGCTCTGACCGACACCTTCGTGAAGGTCGTGTCCTGGTACGACAACGAGATCGGCTACTCCAACAAGGTGCTGGACCTCATCGCTCATATGTATTCCGTGGACCACAAGTAAGATACTTGCATCCAAAAAGGGACGCTGCAACAGCAGCGTCCCTTTTTTATGTTTGTTCTCTATAACGGCGTTTATACCAATTCCTTCAGCAGGGGCTCAAACTGAACTCCCTCCACCGGCGGAGTACCCGCCGCCAGGGTGTGGGCGGCGCAGCGCTGGACAAAGTCTACCGCCTGCCGTACCGAGCCGGGCAACTCGTCCCCCCGCATGAGAGCGCCCAGCAGCACGCTGGCAAAGAGGTCGCCGGTGCCGGGGAAGTGAGCGGGCTCCTGGTGGGCCATGGCAAAGCCGGTGGTACCGGTGATGCGGTCAAAATAGCCCGCACCCACCTGGCTCTCCGCCAGGCTGACGCCGGTAAGCACCACCGAACGCCTGCCATCCAGACTCAGCCGCTCCAGCCAGCTCCGGATACTACTCTCCTCTGTGGGGCGGCTGTCATAGTCCTCCCCCAGCAGCAGGGCGGCCTCGGTCCAGTTGGGGGTAATGCAGTCGGCCTGATCGGCCAGCTCCCGCATTCTGGCGCACAGGTCTGGGGTGTAGGTGCGGTAGGGCTTGCCGTGGTCCCCCATCACCGGGTCCACCAGCACCCGGGTATGTTCTCCCCGGAACTGCCGGTAAAATTGCTCAATAATCCGGATCTGGTCCGCCGAGCCCAAAAAGCCGCTGTAAATGGCGTCAAAGGTCACGCCCAGCTCCGCCCAATGGTCTGCGGTCCGCTCCATCTGGCCGGTCAGGTCCAGAAAGGTGGCCTTATCGCTGGGCGGGAAGGCGGTGTGGGCCGACAGGCTGGCGGTGAGCAGGGGGCAGCACTGGCTCCCCATGGCGGACAGCACCGGCAGCACCACCGTCAATGAGCAGCGGCCAAAGCCTGAAATATCCTGTATCGCCGCAATGCGGGGCGCGATTTTCATGGTCTGGTTCCTCCTTCGGCTGCATATGCCATTTCATTATAATGCCTTCCTGTCCGTGCCGCAACCCCCTGACGGAATTGACATTTTCCCGCGCGGATGCTAAACTAGTGGACACAACAAGCGGGTATGACGGAATTGGCAGACGTGCAGGATTTAGGTTCCTGTGCCGCAAGGCGTGTGGGTTCGACCCCCACTACCCGTACCACGTCGGAGCAAGCTTTGTATCGCTTGCTCCGACTTTTTTACAAAAGCCAGAGCGCGCTCACGCCGCTGCTCCTCCTTTCCAAATCAAACCCGCTGCGCTGGGCTTCGATTTGGTATCGGGTGCGAACCCGGAAGTTATGGCATCTACACTGTTGCGATACTCCAACTAAGGCTGCTGAAACAACGGCAGAGCGAAAAGGCCCCCTGATGTAGGAAAATAGACTACATCAGGGGGCCTTTTGTCACTTCCATTTTACTGGACCTGTACAGTTTATAGATTGCCATTTACACTAGATAATGTAATTTAAACAAAAATTACACAATATTACAAAAATTTTTTCTGATAGCTATTAAGAAATTCTTGTGCTATGCCGATATAATCACATGATAAAATTATGTTGCGAAACATATTCCCAACGTCTGGCAGCTGAGCAACCGTTGATTTAGGGGGTCGATATAAAGACAACTGAATATATAAGCAAAATGGAGGGAGTTTTCATGAAGAGAGGACGAAATAAAACTATGTCTAGAAATCAAATACAAGTTAAATTTGGAATTGTCCCAAAACTGTTGCTGGGAATTCTTGTTCCGCTGATCGCCTCAATGATCCTCATGGGCGTGTTTTTAGGCCTTCAAGGATCGAACATCGTGAATGAAGTGATGAATGAGCAGCTGAATGCCCAGGCAGATTCTGCAGCCAACGAGGTAAACGCCTTTTTTGAGGAATATTACGGCATTTCTGAGTGCCTGGCGGCCACTCAGCTTGTCCGGGATACGACCAATGAAGTGGTGGAGGGTGGCATCACTGCCCACACCTTGTATTTTAGCCTGCTGGAGACGATACGTTTAATCCAGCAGGACAATGCGGAAAATGTGGATCATGTATGGATCGCCAATCTGCAAAGCGGAGAGTTACTCCAAAGCGACGGCACCCTGTTTGCACCGGGGGAAATTGACTTGAGCTCCCGTTCCTGGTACAAACTTGTCACAAGCAAGCAGGATACCATTGTAACGGAGACCTACACCAGCGCCAATGGTAGCGGGGACGCGGTAACCGTAGCCAGCCCCGTTTTTGTCAACGGGCAAATAAAAGGCGTGGTGGGAATTGACCTTAATATCACCCACATGAAGCAGATTCTGGGGAATGTTGTCATAGGCGATAGTGGTTATATCACCCTTTACGATCTGAACAACCAGATTATCTACCATCCTGATGAGACGGTGGTGGGGACCAACGCCTCCGAGGCAAACTATTCTTCCAATATACTGGAGGCCATTACCAATAAGCAGGACTCCAACGCTATGCTCTATACTCGGGGCAACACCAAATATTACGGCAGCACTGTTCCGGTGGGCGATACTGGGTACACTGTGCTGGGGATTATGTCGGTGGATGAATACACCGCTCACACCTCAGACATTCTCCGTGTACTGCTTGTGGGGACGGCGGCTTGCTGCATTCTGCTGACCGCAATCTGCGCCTTTATCGCTCTGTCTATTACCCGTCCGCTTAAGCGTTTGGATCATACAGTTAGCATACTAGCCGACGGGCAGCTGGATGTGACGGTAGACACCCATGGCCGGGATGAAGTCGCTCAGCTTGGTTCTAATGTGGCCCGGATTGTGGAACGCCTGAAAGAGTACATCCTTTATATTGATGAAATTTCCGCTGTGCTTAATCAGATTGGAGCGGGCAATCTTGTGTTCGACCTGCATCAAGATTATGTAGGGGAGTTTTCCAAGATTAAGGATGCATTGCTCAACATCCGCAACACCTTGACCGTAACTTTGACCTCCATTGCCCAGTCGGCGGACCAGGTCCACGCTGGTTCTGATCAGATTGCCAACGGCGCCCAGGCCCTTGCCCAGGGTGCCACGGAGCAGGCGTCTTCCGTGCAAGAACTGTCCTCGGCCGTGCAGGAGTTGTCTGGGCAGATGTCGGAAGAAGCAGAGAAAGCCGTTCAGGCCGGGAAGTTCTTGGAAGAGATCAAGAATGAGTTGGAAAAGAGCAATACCCAGATGGCAGCCATGCGCAAGGCCATGGAGGACATCAGCATCCAATCCACTGCCATTCGTGGTATCATCAAGACCATTGACGACATCGCTTTCCAGACCAATATTCTGGCATTGAATGCGGCGGTAGAGGCAGCCCGGGCAGGTTCTGCCGGTAAGGGCTTTGCCGTGGTAGCCGACGAGGTCCGCAGCCTGGCGGGCAAGAGTGCGGAGGCCGCCAAGAAAACAAACGAACTGATTGAAAATTCTGTCCACGCCGTGGAGCAAGGGGGAGAATTGACGGAGCTGACAGCGGATTCCCTGACCGTGGTAGAGAATAAGACGAAGCAGATCGTGGAAACCATGGAGGCAGTGGCCCAGGCGTACCGCGATCAGGCAAATAAACTGTCTGAGATTTCCAAGGGCGTGGATCAGATTTCCAATGTGGTACAGACCAATTCGGCCACCGCAGAGGAGAGCGCTGCCGCCAGTGAGGAGTTGTCCGGTCAGGCCAACATGATGCACCAGCAGATTGCCATGTTCAAACTGGGGCAGGATGTTGATGACGTATCCTGGCGGGATGAGCCTGTGGGAACGCCCCTTGAAAACCCTGGAAAGAGCGACAAGTATTAAACCGAGCCACTTTGTGTTGTGGACAGGCGGAAAGAACGCTATTTGTGCGCAATTGCAAAACGCGATACGGTGATTCTGTTGATAGACGCGGATTACCTGTTTGTAGCCGGAGATCTGGAGCAGATTCTGGATGCCGCCGCCGAAAGTCCCCAGCTTGCGTGAACTGAATAATGAAGAGGGTTGTTTTTCAAGCTATCAATTTGAAAAACAACCCTCTTCTTTTTTGCAAATCACTGATCTGTCGTGGCTTTTGCCCGGCAATCACTTTGGCCGCCGGGCGCAATGGCCGTAAGTCCAAATAGGAAACAATCGGTTGATTCTCCCTACACTTCGCGATATAATGGATTGAACAAAAATATAGATAAAATGCGCCCGTGGACGTTGGAGCGTTCGCGGCTTTTTTCTCTTACCTTGAAATTTTCCACCCAGGAGGTTATCGACTATGGACACCCTGCATCAACTGATGGACTTCATCTCCCGCAGCCCCAGCCCCTACCACGCCGTTGCCGCCGCCGCTTCCCTGCTGGATCAGGCGGGCTTTGCCCGGCTGGAGGAGTGCGCCCCCTGGGCCCTGGAGTGGGGCAAGGGCTATTACACCACCCGCAACCAGAGCAGCCTCATCGCCTTCCGGCTGCCCAAAACCGCCCTCACCGGCTGGCGGATGACCGCCGCTCACAGCGACTCCCCCACCTTTTATATCAAAGGCGACGTTCTGGAGGGGGATAAGCGCTATCTGCGCCTGTCCGCCGAGGGCTACGGCGGCATGAACTGCGCCTCCTGGCTGGACCGGCCCCTTACGGTGGCAGGCCGGGCTATCGTCAAAACCGCCCGGGGCATTGAGAGCCGTCTGGTCTACCTGGACCGGGACCTGCTTGCCATTCCCAGCCTGGCCATCCACCAGCAGCGGGACGTGAACCGGGGCCACGACTACAACGCCCAGAAGGATATGCAGCCCCTGTATGGTCTGGCTGGCTCTCCCTCCCTCACCCAGCTGGTAGCCGGTGAGCTGGAGGTGGCCCCCGAGGACATTCTGTCCGCCGATCTAACCCTCTGCCCCCGGCAGCAGCCGGTGGTGCTGGGTCCCGCCGGGGAGCTGTTCCAGGCCCCCCGCATTGACGATCTGGGCTGCGCCTACGCCACCCTGGAGGGCCTGCTCACCGCCGCTCCCCAGGACAAGCTGGGACAGACCTACTGCCTTTTTGACAACGAGGAGGTGGGCAGCGGCACCCGGCAGGGGGCTCTCAGCTCCTTCCTGCCCGATGTGCTCTCCCGCATTGCCCATGTGCTGAACCTGGACGACCAGCAGGTGCGGCAGGCTCTGACCGGCAGTATGCTCCTCAGCGCCGACAACGGCCACGCCGTCCACCCCAACTTTACGGAAAAGGCCGACCCCGCCAATAAGGTCTACCCCAACGGCGGCGTGGTCATCAAGCTGTCCGCCAACCAGAAGTACACCACCACCGGCCTCACCGCCGGGCTGTTCAAGGCGGTTTGCCTGCAGGCCGGGGTGCCGGTGCAGATCTTTGCCAACCGGGCCGACGAGCCTGGCGGCTCCACCCTGGGCAATCTGCTCAGTCAGGCCGTCAGCATCCCCATGGTGGACATCGGCATGGCCCAGCTGGCCATGCACGCTGCTGTGGAGACCGCCGGCAGCCAGGACCCGGCCTATATGGCCAAAGCCTGCGCCGCCTTCTTCCAGGCCGGCTTTGCCCCCGCCGCCGACGGCGTGTATCTCTTCCCGTGAACCATGATCTGCGATTCCTTCGGGAATCGCAGATCATTTTTTATACAGCCCCTCCCCCAGGGATTGAGAAAGCCGGTATGCCGTGCTATAATATGACATAATCACACAAATAATTTCTCTTATTCCACCGATATCCGTAAGTTTTAACCAATTTCAGGGAGGTGTCGTCCCTATGTCAGGCGTCCGGCTGGAGCACGTGTCCCGGGAGTACAGTATGGGCAAAACGGTGATCAAAGCGGTGGACGACATCAGCTTCACCATTCCCGAGGGCAAATACACCATCATTCTGGGGGCCAGCGGCGCCGGTAAATCCACCGTGCTCAACATTCTGGGGGGCATGGACTCCCCCACCGGCGGCAAGGTCTTTGTCAACGACAAGGAGATCTCCGGCTTCAACAAGCGCCAGCTCACCCAGTACCGCCGGGAGAGCATCGGCTTTGTGTTCCAGTTTTACAACCTGATGCCCAACCTGACGGTGGAGGAAAATGTGGAGCTGGCCAGCCAGATCTGCCCCAATCCCCTGGACACCCGGGAGGTGCTGCGGATGGTGGGTCTGGATGAGCGGCGGCGGAATTTCCCCGCCCAGTGCTCCGGCGGCGAGCAGCAGCGGGGAGCCATCGCCCGGGCTTTGGCCAAAAATCCCGACGTGCTGCTGTGCGACGAGCCCACCGGCGCCCTGGACTATGTGACCGGCAAATCCATTTTGGCCCTGCTGTACGACCTCTGCAAGCAGAGCAAAAAGACGGTGGTGGTGGTCACCCACAACGGGGCTTTGGCCCCCACCGCCGACGTGCTCATCCGTATGAAGAGCGGCAAGATCGAATCCTTTGAGGAAAATCCCAACCCGGTGCCCGTACAGGAACTGGAGTGGTAGCATGATCTGGAAGAACTTTTTCCGCGACCTGCGGCGCACCGCCTCCCGGCTGATCTCGGTGAGCATCATCACCATGATCGCCGTGGTGGTGTACACCGGCCTCAGCGGCATCATCTACAACGTGGACCGGCTGATGAGCGACTACTACGACGCCCAGAACGTGGCCGACTACTGGATCTCCGGCGCTGGCCTGGATCAGGGGGACTGCCGGGCCCTGTCCGGCGTGGAGGGGATTACCGGCGTGCAGCCCCGGGTGGTGCTGGACGCCGAGGACCGGCATGACAGCGACCTGACCCTTACCCTCTATGGCGTGGCCGACTTCTCCATCAACACCCCCTACATTGTGGAGGGGACCCTGCCCCAAAACAGCCGGGAGATCTTCCTCAGCGACCAGTACGCCGCCGCCCATGATCTGGAGGTAGGGGACTGGTACGAGCTCACCCTCACCGGCCTGGGTGTCCACCTGCGGCTCCAAATCTGCGGCGTGGGCAAGGACCCGGAGTGTCTCTACAACATCAACGCCACCAATCCCTCCCCCGACTTGTCCCGGTTCGGCTTCGCCTATGTAAACGAGGAGGTCCTCAGCGGGGTGATGGGGGACAACCAATATACCCAGATCTGCATCACCACCGCCGACGGCGTCCCCGCCTCCGCCATCCGGGAGGCCATTGACGACGTGCTGGGCAACAAGGTGGTCAATGTTCTGGCCCTGAAGGACAACCAGCCCGCCTACTCCCTCATGGAGGGCAAAAACAATCTGGTGCCCATTCTCACCTTCTTCCCCACCCTGTTCTTCCTGTGCGCGGTACTGATGATGGTAAGCACCATGAACCGGCTCATTGAAAACGCCCGCATGGACATCGGCACCTTCAAGGCCCTGGGCTACCAAGATCACACCATTCTCATCTACTACCTGCTCCACGCCCTGCTGGTGGTGATCGTAGGCTTTCCCATCGGCGCGCTGCTGGGCAAGTATATCTCCCAGCTCATCGTGTGGACCATCGCCACCGGCTGCGACCTGCCCCCCTACACCATCTATCACGATTTCTCCGCCTGGGGGCAGGCGGCGGGGCTCACCGCCCTGTGCTGCCTGGGCAGCGCCTGGCTGGTGGCCCGCTCTCTGCTGAAGGAGAGTCCCGCCCAGTGTATGCGACCCAAGCCCCCCAAGAACGCCAAGACCGTCCTGCTGGAGCGGATCGGCCCGCTGTGGCGGCGGTTGGGCTTCAACACCAAATATATCATCCGCAACACCTTCCGCAACAAGGTACGGATGCTCACCTGCGTGGTGGGCATCGCCTTCTGCATGGCCCTGGTATTCATGGCCTTCGCCATCAAGGACTCCATGGATGCCTACTCCGACGCGCTGGCCAAAAACCAGAACAAATATGACGTGATGGTCAGTCTCAACAGCGCGGTCACCGAGGCCCAGTACAGCCGCCTCACCCGGACCCCCGGCGTGACAGAGGCGGAGCTGGAGATGACCACCGCCTGCTGGATGTACACCGATACCCAGCGGACCACCTCTACCCTGACGGTCACCGAGGACACCGTCTCCCTCCACCTGTACGATCCCTATGCCACCGGGTCCCTCACCCTGCCCGAGGACGGGGTGGTGCTGGAGCAGCTGCTGGCCGACGATCTGGGGGTGGAGGAGGGAGATGTCATTACCCTCCGTTTTACCGGAGATAGTCATTACTACACGTTAAGAGTGGCAGAGGTCAATCGCTGCATCAGCGGGGCTTACATCAGCCGCAGCCTGTGGCGGGAGCTGGGCAAGTCCTACACCCCCACCGCCGCCTACCTCACCACCGGGGACGCCGAAGCCCTGGAGGGGGAGCTGGACCGGTACGACTTTGTGGACGGCTGGCAGCGCCGGGAGGCGGTGACCGCCGCCGCGGTGGAGAAGATGACCAACACCTCCATGGTAGTGTACATCCTCATCCTCTTTGGAGGCGGGCTGGCCTGCATCGTCATTTACAACCTGGGCATCATGAGTTTCTATGAGCAGATCCGCAGCCTGGCCACCCTGATGGTCCTGGGCTTTTACGAAAATGAGATCAAAAAATTGCAGTTGAGCGAAAACCTGATCTTCGCCGGAGCCGGTATCCTGTGCGGCATCCCGCTGGGCATTGCCCTGGACCGGTTCCTCATCCTCTCCATCACCGCCATGCCTCTGGAGGTGATCATCACCCCCACGGCCATCGGCCTGTCCTGCGCGGTCACCATGATCTTTGCGCTGGGCGTCAATGTGATCATCGGGCGGAAAATGCGGGAGATCGATATGCTGGGTGCGCTCAAGAGCGTGGAATAGCACGGGGGTGTTTGTGATGAAAGTTGGATACTGGCGGCGAGGCGCGGCTCTGGCCCTGGGACTGCTTGTGCTCAGCGGCTGCTCCGGCTCCGACCAGGAGGGCTACCGCACGGTCCAGCCCGATACCGGTCCGGTGGAGTACCGGGTGGAGGACACCGGTACCGTGACCTACGCCGACAACTACACCATCGTCCCCACGGTCAGCGGCACCGTAACGGAGTGTACCTTTCAGGAGGGGGACAATGTGACGGCGGGCCAGACCCTGTACACCATCGACTCCGACGCCCTGGAGGACCAGATCGTCCAGGCCCAGCTGTCGGTGGACAGCGCCCAGGTGGCTCTGGAGCAGACGTTGGCCTCCCTGGCCCAGGCCAAGGTCAGCCTGTCCCAGGCCCAGGCCGCCTGCACGGACCTGACGGTGGTCTCCCACGCCTCCGGCTCGGTAACAGCGGTCAACGTCCATGTGGGGGACTTTATCTCCTCCGGCACCCCGGTAGCCCAGGTGGTGGACAGCGTGAATCTGAAACTCACCGTCCCCTTCGCCCTGGAAGATGCCAAGGCTCTGACGCCGGGGGCTTCCGCTGTGATTTCCTTCCCCGGCAAGGCGGACACCCTCACCGGCACGGTGGTGCGGGTGTATGACACGCCGATAGCCCTCAGCGGCAGCCGTACCGGCGTCAACGTGGAGTTCTCCTTCCGCAATCCCGGCACCCTGGCCAGCGGCTCCACCGCCATGGCGTCGGTGAACGGGGTGATGTGCATGGAGGCGGGCGCCATCTCCTACACCACCGAACAGTCCATCTACGCCGGTCAGTCGGGGCAGGTGGTCGCCCTCTCCATTCAGGAGGGGGAGACGGTGACCAGCGGCCAGACGGTGCTCACCCTGAAAAACGACAGCCTGACCAACGCGGTGGACAACGCCCGGCTCCAGGTCAATAACGCCCAGCTCCAGGTGGACGCCGCCCAGGTCCAGGTCAATTCTGCCCAGGCCAGCCTGGACCAGCTCACCGACCAGCGGGCGGACTACACCATCACCGCCCCGGTGGACGGGGTGATCCTCTCCCGCACCTCCAAGCAGGGGGATCTGGCCTCCGCCGGCAGCCCCATGGCGGTGCTGGCCCAGCCCGACGCCCTGTGTGTCCACGCCAGCATCGACGAGCAGTACATCGACCGGGTAGGTACCGGCCAGAGCGTATCCATCACCTTCACCACCGACACCGGGGAGGAGCGCACCTACACCGGCTCGGTGCGGCGGGTGGAGGATACCGGCGTTACCTCCGGCGGCGTCACCGACTACACTGTGGAGATCGCCCTGGACGACACCGACGGCCTGCGGGACGGTATGAATGTATCGGTATCCATCCTCACCGAGGGGAAGGAAAATTGCCTCCGTGTGCCTGCCAAGGCAGTGGATGGAGACACCGTCCAGGTGCTGCGAAACGGCAAGGCCGAGACGGTCACCGTGGAGACCGGCCTCTGGGGCAGCGAATATGTGGAGATCCTGTCCGGGGTCACGGAGGAGGACGAAGTGATCCTGCCCTAAATCCATACAATAAAAGCGCGGAACCAGATGGTTCCGCGCTTTTATTTCAATCAACAGCTCCAGTAATGGGGTGGACACGGGATTGGCCGGCCGGGCAGCTGTTCACCAGGGCGGCAGCCTCCTCCGGGGTAAGTCCCTTGATGGTATAGGTGACGGCCACCGTCACTCCATCGGCCTCGGTATAGTGGACGGTGAAGGGTCTGTACCGCCAGCCCGGGGTATCCCCCTGGTCGTCGTCTGCATAGTAACCGATCCACTCCAGGGCCTGAGGGGTGACTACCTCATCGGGCTGGAAATCGGGGGCCAGCAGAGAAGTGTCATCGGGAAAGCGGCCCACAGAGACGCTGATATAGTCATCGCCCCGGCACCAGAGAACGCTCAGGCTGTCCTCCACCTCGTCAAAATGCCAGTGGGCGCTCTCAAAGGCAAAGTTCTCCGGCAGGGCCTCCGGGTCGGGCAAATAGGGCGCCAGCTCCTGCTGGTAGGCCTGGGCCAGGGTCAGTTCCCCGCTGCCGTAGACTCGGCCGGTGCCCAGGTCTATATGGGCCTCGCCCTCAGGAGCGGTCAGGCCTTCGGCGGTAAACCCCTTGTGGCCCACCACCAGACTGGCCAGCCAGGCGGCGGCCCCCTGGTCCTTGCTGGTACAGGTAAAGTTCACCCCCATGGCGCCGTCAAAATAATCCGCATGATAGGTGTATTCCTTGGTATCGTCTCCGTCCTGATCGTAGTAGAGGGAGTAGGTGGTAACCTCTACCCCATCCACATCCTGGACAGCGGCATCGGCATAGATCAGATCAATCAGGGGCTCCCGGCCGGGCCACAGCTCCAGGCGCAGGGTATCCTCCCCACGCTGACCCACGATGTCGATTCGCCAGGGATTCCCCTCCCCGTCGTAGATCACCGTGCTGTCCAGGCCGAAGCCGGTCCAGTCCAACGTCCAGGGCACCTGATCGGTACCTCCCAGAACGGTAATGATCTCCTGGGCGGTGAGCCGCTCCATAAACCAGCCCTCGGGGTAGGCGTAATCCCCCACCATAGCGTCTGAGCCGGTACAGTCGGGGTAATCATAGCCGGGCACATTGGGGAAGCTGTGAGGCTGTCCTCCAAAGGCGTCCTCCACCACCAGGGTATGATCTCCCCCCTGGGCCGCCTGCTGGCTCATCTGAGGCGTGGCCGCCACCCCCGCCGTGGGGTCTGGCTCCGTCAGGGCCCGTCCCTGCCACAGCTGCCAGCCCCCCACCGCCGCCACCAGACAGCAGGCCGCCAGAACCCCCGCCGCCAGTGCGGGACGGGTCCGCCGGGACCGCTTTCCCTCCAGCACCTTGTCCGCCAGGGATGCCGGGGCGGCAATGCGGTCCATATAATCACGATATCGGTTCATTCCTGTTCTCCTTTCAGCAGCGCCCCCAGCTTTGCCCTGGCCCGGGTAAGCCGGGAGCGGACGGTACCCTCCCGCCAGCCGGTCATTGCGGCAATCTCGGCGGTCTGGTACCCCTCGTAATAGTAGAAGTGAAGCACCGCACGGTCCCTGGCAGGCAGGGCCCCAATGGCCTCCATCAGGCTCTGCTCCTCCGGGCCGGCGGCGGGATAGGTGTCCAGCAGGGGCGCGGTGCGCCGCCTCCAGGGCGACCGCAGGCGGCTCTTGCAGCCGTTGACGGTCACCCGCAGCAGCCAGGCCTTCTCATGGGCGGGGCTTTCAAACTCCGGCCCCTTCTCCAGGCAGCGCAGGAAGGCGTCCTGCACCGCGTCCTCCGCCTCATGGGCGTCCCCCAGAATGGCCAGGGCCGCCCGGTACAAGGTATTCTCATGGGTATGAATCAGCGTTTCCAACCGGTTGGGGTCCATTCTCTCTCCCCCTTTCACCCTATATACGTTTTCAGACGTTGTTTTGCTGCAAAGAACGCAAAAAAGATCCGGAGGAAAATCCCTCCGGATCTCTATTATAAAGGAAGCACTCAATGGGCGGCAACGGTGCTTACGTCGTCCTTGCCCACAATCAGAGTACGCCAGATGAAGATACCCAGGAACACAGCGGCCACCACGATACCCACCGGGTACGCAATGGAGGTGGACAGGTTCAGGCACTCGGGGGCCTGGATGAAGTAGGTCACAGACACCGCGGACATAAAGGTGGCGGGCAAAGCCGCGATGAAACAGGCCTTGGGCGGATACCCGTATCTGTGCAGGAACACGGCGCCGGTCCACAGCACGATCATCGCCAGCGTCTGGTTGGCCCAGGAGAAGTAACGCCACAGCACGTCCCAGGGCAGCGCCAGGGCAATGACGGCGCCCACACCCAGCAGCGGGACGGACAGCGCGGCACGGGGGCCCACCTTGGACTGGTCGATGTGGAACCAGTCGGCGATGGTCAGACGGGCAGCACGATAAGCGGTGTCGCCGGAGGTGATGGGGCAGGCGATCACGCCGATCATGGCCAGGATGCCGCCCACGGTGCCCAGCAGGCCGGTGGAAATCTGAAGAACCACGTCACCGGCGCCGCCAGCGGCGATGGCGTTGGTCAGGCCGGTCATGCCGTCCAGCAGAGAGCCGTGGTTGGTATAATAGGTAACACCGGCAGCGGCCCAGATCAGAGCGATAATACCCTCGGCCACCATGGCGCCGTAGAAAATGGTCCGGCCCTGCTTCTCGGTGGTGATGCAGCGGGCCATCATGGGGGACTGGGTGGCGTGGAAGCCGGAGATGGCGCCGCAGGCCACGGTCACAAACATCATAGCCCACTTGGGCAGTCCGCCGGGATGCGCGGTGGTCAGGCTGGCAATAGACAGCTCCGGCATATCCCCGCCCATCTGGGTCAGGATACCGCCGCCGATGCCCAGCGCCATGATGATCAGGCAGATGCCAAACACAGGATACAGCTTGCCGATGATCTTATCGATGGGCAGAAAGGTGGCAATCAGATAGTAGATCATGATGACCACCAGCCAGAACATGGTGCCCATCCAATCGGGGGTCAGCTCAGCCAGCAGGCCGGCAGGACCAACGGAGAAGTTGACGCCCACCATGACCAGCAGCACCACGGAGAACACACGCATGATGAAGGCGATCACCTTGCCCATGTACAGGCCAACCACTTCCGAGATGGACTTGCCGTCGTTGCGCTCGCTCATCATACCGGACAGGAAGTCATGCACACCGCCGCCCAGGATGGTGCCAAAGACGATCCACAGATAGACCGAGGGACCCCAGCAGGCGCCGGACAGAGCGCCGTAGATGGGACCCAGGCCGGCAATATTCAGCAGCTGGACCAGGAAAATACGCCAGGTTTTCATCGGAACGTAGTCCACCCCGTCGGGATGGGCCACAGCGGGGGTGGGGCGGTCGTCGATTCGGAAGATCTTCTCCACCAGTTTGCTGTAGGTAAAGAAGCCCACAATCAGCAAAATCAGGCAAATAAAGAACGTAACCATAAGAACCCTCCTCAAATTGCCTCCGGGCAGAGCCGCACGCCCCCTGCCGCAAGGGGAAAGTATTGCAGGCGGAGCGATGTCACACAAAACACCGCTTCCGCCTGAAGCGACTACATTATAGTTCTGTCTCTGAAAAAGCCAATAGGATTACGAAAAAATTTGCTCAAAACTTTTCTTTTCCATTCAGTTTCAATCATTTTCTTTCCTCATATAATCTAATCTGTATAATATTTCTATCTCATATTCTTAATTCTGCACCTTTCACAACGGAAGAATATGGTGTATGATAATCTTATTCTTTTATCCATCCGGTTCCCAGCGCCATATGGAGCCGTGTAAGACTCATAGCAAGGAGGACAACTATGTCAGAACAGACCGATCTGCGTCTGGCGGTGCTCATTGACGCGGACAACGCCCCCCGCTCGGCCCTTGGGGACATCATGGCGGAGGTGGCGGTATACGGCACCCCAACCATCAAGCGGATCTACGGGGACTGGACCACCCCCAACCTGGCCTCCTGGAAGGGCCCCCTGCTGGAAAACGCCATCACCCCCGTCCAGCAGTACAGCTACACCACCGGCAAAAACGCCACCGACTCGGCCATGATCATCGACGCCATGGACATCCTCTACACCGGGCAGGTGGACGGCTTTGTGCTGGTGAGCAGCGACAGCGACTTCACCCGTCTGGCCGTCCGGCTGCGGGAGGCGGGCAAAAAGGTGTACGGCATGGGGGAGCGCAAGACCCCCAACCCCTTCATCGTGGCCTGTGACAAGTTTGTCTATATCGAGGTCATCCGGGCCGCTGCCGAGGAGGCCCGGGCGGAGGAGGAGAAGCCCAAGGCCCAGAAGCCTCAGAAAAAGAAGGAGGCCCCCGTCCAGCCCCAGGAGCCGGAGCACAGGGTACCCCGGGCGGTGGTCAAGCTCATCGCCGAATCGGTGGACACCATTGCCGACGAGGACGGCTACGCCGCCCTGGGCGAGCTGGGCAATCTGCTGGTGAAAAAGCAGCCCGACTTCGACCCCCGGAACTTCGGCTTTTCCAAGCTGTCCAAGCTGGTCAAATCCCTCTCCCGGTTTGAGGTGGACGTGCGTCCCACCAGCCAGCCCAACGTCACCCACATCCTGGTGCGGGACAAGCAGAGCAAGTAAACAGAGGCATCCATATCCTGCCATGGGGAACTGCGAAATTCACAGGTTCCCATGGCTTTTTTTGTGCATTTTTCAGAAAGACAGATGCACATCCCTAGGGTATAATATTCCGGACCCGGTAAGCAGTACCGCGGCGGTCATTTTTCCAGATTATGTGTCTCTTTTGTTTGACTCAGCGGTATATTTTCCGCTTAACAGGGTAAATTAGGATCGAAACATTCCTGCCCCGTGGCCCCGGAAGAAATGTCTTTGATTTTGCGGCAGGTTATGTTATAATGTATACGTATTGGAGCGCTCTGCCGCAGGCGGGCGCCTGTAGATGCTGAATGGCGCCGGTTTCATCCGGCCTTGGATACCGCCGGCGAGGGTGTGTTCCCCGGCGGAAGGAATAGAGGGTTGCATTTTGACGAAGTATGTGATTCACGGCGGAAAGCCGCTTTATGGAGAGATCGACATCAGCGGCGCAAAAAACGCCGCTGTTGCTATCATCCCCGCCGCCCTGCTGGTGGACGGGGTATGCCGTATTGAAAATCTGCCTCAGATCAGCGATGTGACGCTGCTGCTCAATATTTTGCAGGAACTGGGCGCCGACGTGCGCACCGTCAACCGCACCACCGTGGATGTGGACTGCTCCCACATCCGCAACGCCCGGGTACCTGAGGAACTGGCCCGCAAAATCCGGGCCTCCTACTACCTGATCGGCGCTCTGCTGGGCCGCTTTGGCTCCGCGGAGGTACCCCCGCCCGGCGGCTGTGATTTCGGCGGCCGGCCCATCGACCAGCACATCAAGGGTTTTGTGGCCATGGGGGCCAACGTGGACGTCCGGGGCGGCTATATCCATGCCAAGGCCTCCAATGGCCGGATGAACGGCACCCAGATCTATCTGGATATCGTCTCCGTGGGCGCCACCATGAACATCATGCTGGCCGCCGCCCTGGCCGACGGTATGACCATCATTGAAAACGCCGCCAAAGAACCCCATATCGTGGACCTGGCCAACTTCCTCAACTCCATGGGGGCCGAGATCATGGGCGCCGGTACCGACGTCATCAAGATCCGGGGCGTGGAGCGGCTCACCGGCGGCACCTACTCCATCATCCCCGATCAGATCGAGGCGGGCACCTATATGACCGCCGTGGCCGCCACTGGCGGCGAGGTCCTCATCAAGAACGTGATCCCCAAGCATCTGGAGTGTATCACCGCCAAGCTGCTGGAGATGGGCGTGGACGTGGAGGAGCGGGACGACGCCGTGCTGGTGCGCCGCACCGGCAAGCTGACCCGCACCAACGTCAAAACCCTGCCCTACCCCGGCTTCCCCACCGATATGCAGCCCCAGATTGCCGCCGTTCTCTGTCTGGCGGAGGGCACCAGCGTCATCACCGAGGGCGTGTGGGACAACCGCTACCGCTATGTGGATGAGTTCCGCCGTATGGGGGCTCAGATCCAGGTGGACGGCAAGATCGCCGTTATCGAGGGCGTGGAGAAGTTCACCGGCGCCCGCATCCAGGCCTGCGACCTGCGGGCGGGAGCCGCCATGGTGATTGCCGGACTGGCCGCCCAGGGCACCACCGAGATCGGCCACATCCACCACATCGAGCGGGGCTATGAGGACATCGTCCGCAAGCTGTCCGGCGTGGGCGCCGACATCCGCGTGGTGGTCACCCCCGACGAGGACAAACAGGCCCAGGTGGGATAATTGTCATAACTGATCCACAGGCGGGGGAACTCCCCCGCCTGTTTTTTCTGGAAAGGAGCGATTCTGTGCTTCAACTGTGTACCCTGGCCAGCGGCTCCAGCGGCAACAGCCTGCTGGTCAGCGACGGGACCACCCATATTCTGGTGGACGCCGGTATCTCCTGCCGCCGGATCACTACCGCCCTCAAGGGGCTGGGCGTCGACCCCGCCGACCTGTCCGCCGTACTGATCACCCATGAGCACACCGACCACATCTCCGGCCTCACCACCCTGACCAAGCAGCGCAGGGTGCCGGTATACGCCAGCCGGGGCACCGGGCGGCAGCTGTGCTACCGCATCGCCTTTCTGGAGGAGGTGCTCCATCCCTTTACGCCGGGGGATCACTTCTCCATCGGCTCCATCGACGTGGAGAGCTTTCCCACCCCCCACGACGCCGCCGAGAGTACCGGCTACGCCCTCTCCGCCGGCGGTCGGAAGGCGGCGGTGGTCACCGACCTGGGCCATGTGACGGCGGCGGTGGAGGCGGGCATCCGTGGGACCAATCTGCTGGTGGCCGAGGCCAACCATGATGTGGAATGGCTCCGCTCCGGCCCCTACCCCTATTTCCTCAAGGACCGCATCCTGGGTGAGCGGGGCCACCTGTCCAACGAGGCGGGGGCGGCCCTGGTGTGTTCCGCCGTGGCGGCGGGAGCCTCCACCGTGGTGCTGGCCCACCTGTCCCATGAGAACAATACCCCGGAGCGGGCCCGGCAGGTGGTGGGAGCTTCCCTCACCCGCATGGGAGCGGTGCCCGGCCGGGACGTGCTGCTGGAGGTGGCCCCCCGCAGCGAGCCGGGACGGAGGTACACCGTATGAAAGGCGTTTCCATCCATATCATCTGCGTGGGCAAGCTGAAGGAGAAATTCTACATAGACGGAGCGGCGGAATACGTCAAGCGGCTGGGGGGCTACTGCAAGCTCCAGCTCACCGAGCTGCCCGAGGAGCGGCTGCCCCAGACCCCCTCCCGGGCCCAGATCGACGCCGCCTTGGAGAAGGAGGCAGCGACAGTGACCGCCAAGCTGCCCAAAGGCGGGGCGCTGGTTGCCCTGTGCGTGGAGGGCCAGCTCCTCTCCAGCGAGAAGCTGGCCGCCCGGCTGGAGGGGTGGGCGGCTCAGGGCAAAAACACCCTCACCTTCCTCATCGGCTCCTCCTACGGGATGCACCCCTCCCTGAAGGAGAAGGCCGACCTGCGGCTGTCCATGTCCCCCATGACCTTCCCCCACCACCTGGCCCGGGTCATGCTGCTGGAGCAGATTTACCGCTGCTTCAAGATCGCGGAGGGCTCCGGCTACCACAAGTAAAGGTCAGGAAATTTTTTCAAGCTTACGGCGTAAACTCCCAAAAAACAGGGTAGATATACCGGTCGGTTTGTGCTATAATCACAAGCGCAGAGATGTGCTTTTGCTGAAATTGAGGTATTGGAGGTAATTCCCATGGCTTATCGTGATGTATATGAAAAGTGGCTTAACAGTCCCGCCCTCAGCGAGGCTGAAAAGGAGGAACTGCGTTCCATCTCCGGCGACGAGAAGGAGATCGAGAGCCGCTTTTTTGCTCCTCTGGAGTTTGGTACCGCCGGTCTGCGGGGCACCATGTGCGTGGGCCTGCACCAGATGAATATTCATGTGATCCGCCACGCCACCCAGGCCTTTGCCGAGGTCATCAAGGCCGAGGGCCCCGAGGCGGTGGAGCGGGGTGTGGCCGTGTGCTACGACTGCCGCAACAATTCCGAGCTGTTTGCCCGGGAGACCGCCTGCGTCATGGCGGGCAACGGCATCAAGGTCCGGCTCTTTGACGCCATGCGTCCCACTCCCGAGGTGTCCTTTGCCGTGCGGGAATACCACTGCATCGCCGGTGTCAACGTGACCGCCAGCCACAACCCCAAGGAGTACAACGGCTACAAGGTTTACTGGCAGGACGGCGCTCAGCTGCCCCCCCATCACGCCTCCGCCATCGCCGCCAAGATGGAGGAGCTGGACCTGTTCGACTCCATCCAGCGCATGGACTATGATGAGGCGGTGAAGGCCGGCCTCATCACTCTCATGGGGGAGGAAACCGACGAGAAGTTCCTGGCCAACGTGATGGGCCAGGTCAACGACAAGGCCGCGGTGGAGAAGGTGGCCGACACCTTCAAGATGGTGTACACCCCCTTCCACGGCACCGGCTACAAGCTGATCCCCGAGGCGCTGCGCCGCCTGGGCATGAAGCACGTCATCTGCGTCCCCGAGCAAATGGTCATTGACGGCAACTTCCCCACCGTGGTCTCCCCCAACCCGGAGAATCCCGAGGGCTTCTACCTGGCTGTGGATCTGGCCAAGAAGGAAGGGGCCGATTTCATCCTGGGCTCCGACCCCGACGCCGACCGGGTGGGCATCATGGTCCGCAACGACCAGGGCGAGTACATCACCATCTCCGGCAACCAGACCGGCGTGCTGCTGCTGGACTACCTCATCGGCGCCAAGAAGCGC
>DWXO01000001.1 GCA_019119165.1 Candidatus Flavonifractor intestinigallinarum | reverse complement strand
GGCCTTGCCCTCTTCCAGCAGCTGAGTCACCACGCTGGGCAGGAAGTACTCTCCCTTCTCCGGATTTTCCGCCAGGGCCTTGTCCAGGAAGGCGGGGAACCGGGCCTGAGCCTCGGTGAGGAAGCTTTTGGTAAAGCCCCACAGATTCATGGACACGATGGTGTCGCCGCTGAGGTGGGTCCAGGTCTGGCCGTCGTCCTCGGTGCAGCGGGCGTCGTCCCCGTCCTTCTCAATGTGGGTGTGCTCCACCACCTCTTTCAGGTAGTGGTCCCCGTCCTCAGCGCACACGCCCCGGGCCACATGGCCGTGCTCGGTGACGGTGTTGCCCAGGCGGTAGCCCACCATGGCGTACTCATAGCAGCCGGGCTGGTCGGGATGGCTCTCCAGGTACTGATAGATCTCCCGGAAGGCCTCCGGGCCGTAGTAGTCGTCGGAGTTGATGACGGCAAAGGGCCCATCCACCACCTTGCGGGCGGCCAGCACCGCGTGGCAGGTGCCCCAGGGCTTCACCCGACCGGCCGGCACGGCGTAGCCCTCCGGCAGGTCGTCCAGCTCCTGATAGGCGTACTTCACATCAATCACCTTGCTGAGCCGGTCGCCGATGGCCGCCTTGAAGGTGTCCTCGATCTGGTGCTTGATGACAAACACCACCGTCTCAAACCCGGCCCGCCGGGCGTCGTAAATGGCGTAATCAATGATCATCTGGCCGTGGCTCCCCACAGGGTCGATCTGCTTGAGCCCGCCGTAGCGGCTGCCCATACCCGCCGCCATGACCACAAGAACAGGCTTGTTCATGCCTCTGTTTCCTTCCTTCCTCTCCCCGTCCAGCAGTCCAAAAATAAAACCCGGAGGGGGAAAATAGTGGTTCATTGATAGGATTTTTGCCGAGATCCCGCCTTTTTGGCCGGACCGCACCTATTATATACGCCTCCGCCCCGATATGCAACCACCGTTGGGCGGATTCACACTTCTTTTTCCAATTCTGACCTTATTAAAAAAGCAATATGTGATACTTTAATCAGGTCAGTTCCTCTGTTATACTGCATCCAACGAAATCAGAAAGGAAGTGCGGTTCTTGAAACGGATCGTCAGCATTCAGGATGTGTCCTGCCTGGGCAAATGTTCCCTGACGGTGGCCCTGCCCATCATCTCGGCCATGGGGGTGGAGTGCTCCATCGTCCCCACGGCGGTACTGTCCACCCACACCATGTTCTCCGGCTTTACCTGCAAGGACCTCACCGACCAGATCGAACCCATCGCCGCCCACTGGAAGGAGCGCGGCCTGGGCTTTGACGCGGTCTATACCGGCTATCTGGCCTCCGCGGAGCAGATCGACTATGTGTGCGCCTTCTTTGATGCCTTCCGGCAGGAGGGGGGATGGTCGTGGTGGACCCGGTGATGGCGGACAACGGCAAGCTCTACCCCGCCTTCGGCCCCGACTTCCCCGCCCAGATGGCCCGGGTGTGCGCCAAGGCCGACCTGATCCTGCCCAACCTGACCGAGGCCAGCCTGCTCACCGGCCTGCCCTACCGCACCGAGCAGGACGAGGGCTATATCAAGGAGCTGCTCCAGGCCCTGGCCGCCCTGGGTCCCCGGTATGTGGCCCTCACCGGCGTCAGCTTTGAGCCGGACAAGCTGGGGGTCATGTACTACGACACGGTCACCGGCCAGTACGGCAGCTACTTCACCCAGCGCCTGCCCGCCAGCTTCCACGGCACCGGCGACATATTTGCCTCCACCTGCGTGGGCGCGCTCACCCGCGGCCTGCCCCTGGGGGACGCCCTGACCCTGGCCGCCGACTACACGGTGGAGTCCATCCGCCTCACCCTGGAATCCCCCGACGCCAACTGGTACGGCGTGGAATTTGAACGGGCTATCCCCTACCTGGTTCAGCGCATGAACTGACCTCCAGAACGCCAAAACGGCCGCCTCTCGGCGGCCGTTTTATTGTGGTTCTCAGGCCTCCTCCAGACTCCGGTCGGCAAAGCAGGCCCGTTTCAGCCCCAGGATGGGGGCGGCCCCGGCCAGGGTGGTGCCGAAGAACACCACCTCCTTGTCCAGGTCCAGGTAGTCCACAATGGTGCCGTTGCACAGGATACTGCCGGTACACAGCACCAGATCGGCCCAATCCACCGCCTCCCGCCGGTCGGCCACGCCGTCCAGCACCGGGCAGCCGTCCTTCACCTTGCCGATGTTGTCCGGGTTCAGGTCCAGCACTTTTACGGAAAAGCGCCCGGACAGGGCGGCAATGAGAGCGGGCTGGAAGCCCACCAGGGCGATTTTGGGGGCGCCGTAGGTCTCCTCCACCCACTGAGCCATGTGGCGGGCACAGAACTCCGGCCCGCCGTCCCTGCAGTGGACGGTGTTGTCCGCCCGGCCCAGGTACTTCATCACCGCGTTCAGGGCGGCGATGAACAGCCCCCGGCTGTGGGGGTCCCCCTCCAGATCCAGGGCCAGCACCTGTTCCAAGGCCCCCTCAAACCGGGCGGGGGCGTCGGTGAAGGCCTGGCCTTTCGCCCCCCGGAAGTCGGCCATCAGCATGACCTCCTTGCCGGTGAGAATGGGATAGTCGGTGCGCTGGGTATGGCCGATGGCCTCCTCCGGCGTCAGGCCCCGGGCATGGATGGTCACCGCCGAGCCGGTGAGGCCGTGCTCTTCCAGGGCGGCGGCCAGGGCGGTGCGGAGCGTCTCGTACAGGGTATGCCGGTCCATGTTACAGATCCCTTCCTTTTCGTCCGGCCAGACGGCTCACCCCCTGGACCGCCAGGGAGAGCAGAAGCAGCAGCAGAGCCGCCGCCAGCGCCATGCCGTTGTCGCCGGTGGAGATATTGAGGTAGATGCTGGCGGGCAGGGTCTCGGTTTTCAGCCGGGTGACCCCCACCAGCATCAAAGTGGCGCCGAACTCCCCCATGCCCCGGCTCCAGGCCAGCAGGAAGGCCGACAGCAGAGCCGGGCGGCACAGGGGAAGGGTGATGTAGCGAAAGGCCTGGAGCCGGGTGGCCCCCAGGGTCTGGGCGGTGAGGGGCAGCTCCGGGTCGATCTGCCGGAAGGCCTGGGCGGCCAGATGGATCACAAAGGGCAGATTGATGAGCAGATGGACCGCCACAATGCCCTTGGGATCAAAGACCAGCCGCAGGCCCAGCTCCTTCAGGGCCTTGCCGAAGGGGGAGGAAAAAAGGGTGAGCAGGCACAGGCCCAACACCAGATAGGGCAGGGCCAGCGGCAGCTCCAGCAGGGCCTCGGCCCACCGCTTGCCCGGCAGGGGCGTGAAGGCCAGCAGATAGGCGCAGGGGATGCCGATGAGGATGCACAGCAGGGTGGACAGGGTGGCGGTCCACAGGCTCAGCCCCACAGCGAAGCGGATCTCCCCGTCGGCCAGGGCGCGGCCCAGGTTGGGCAGGCCGCCGGCCACCACCCCCCACAGGCTGGCCGCCACATAGAGCAGCACCGCCAGCAGCAATACCAGAAAGCCCCACTCAAAGGGTTTTAACGGGCGTTTATCCCGCCAGTTCATAGCCGTAGCTGGTCCAGATGTCCTGGGCGGTCTGGCTGTTCAGAAATTCCGCGAAGGCGTCGGCGGCCTCCGCGTCCGCCGAGCAGGTCAGCCGGGCGGCGGGGATGGTCTTGATGTAGTTTTCCATGTCGGCGCTGTCCACGATCTCCCCCTGGTCGGCGCTGACGTTCTCCTTCCATACGATGATGGCGTCGCACTCGTCGGCAGCCAGGGCGGTGGTCATGGCGGGCGCGGTGGCGGTATTGGACACGATGTCCACCTGATCGGCAATGCCGAAGTCCTCAAAAAGCTGCACGGCGATCTTGCCGATGGGGGTGGCCTCCGGGTCGCCGATGACCACCCGCACCCCCTCTTTGGCCAGGTCGGCGGGGCCGGTGATCTCCAGGGGGTTGCCCTTCTGCACCGCGATCACCGGGATGTGGCGCACCAGAGGGGTGGAGGACTCCACCAGCTCGGCCACCGGCTTGACCTCCTGCTCGGAGCCGGCAATGAAGAAGTCGCCCTCCTGGGCGGTGTTGATCTGGGTCTGGATCTGAGCGGCGTTGGCGTAGGTCACCTCCACCGTACAGCCGGTCTGGTCCTGGAAGGCCTGGGCAATTTCAGCAAAGGGGTCCTTCATGCCCGCGCCGCAAAAGACCAGCAGGGTGTGCCCGCTGAGATCGGCGGCCGCCGGGGTGGTCTCTGCGGCGGCAGGGGTAGTCTCCACGGCGGGATCGGTCTCCGCCGGAGCGGGGCTGGAGCAGCCCGCCAGCATGGACAGGGCCAGCAGGGCGGACAGGGTCAGGGATAACAGTTTCTTCATGACAAACACCTCCAAGGTTTGCCACGAGTATACCAAAATCCCCTCAGCGGGTATGTTGTCCGGACAACTTTTCTGAAAAAAGGGTAAACCGGTTCTTTCGGAAGGTGAGTACCCCCTCCCCCTCCAGCTCCTTGAGGGTGTGGGAGAGGACGGAGCGGTTGAGGCAGAGGTAGTTGGCCATGGCCTCCCGGTCGAAGGGGATGGTAAAGGTGGTGCTTCCCGACCGCCCGGCCTGGGCGGTCAGGTACTTTAAAATACGCTGGCGGGCACTTTTCACGGAGAGGGCGTCGATTTTATAATATTTTCGGATGTTCTGGTTGCCCACGAAGTGGAGCAGGTTGCCCAGCAGGGCCAGTCGCAGCTCCGGGGGCAGGGCCGGGTCGCTGAGCCGGTCCACAGGGATGCTCCAGGTGGTACAGCACTCCAGGGTGCGGACGGCGTAGGGGCTGGTGCGCCTGGGGGTGCAGGCCACCTCCCCCGCCACCAGATAGCCGGGGTTGAGCTGCTGGTAGAGAAATTCCGAGCCGTCGGCGTCCAGCCGGACCGCCCGCATGGCGCCGGAGAGCAGCACCTCCAGCCTGTCCACCCGCTCCCCCTCCTGGATCACCACCCGGTTGGCGGGGTACTCCTCCCGCCTGCCCCCCAGCAGGGGCGCCACCCGGTCCGCCTCCAGGCCCCGGAAGAGCACACAGCCCGCCAAAATCTCACAGTCCTCCATGGTCCCACCTCCTTGCCCGCAAGGATAGCACGCCCCGGTCCTTTTTGCAACCGCAGGAGGCTCAGGCAGGAAAACCCGGCCTGCCGCACTTGTTTTTGCCGTGCTTCTTTGATATAATAACGTGTCATCTTGTATTTGATCGCAGTTGGGAGGTCCCTATGCGGAAGAATAAGCTCACTCATCTGGTGGAGCCCAGTCTGAGGCTGTATTTCCTCTGTCTGGTGGTGTTTGCCGCCGTTACCGCCTTCTTTTCCGTCCCCGCCGCGGTGGCGGAGCTGGCGGTGGTGGTCATTCTCTACCTCTACTTCCGCCGCAGCAACGCCCTGCGGCAGAAGGAGATCCTAAAGTACATCGAAAATGTGACCTGCAACATGGACTCGGCCACCAAGGACACCATGGTGAACGCCCCCCTGCCCATGGTCATCTTCCGGCCGGAAAATGACGAGGTCATCTGGTCCAACGACCGTTTCCTCCAGATCACCGGGGAGCGGGAGCACCTCTTTGACGCCAAGATCACCGCGGCGGTGCCCGACTTCTCCTCCCGCTGGCTGATGGAGGGCAAGACCGAGTGCCCCACCGAGGTCCGCATCGGGGACCGGCGGTTCCTGGTGTTCGGCCATCTGGTCCGCACCGAGGAGCAGGGGGCCAGGGGCTACCTGGCCACCACCTACTGGGTGGACATCACCGACTTTGCCCAGGTGCGGGACGAGTACTACGCCACCCGCCCCGTGGTGGCCATCCTGACAGTGGACAACTACGAGGAGTTGATGAAGGGCGCCAACGACAGCGCCAAGTCGGCCATGCGCAGTGAGATCGACGACCGGCTGGCCCAGTGGGTGGCCCCCGCCCAGGGCGTATTTACCCGGTACGAGCGTGACCGCTACCTCTTCCTCTTTGAGGAGCGGTTCCTGGCCCAGTTCCAGGAGGGCAAGTTCTCCATTCTGGACACCGTGCGCCAGGTGGTCAGCCCCTCGGGCATCCAGGCCACCCTGTCCATCGGCATCGGTAAGGACGGGGACAACCTGGGCGACCTGTTCCAGTACGCCGCCCTGTCGGTGGAAATGGCCCTCAGCCGGGGCGGCGACCAGGTGGTGGTGAAGAACAAGTTCAACTTCGAGTTCTTCGGCGGACGCACCAAGGAGTTGGAGAAGCGCACCAAGGTGAAGAGCCGGGTCATGGCCAACGCCTTGGGCGAGCTGATGGCCGACGCCTCCACCGTGTTTGTCATGGGCCACAAGTACCCCGACCTGGACTGCATCGGCGCCGCCGCCGGTGTGTGCGCCATGGCCCGGAAGAAGGGCACCCCGGTCCATATCGTGCGGGAGCCGGGAATCAACCCGGCCAGCGAGATGAGCGACCGGCTGAGCCAGGTCCCCGAGTACAAGGACGTGTTCCTCTCCCCCCAGGACGCCATTCTGCTGGCCGACTCCAACTGCCTGTTGGTGGTGGTGGACACCAACCGCCCCGAGCAGGTGGTGAGCCAGGACCTGCTGGAGGCGGTCCACAAGGTGGCGGTTATCGACCACCACCGTCGTGCCTCCTCCTATATCGCCGACGCCGCCCTCAACTTCCACGAGCCCTACGCCTCCTCCGCCAGTGAGCTGGTCACCGAGCTGTCCCAGTATCTGCTGGAGCCGGCGGACCTGCTGAAGATCGAGGCGGAGGCCCTGCTGGCGGGCATCACCCTGGACACCAAGCAGTTCACCATGCGCACCGGCAGCCGCACCTTTGAGGCGGCGGCCTTCCTGCGCCGCTCCGGCGCCGACACCGGCGACGTGAAAAAGCTGTTCCAGAACGATCTGGAGGGCACCATCGCCAAGTACGACATTATCCAGACCGCCCGGATGTACAAGGATGGCATCGCCGTGGCCCGGGTGGACCACACCGTGGGCCGCATCACCGCCGCCCAGGCCGCCGATGAGCTGCTGAACATCTCGGGCATCGACACCTCCTTTGTCCTCTTCCCCGACAATGAGGGGCGGGTCATCCTGTCCGCCCGGAGCATGGGGGATGTGAACGTGCAGGTGGTGCTGGAGAAGCTGGGCGGCGGCGGCAACGCCGCCACCGCCGGCGCCCAGGTCCCCGGCAAGACGGTGGAAGAGGTGACCAAGCTGCTCCTCCAGGCCATTGACCAATATTTAGAAGACGAATAACCCACGGGGCGGGTTCTGTATCCGCCCGAAGCGATAAGAAAGGACGAATGACCATGAAAGTGATTTTGCAGCAGGATGTGAAGGGCCAGGGCAAGAAGGGCCAGATGATCGAGGCCAGCGACGGCTACGCCCGCAACTTCCTTCTTCCCCGCAAGCTGGCGGTTCTGGCCACCGCGGAGAATATCAACACCATGAAGATGCAGGAGAAGGCCAAGGCCGCCCAGATGGCCGCCGAGAAGGCGGAGGCCGAGGCCACCGCCGCCAAGCTCAAGGAGCTCTCCGTCAAGGTGTCCGCCAAGGCTGGCAACGGCGGGCGGCTCTTCGGCGCCGTCACCTCCAAGGAGATCGCCGACGCCCTCAACGCCCAGCACGGCATCGCCATCCAGAAAACCAAGATCGTGCAGGATGAGCCCATCAAGGCCTTCGGCACCTACGAGCTGAAGGTGAAGCTGGGCTATGAGGTCACCGGCACCCTGAAGGTGGTCGTGGCCGAGCAGTAAATCAAACCTTCCCCCCTCAGGGGGGAAGGTGGCCTGAAAGGCCGGATGAGGGGGGCTGAGTCCTGTGCGCCCCCTCATCAGTCTCGCTTTGCTCGACAGCTTCCCCCCTCAGGGGGGAAGCTTATCCAGGGGAGGTGAAGGAACATGGCAACCGAAGAGGAGCTGCTGCTGCGGCAGATGCCCCACAGCGTGGAGGCCGAGCAGAGCGTGCTGGGCGCCATGCTCATCGATGCCCGCTGCGTGCCCGACGTTATCGAGGAACTCAAGCCCGAGGACTTCTACCTGCGCACCAACCGGGAGATCTATGAGACCATCTACTCCATGTTCAATTTCTCCCTCACCATCGACCCGGTAACCGTGCTGGACCATATGCGCCAGAACGGGGTATACGACGAGAACACCTCCCGCAACTACATCCTCCAGCTGATGGAGGTCACCCCCACGGCGGCCAACGTGAAGGAGTATGTCGCCATTGTCAAGGACAAGGCCCTGCTCCGCCGCATCGCCGAGACGGCGGGAGATCTCACCGCCCTGGTGCAGGAGGGCACCGGCACCGGTCAGGAGGTGCTGGAGGCCGCCGAGCAGCGGATCTACGCCATCCGCCAGGGCCGGGCCTCCCAGGGCCTGACCCATATCTCTGGCGTCATTCTCAACGTATATGAGCGGCTGAACGAGCTGGCCGCCAGCGATTCCGCCGTACCCGGCCTGAGTACCGGCCTGCCCGACGTGGATATGGCTATCTCCGGCCTGAACAAGTCCGACCTGATTCTGTTGGCCGCCCGTCCCGGCATGGGCAAGACCTCCTTCGCCCTGAATATGCTGCTTCACGCCGGCAAGTTCTCCGGCAAGACGGTGGTCTTTTTCTCCCTGGAAATGAGCCGGGAGCAGCTGGCCATGCGCCTCATCTCCGGCGAGGCCTTCGTGGACAACAAGAAGCTGGTCACCGGCAAGCTGGGGGAGGAGGACTGGTCCAAGATCGCCGCCGCCTCGGCGGCCCTCAACCAGACCCAGATCCTCATTGACGACAACCCCGCCCTCTCCGTGGCCGACATGAACGCCAAGTGCCGCCGGGTGGATAATCTGGGACTGGTGGTCATAGACTACCTCCAGCTCATGACCTCCGCCGGCGGCCCCACCCGCAGCAGCGACAACCGCCAGCAGATCGTCTCCGACATCTCCCGTGCCCTGAAGATCATGGCCAAGGAGCTCAACGTGCCGGTGGTCTGCCTGTCCCAGCTCTCCCGTGGTCCCGAGAGCCGCCAGAACAAGCGGCCCATGCTGTCCGACCTGCGTGAGTCGGGCGCCATCGAGCAGGACGCCGACATCGTCATGTTCCTCTACCGGGACGACTACTATAACGAGACCAGCGACAACCACAATCTGGCCGAGTGCATCATCGCCAAGAACCGCCACGGCGAGACCGGCACGGTGGAGCTGCAGTGGCTGCCCGAATACACCACCTTCTCTTCCATCGACCGGAGACATTCCGAATATTGATGTGGAATGGGGCGATGTAGGCATCGCCCCCTACGTAGGGGCGGATGCCCACATCCGCCCACCGCAAAGGAGACTTTATGCTGGAAAACGTCCGCGCCCTTACAACCGAATACGATATGCTCCCCCGTGGGGGGAAGGTGCTGTGCGCCGTGTCCGGCGGGGCCGATTCCATCTGCCTGCTCCACCTGCTCCACAGCCTGTCGGCCGATGGGGGCTTCCAGGTGGCCGCCGCCCATTACCACCACGGGATGCGGGGAGAGGCCGCCGATGCCGACGCCGCCTTTGTGGAAACCTTCTGCAAGGAGCGGAACATCCCCTGTGTGGTGGAGCAGGGCGACGTGTACGGCGAGGCCCGCCGACGGGGCCTGGGTGTGGAGGAGACCGGCCGCCTGCTGCGGTACGAATTTCTCCACCGGACGGCGGAACAGCTGGGGTGCAGCCGCATCGCCACCGCCCACAACGCCGACGACAATCTGGAGACCCTGCTGCTCCACCTGACCCGGGGAGCCGGGCTCCACGGTCTGACGGGCATCCCGCCCCGGCGGGGGGAGCTGGTGCGCCCCCTGCTCACCACCCCACGGGCAAACATCGAGACCTATCTGGAGGAGCACCACCTGAACCATGTGGAGGACTGCACCAACGCCGACGACAGCTACGCCCGCAACAAGCTGCGCCATCAGGTGATCCCGGTGCTGCGGGAGCTGAATCCCCGGCTGACCGAGCGTTCGGTGGAAACCATGGGCTATCTCCGCGCCGACAACGACTACCTCAACGCCCAGGCCGCCCTGGCCTGTTCCCACGCCCGCTGGGCGGAGGACGACCTGGTCATCGAAGCCCGCTACATTGCCGAGCTGCCCGCCGCCATCGCCCCCCGGGCGGCCCGCCGCCTGCTGGAGATGACGGGGGATGGCAACACAGACTGCTCCGCCGCCCACCTGAAGGCGGTGGTGGATCTGGCGGTGGGAGACGATCCCTCGGCGGTGGCTTTTCTGCCCAACGGGCGGCTGGCCCAGCGGGTATACCGGGAACTGCTCATCACCACCCAGGAGGAGAGCCCGCCCCTGGTCCCCTGCCCTCTGAACACCGACGGGGAGACCGCCCCGGAGGGTTCCCCGTGGCGGTGTGCCTGCCGGGCGGCAATCTGTCCCCCTGCCGGGACGGGCAAGCCCAACGCCTGGTATCTGTCCTGGGAGACCCAGGGACCTCTGATCCTGCGGCCCCGGCAGACAGGGGATGAGCTGGCCCTGCCGGGCCGGGACACCAAGACCCTGAAAAAATGGATGATCGACGAGAAAATTCCTCGCCGGGACCGGGACCGCATCCCGGTGCTGGCGGATGAACGGGGCGTGCTGGCGGCAGCCGGTCTCGGCCCCCATAGAGATCGTATGGCAAAGCCCGGCCAACCGGCCTGGGAAGTGGTATTTTGGAAGGAAAGGTAAGGAGAAATATGGAACATATCCTGGACAAAGACGTAGAGCGGGTCCTCTTTTCAGAGGAGGAGCTGAAAAACCGGGTGGCGGAAATCGCCGCTCAGATCGACAAGGACTATGCGGGCAAGCAGCCCCTTCTGGTCAGCGTGCTGCGGGGCTCCTTCGTCTTTATGGCCGACCTGGTGCGGCAGATCCATGTGCCCTGCACCGTGGACTTCATGGCGGTGTCCTCCTACGGCGCCGGTACCTCCAGCTCCGGTCAGGTCAAGATCATCAAGGACCTGTCCGAGCAGATCGAGGGCAAGGACCTGATCGTGGTGGAGGACATTCTGGACAGCGGTAACACCCTGAGCTATCTGCTCCAGCTCCTCGAAGCCCGCAAGCCCGCCTCCGTGCGGCTGTGTACCCTGCTGGATAAGCCCTCCCGCCGGGTGAAGGAAGTAGAGGTCAGCTACTCCGGCTTCTCCATCCCCGACTACTTCGTGGTGGGCTACGGCCTGGACTACGCGGAGAAGTACCGCAACCTGCCCTACATCGGCGTGCTGAAGCCCTCCGTGTACGGCGGGGAATAAGGCTCCCTCAAATCTGCCCGGAAAGGACGTGTCTGTTCCTTGAAACGTAACGGAAGCCTGCGGGACGTGGGCTTTTATGTACTCATTGCCATTTTGCTGATCGTATCCATCTTTGTCCTCCGGGGCGGCATGAACACCGGGGACAGCGTGACCTACGGCCAGGTCCGCCGCCTGCTGGAACAGCAGCAGGTCACCCGCGTGGAGCTGGACAACAAAACCGTCACCCTCTGGCTCAAGGAGGCGGTGGGGGGCAAATCCACCGTCACCTATGACGTAGCCGATCCCCAGTGGTTCTATAACGACTTCAACGATCTGATTGTGGATCAGATGCAGCTGGGGATCATCCAGGACTACGACTATCCCGCCGGGTTTGAGCCGCCCTTCTGGGTCAGCTTCCTGCCCTGGATCGCGGTGCTGGTGGTCTTTGGAATGCTGTGGTATTTCATGTTCCTCCGCCAGACCGGCGGCGGAGGCGGGGGCGGCGCCGCCGACCGCACCGCCCGCTTTGGCCGGGCCCGCACCCGCACCGGCGCCGACGAGCAGAAGAAGGTCACCTTTGACGACGTGGCCGGCGCCGAGGAGGAGAAGGGGGAACTCCAGGAGATCGTGGAGTTCCTCAAGGACCCCCGTCGGTTCCTGGACCTGGGTGCCCGCATCCCCAAGGGCGTACTGCTGGTGGGCCCGCCCGGTACCGGTAAGACCCTGCTGGCCAAGGCGGTGGCCGGAGAGGCCGGGGTCCACTTTCTGTCCATCTCCGGCTCCGACTTTGTGGAGCTTTATGTGGGCGTGGGCGCCTCCCGCGTCCGGGACCTCTTTGATCAGGCCAAGAAGAATTCTCCCGCCATCGTGTTCATCGACGAGATCGACGCTGTGGGCCGCCAGAGAGGCGCGGGCCTGGGCGGCGGTCATGACGAGCGGGAGCAGACCCTCAACCAGCTGCTGGTGGAAATGGACGGCTTCGGCAACAACGAGGGCGTGGTGGTCATGGCGGCCACCAACCGGCAGGACATTCTGGACCCCGCCCTGCTGCGCCCCGGCCGGTTCGACCGGCAGGTCTATGTGGGCTACCCCGACATCAAGGGCCGTGAAGCCATTTTGAAGGTCCACGCCCGCAACAAGCCCCTGGGGGACGACGTGTCCCTGGCGGAGCTGGCCAAGGGCACCGGCGGCTTCACCGGCGCAGACCTGGAGAACCTGATGAACGAGGCCGCCCTGCTGGCCGCCCGCCGGCACCGCCGGTTTATCTCCATGCAGGACCTGAACGAGGCGGTCATCAAGGTCATCGCCGGGCCCGAGAAAAAGAGCCGGGTGGTCATCGAGCGGGAGCGCAAGCTCACCGCCTACCATGAGGCGGGCCACGCCATCGTCATTCACGACCTGGAGACCCAGGACCCGGTCCATCAGATCACCATTATCCCCCGTGGCATGGCGGGCGGCATGACCATCTCCCTGCCCCAGGAGGATGTGACCTTCCAGTCCCGACAGCAGCTCACCGAGCGCATCGCCGTCTGCCTGGGCGGCCGGGCCGCCGAGCAGCTGGCTCTGGGCGATATCTCCACCGGGGCTGGCAACGACCTGCAAAAGGCCAGCGCCATCGCCCGCAACATGGTCACCCGCTACGGCATGAGCGACAAGGTGGGCAACGTGGTCTTTGACTCCGGCCACGACGAGGTGTTCATCGGCCGCTCCATGGCCCAGACCAAGAACTACTCGGAAGAGGTGGCCGCCCTCATCGATCAGGAGATCAAGGGCCTCATCGACGGCGCCTACAACCGCTGCGTGGAGATCCTCTCCGCAAGGCGGAAGGAGCTGGACTTTGTGGCCGACTACCTGCTGAAGTACGAGAACATGGACGCCGCCGCCTTCGAGCTGGTGTTCACCGATCCCGCCGCCGTTCAGCCCCCCGCCGCCTATCAGGCGATTGAGGAGGCCCAGGAGGAGGAATCCGAGCCTCAGGACGAGCAGGACTAACCCCCAAGACAAAAAACACGGTGTATTTTCCAAAATGGAAAATACACCGTGTTTTGTTTATTTCAGCTCCAGACCGGACAGATACCGCCGGGCCAGATCAAAGCCGTGGCTGGCGGCGATGTGGCGAATGCGCTGGCGGCCCATAGACAGGTTCACCTTGCGGACCCAGGTGCCGTCGGGGGTCGCCAGGCCGATGAACACCAACCCCACCGGATTGCCCCGTTCATCGGGGTCGGGCCCCGCCACCCCGGTGGTGGAGATGGCTAGGTCACAACCCAGCACCTTCCGGGCTCCTTCAGCCATGGCCCGGGCCACTGGTTCGCTGACAGCGCCGTACTGGTCCAGCAGGTCCTGGTCCACACCCAGGACGGTGTGCTTCACTTCGGTGGCGTAGCTCACCACGCCGCCCCGGAACATCGAGGACACCCCGGCCAGATCGGTCATCCGCTTGGCCACCAGGCCGCCGGTGCAGCTCTCGGCGGTGCCCAGGGTGAAGCCCTTCTCCTTGAGGAGGGCAAAGACCGCCGCCTCCAGAGAGGGGATATCCACTCCATAGACCAGAGGTCCGAAGTGGACCTTCAGGTCGGCCTCCACCGGATCGATAAGGGCGTGGGCGGCCCTCTCGTCGGCGGCCTTGGCGGTGATCCGCAGCTCGCACTCCCCCTCCTTGGCGTAGGGGGCCAGGGTGGGGTTGGTCATGGCGTTCATCCGCTCCCGCAGCTGGGCCTCCATGGAGGACTCCCCGATGCCGAACAGCTTCAGGGTACGGGACACGATCACCCCGTCGGCCAGGTCCCTCAGGTAGGGGACCACCCGGTGGGTAAACATGGCCTCACATTCCCGGGGCGGGCCGGGGAGCATGATGACCCGGACGCCGTCGGCCTCAAAAGCCACACCGGGGGCGGTACCCCAGTCGTTGTCCAGCACGGTGCAGCCCTCTGGCAGCATGGCCTGCTGGTAGTTGTTGTCCGTCATGGGGCGGTTGGGGTGGAGCCGCTGGAAATAGGCCTCGATCCGCCGGGCGGAGGGCTCATGAAACACCAGCTGCCTGCCAAAGCACTGGGCCAGGACGTTCTTGGTCAGATCGTCGCAGGTGGGGCCCAGGCCGCCGGTGGTGATGATGATATCCGCCCGGGTGCGGGCCAGCTCCACGGCGGCGCGCAGCCGGTCCGGATTGTCCCCCACCACCGTGTGGTAGTAGACGTTGATGCCCAGGGCGCTCAGCCCCTGGGACAGCATCTGGGCGTCGGTGTTGGCGATGTTGCCCAGCAGCAATTCCGTACCCACGGCAATGAGTTCCGCGGTATGAGACATGAGGAAACACTTCCTTTGTTGGAATTAAGGGAACGGGCGGGGATAAACCCCGCCCCTACCGGTTGCGTTGCATTGCTTATACCTGCACCCGCTCGATGCCCTCCACAGCGGCCTTCACCAGGCCCTCCACGTCCAGGGCCTCCTCGGCGTGCTCCAGCTCCCCCAGCACCGGCCGCAGCCGGGGATGGCGGGGGGTAAACACGGTGCAGCAGTCCTCGTAGGGCAGGATGGATGTCTCAAAGGTGTTGATCTTGCGGGCGATCCGCACGATCTCCTCCTTGTCCATGCCCACCACAGGCCGCAGAATAGGCAGGTCGCACACAGCGGTGGTGGCCCGCATGGCCTCCATGGTCTGACTTGCCACCTGGCCCAGGCACTCGCCGGTGACAATGGCCCCGGCGCCGCACCGGGCGGCCACCGCCTGGGCAATGCGCATCATGAACCGCCGCATAAGCACGGTAAACAGCTCCTCGGGGCACTTGCGCCTTAACTCTTCTTGGATCTCTGTAAAGGGTACCACATGGACGGTGAGCCGTCCGCACCAGGGGGTGAGCAGCCTGGCCAGGTCCAGCACCTTCTGCTTGGCCTCCTCGGAGGTGTAGGGGTAGGAGAAGAAGTGGACCATCTCCAGGGCGATGCCCCGCTTGGCAATCATCCAGGAAGCCACCGGGGAGTCGATGCCGCCGGAGAGCAGGCTCACCGCCCGGCCTCCCACGCCCACCGGCAGACCGCCGGCGCCCGGCTCCGGGTCGGCGTGGACATAGGCGGCGTAGTCCCGTACTTCAAGATAGACGGTGAGCTCCGGATGGTGTACGTCCACCTTCAAGTTGGGGTATTTCTCGTCCAGCTCGCCTCCCACATACTGGGACAGCTGGATGGAGGTCATGGGGAAGGTTTTGTCGGCCCGCTTGGACTCCACCTTGAAGGTGTGAGCGGCGGCCAGCTTGTCCCCCAGATACTCAATGGCGGTCTGGAGCATGGCGTCCTTGTCCTTCTCGCAGGCCCGGGCCCGGGACAGGCCCACCACGCCGAACAGCTTGGTCATGGCCTCCCAGGCCCCGTCCAGGTCGCAGTCGTCGTTTTTGGGCTCCACATACATGGTGGACTGCTTGCAGTACACCTTGAAATCGCCATAATGTTTCAGGCGGCGGCGTGCGTTGGCGATCAGCTTATCCTCAAAGGTGCGGCGGTTCAGGCCCTTCAGGACCAGCTCCCCCAGCTTGAGCAGAATGATCTCGTTCAATGGTAGTTCTCCTTTATCAATGGTTTATAAATCCCGTTTCTTTTGCAGGCGAATGTCCTCCCCGTAGAAGGGCAGCACCCGGTACTCCCCCTCCAGCCGGGAGGAAATTTGGGGCGTGTAGCGCTGGCGCACCTGAGTCATGGTCAGGTTGGAGGAGATCACCGTCTGTTTTCCCGCCATGAGCCGGGAGTTGACCAGGGTATACAGGGCGGACTGGACGAAGGGGGTGGTGAGCTCGCTGCCCAGATCGTCCAAAATCAGCAGATCGCAGCCCAGATAGCGCTTTGTCTCGTCTTTGGCCTCGTCGGCGTCCAGCTTGTCCCGGGCAAATTTCTGTTCCTCGAACCGGGCAAACACGTTGACCGCCGTATCGTACACCACGGAGAAGCCGTTTTCCGATACGGTGCGGGCAATACAGGCCGACAGAAAGGTCTTGCCCAGCCCTGGCGTACCGGAGAGGAACAGGTTACGCAGCTTGAACCGCCCAAACTTCCGGGCGTAGTTGGAGCACAGGTCGAAGATAAACTCCATATTCTCCCGGGGAGACATGACCTCCCCCGGCCAGGGCAGAGGGGAGTAGTAATCCATGGAGAAGGTCTCAAAGGACTGCTCCCCCAGGTCCAGCAGCTTGGACAGCTCCTTGATCTGCTCCTCGCCGCACAGCTTTTTCAGGCAGTCGCACATCCTGGCTCCCACCCAGCCGGTGTCGTTGCACTTGGGGCAGGCGGGCTGCTCGTCCAGGGCGTCGGCTCCCCAGCCGTTTTGAAGAAGTAGCCGGGTGCGCTCGGCCTGGAGGGACAGGTTGTGGTCCTTGATAACCTGGATGGAGGGGCCGGGGTCCCTTCCGTCCCGCAGAGAGGAGGCAATGATCTGGTACACCGTCCCCTTCAGCTCCTTGTCGATCTCCCGGACCCGGGGCAGCTGGGCATAGATCTCCCTCCTGCGGCGGGCAAGGGCCTCCTCCCGGCGGCGGCGGCCCTCCTCCAGCCGCTTGGTGGCCCGATAGAGCACGCTGGCTTCGTATCCCATGGCTTATCCCTCCTTGTCCCGTTCCTTCTCCTGCCGGAGAAAGGCCCGCATCCGCTCCAGATCCTCCCGCACCCGCCGGTCCACGTCGCCGGGGGCGGCGGGGTGGTCCTGCATGGCGGGCCTGCTGCCGGTGGAGAGGCTGCTCTGGGCCGTCCGGGCGGGCTTGTCCCCCGCCTCGATCTCCGCCAGGGTATGTAGGTTCTTCTTGTGCCAGCCCGTCAGGATGCCGTTCATGTAATCCCAGTCCATCTGCTGCTTCTTGTACACCGTCTTTTCGTAGGCCAGCCGCAGCACGTCGTCGGAAAAGCCCATGTCGGTCCAGGCCGCCACCTTCCTTTTCTCCTTGTCCACCAGGGGCCGGGGCTTGAGGCCCAGCAGCTGGAGGATGGCCCCCTCCCGGGTGCGGTAGAGGCTCTTGCGTTTCAGGTGGGCGTCGGCGGCCTGGGCGGTATCCACCCCCAACCGCTTCCAGGCGAAGCCCTCCTTCAGCACCTGGGACATCCGGGGCTTCTGGCCCGCGCCATATTTCCGCTCAAACTCCTCCACGCACCAGCTCACCAACAGGCAGATCACCTCGGCGGGGAGAGCCAGGTAGTCGTACAGGGTGTACAGGCTCTTGAGATCGGCGGTGGACAGCACCTTGCCCAGCCGCCGCTGGACCTCATTCACCAGGCCGGGGAAGGTGGAGGTGGTGTCCTCGATCTCCCGGGTGATGTCGGCGGCGGTGTAGTCCGGCGGGCCCTGGGGGGCGGGGATGGGGTCGGCCTCGGCCTGGGTCTTGCCGTCGGACAGGCCCAGATTCACCAGGGCGGCGGAGGCCTCCTCCAGCCGCTGGCCGTCCCACTTGAGTCCCTTCCGGGCCTGGGCGGGGTCCAGCTGTCCCCCGTGGCGGAGCAGCCACAGGTAGAGCAGGGCGGCGTCCCCGTTTCCGCAGGCGGTGAGCCGTTCGGCGGCCCGGGCATCCATGGATATGATATTGCCCGGCAGCAGCAGCTCCGGCATGGGGCATCCCCCTCTCTGTGATATCGTATCTGTTATCATACCACATTTCTGGGGTGGGGCACAATCCCGCAGCAAACATTTCCGGGGATGTGTTTTCTTTCGGAATCGATTGCATTTCAAAGGAAAGCTGATACAATGAAGGGGAAGAGATCCACCTGCAAGCCTGGGAAAGGGGGCCTTGCCATGACCCGGCGGAGTTACCTCTGGCTGCTGTGTGCCGTCAGCCTGCTGCTCACCCTGCGAAGCGTTTACCAGATCGGGAAAACCCTGTGGGTAGGCGGGGCGGCTGGCCTGCTCCCCAACGCCATCCTGCTGGCCTGCCTGATTGCTGTGGACGGCTATCTGCTGTGGAGCGCCCTCCGTGCCGCTCCGACGGTGGAGGCCCCGCCCTCCCCGGGACAAAAAGCCCCCCTCTGCCGGGTGGGCTGGACCTGCCTTCGGATTCTGGCCGCGGCGGGACTGTTGGTCCTCTTCCTGAAAGATCTGCTGCCCCTCTGGTCCGTGTTTCTCCTGCTGGGCGTGGTA
Organism: Candidatus Flavonifractor intestinigallinarum; assembly: GCA_019119165.1. Lineage (GTDB taxonomy): Bacteria > Bacillota > Clostridia > Oscillospirales > Oscillospiraceae > Flavonifractor > Flavonifractor intestinigallinarum. The sequence continues at coordinate 20,912 of DWXO01000001.1, read as the reverse complement.
ATCCTGCTGATGGCACTCATCGCCTGGCGGTTCTGCCGCTGCTCTCGCTGCGGCGGACGGCTGCGGGAGCGGGACGTGGGCGCGGAGGGCATCTGCCCCCATTGCGGGGCCCGGTTATAATTGCACTTTCAAGCCCATGGGCGGAATCCGTGGATTCCGTCCATGGGCTTTTTGTTTGTCTTTCCCCGGCAAACAGCCTGTGTTCCCTTGAAAAGTCATACAAAATGCGGGGGCAACGGAGCGTTGCCCCCCTACAGCAACGGGAAAATGGTTTACAAGCAACAGGTCCTGGGCTACGCTGTTGAGGCGGTGAAAGAATCCGAAAGGGCTGATTACAAAACATAGGAGGGAACTGCATGAAAAAGAACCGTTCTGTTATTCCGTTTTTGAGCGGCGTCCTGGCCACGATCCTGACGGCTGGCTGCCTTACCACCGCCCTGGCCGCCTCCGGTCTGGTCTCCTTCAATCCGGTAAATCTGGACCTCAACGGGCGCACCATCTTTGCTTCCGGGGACACACTGAAAACCGAGGGCGGCCAGGAAATTCCGTCCAGCATCGTCTACACCGACCAGGCGGGCGGCGGCACTACCTATCTGCCCCTGCGGACCATCGCCAACCTGCTGGACGTACCCATCACCTGGGACGGAGGCGAAACTACCGTCGTGCTGGGTCGGAGCGACCCGGGCGGCATTACGGTGGAATCGGGTACCGGGGCGTCTGCATGGGATTCCCTTCCGCTGCATCAGGCTGGAAAGACCGTAGGTTCCTTTGCTGAGGTCCAGCCCGACGCCCGGAAAGGCGGCATCATGGTGCTGGAGGAGACACAGTTCCGCTCGGGCAGCGATTTTAGTCGGGACATCCCCTTTGTGGGTGCCAATGGACGCTATGTCAGCATCACCGTAACCAACAACGGCACCCACCCCCTGCTGTTCCAGGCCGGGCACCTGTATGCCACTGGGCGGGATATGCTCGCCACCCAGATTCCCGCCGGGGCCACCGTTACCCGCACCTTTGAGGCACTGGAGAGTGGCGCGGCCATTCAGCCCCGCTTTGGCGTGGATATCTCCACCGGCAGCGGCGAGGGCGGAACGGTGGATATTCAGATTTCTGCGGTACAGTTCAACGGGTAACGCCCCGAATTTTACCATATTCAGGTGGGTTGCGGAATGGGGAAAAGAACAGTAGAATGAGAGGTACTAAATCCTGCATACGCTGCGCTGTTGAGGTGAAAAAACATGGATTTGACAGAAAGACTGGCCCAGGCCCGGAAGGCCCGGGGGCTTTCCCAAGCCGAGGCGGCGGAGCGGATGAACGTATCCCGGCAGGCCATCTCCCGGTGGGAAACCGGAACGGGGATGCCCACCCTGGATAACCTGATCCAGATGAGCAAGCTGTACCAGGTGTCGCTGGATGAGCTGGTATACGGCCCGGGAGGGGCGGAAGCCCCGGAAGAGGCCCCGGAATCGGAGGTACTGACGGAAGAGTCGGAACCGGTACAGGCGCCTAAAAGGAGGCGGCCCACTCTGCTGGTGGTCCTGGCCCTTGTGGCTGTGGGGGGCCTGGTCCTGGGGATTTGGGGCAGCAGCCTGATGAACAGCAACAAGAGCAAACAGAGTAGCTCGGTCATCGTGGTCGGCGGGGTGGAACAGGATTGGGACAAGCTGCCGCTGGACCGGGCAGGGGAGCAGGTAGGCCCCTTCGCTGAGGTGGAGCCCGTGGAGCAGGAAATGGGCATTCATGTGCTGGAGGACACCGAATACCGCTCGGGCAGCGATTTTGAACGAGATATCTCTTTTATAGGCGCCAATGGCCGCTACCTCAGCGTCACCGTGACCAACGACAGCGCCCAACCTCTGCTGTTCCAGGCTGGCTACTTGTATGAAAATGGGCGGGATATGCTGGAAACTCGGATTCCCGCCGGAGCCACCGTCACCCGCACCTTTGAGGCGCTGGAGAGCGGCGGGGATAACCAGCCCCGCTTTGGCGTGGATATCTCCACCGGCAGCGCGGGTGGGACGGTGGAAATCCAGATTTCCGCGGTGCAGTTCAATGGATAAAGGTCTGGCAGCCCCGGGGGCAACGGAGCGTTGCCCCCTCTGCAACAGATATGTGGTTTACAAGAAACGCTCCATTGGATAAGCTGATTTTTAAGGATAGAGATGACACAGACGTGTCCGCAGCTTCAAAATGCGTTTCCCTATTCTTATTCCCTTCCAGAGCCCGGGGGCGGAATGAATTCATTCCGCCCCCGGGCTTTGTCATGTGCGGAGGAAGCCGGATGGGACCACAGGTTGCGGGATCGGGCAAATGGCGGTAGAATAGAGGGACGCAACGCTTCATTGCCCAGGCGCAACGGAGATGAGGTTTACAAAAAAGCAGGTATCAGCTACGCTGTTGAGGTGAAGAAAGATGGAATTGACAGAGAGACTGGCCCAGGCGCGGAAGGCCAGAGGGCTTTCCCAGGCTGATGCGGCGGAGCGGCTGAACGTGTCCAGGCAGGCCATCTCCCGGTGGGAGACCGGCGTGGGTACGCCCTCCCTGGACAGCCTGATCCAGATGAGCCAGCTGTACGGGGTGTCTCTGAACGAGCTGGTATACGGCCCTGAAGCAGCCCAGCCCCGGGAGGAGGCGGCGGAACCGGAGGCGCAGCCGGAGTGCCCGGCGGTGCGGGAGCCCCACAGACGGCGGACAGCTCTGCTGGCGGCGGTTCTGGCCTTTGCCGCCGCAGGCATCCTGGCCCTGGGGATTTGGCTCGGCTTTGGCATGGTCGGCACAAAAGAGAAGATCAAAATTTCTTGGGACAATTTAGTTGTAAAAGAAAATGTAAATGCTGGAGAGGAGTTTGATTTAGTGCCATGGGAATGAATTGTAAAAATAGGTTAAAAGCAGTAGCGGCCTGTGTTGCCCTGCTGGGATGTCTCAGTATGCAAAGCCCGGCTTTTGCAGTTCAATGTGATGTGACGCACGATGTGAGTACAAATTCTCTTCTGGAGCATCAAATAGACAGCCTTATTGAATCCAGAGCCACCGAGACCTATTATATTAAAATTTCTGCAAATACACTGTCAAAGGCCTAAAGCAGCTTTTCCATGTCCGCGGGTGAAACCATCACCATTGACGCCACCTACTCCCCCTCTACCGCAAAACTGGACGTAGGTCTGATTGCCTCAGACGGCTCCTTCCACTATTTTACCGCCACCGGCGGACGGATCAGCAAAACAATTGAAATGACGGAGGCCGGCACCTATACGCTGGCCTTCCAAAACAACGCGTCTTATAAGGTCACTGTTTCCGGTTCTGTCAACTATTAAGAAGCAGGAGGAAAGGTATTCTGTAAGTCTTTTTGCTAAGTAACGTCAATATTTGTTCTAAATTGCACCATAAAGGGCGTGGATACCATGACGAGAACGAGGAAGCTGTTGTTGATCCTTGCTCTGCTTGTTGCAGCCGGGATTGGGTATGCGACATATGATGTGCTTCACAGAGCGCCCTCCGAAGCCCGCGAGGGCTTTCCTCGGGTGACCAATGTCCGCTATCTCGATGGCAGCGGGGAGGAACAGGACTTCCCGGACGGTGGTCCCACCTGGGGCGGATTTGCGTTGCCTGAGGGAGAGTATGCCGACTTTCGTATCATGTTCCCGGCGGATTCCATGTCCGCCCGGCAGGAGAGCTTTATCCAGCCGGCAGGAGGCTCGGCCCAGGTCTCATTCCAGATCCTCACCCAGAATGCTCTCTCCGGCGTGCAGGTGCTGCGCTGGCCCCTCAGTGCCTACGGCACGGATTCCCCTCTGGACGATGCTCAGCGGGTGAACTGCCAACAGGAGGGTGAGCGGTATGTCTTCCAGGCGGAAAATGGGTATCTCTATTCCGTCTATCTCACCTGGCAAAACTACTTTGTGGAGTTTCCCTTCCAGGTCCGGTAAAGAGACCATGCAGGTTTTGTTCTATGATACATCCCAAAGGTCCGCGGGCGGAACGATTGATTCCGCCTACGGGCCTTTTGCGTCCCCCCGAAAATTCACGAAGAATTTGTTTTTCTTCCAAGGGCTTATGTGATATAATATTGTAAATCACTATGGTCAGGAGGGGTTTGCATGAAAAACCGCGTCGCCGTTACCATTGCCGGGCAGGAATACACCCTGGTTGGCACCGAGGACGCCGGCTATACCGAGAAGGTGGCAGCCCACGTGGACGAAAAGGTGCGGGAGGTCATGGAGGGCGCCCGCGTCTCCCTGGTAGACGGAGCTGTCCTGGCGGCGGTCAATATCGCCGATGAATATTTTAAAGAGGTAGAGGCGGCGGAGAATCTGCGCCGCCAGCTGAAGGAATATCTGGAGGAGGCCACCAAGCTGAAGATGGAACTCTCCGAGGCCAAGCGGGAGATCTTCAAGCTGCAAAACAAGAAGTAAGGAAACGGGGGGCGGGACGCCCCCCTGCTCCGGGAGGGATGGTATGTTGGAACTGCTCGCCCCCGCCGGGTCCATGGAGGCCGTGGCGGCGGCTGTACAGAACGGCGCGGACGCCGTCTATTTGGGATACGGAGATTTTAATGCCCGCCGCAACGCGAAGAATTTCTCCCGGGAGGAATTTGCGGCGGCGGTTTCTTATTGCCATGTGCGAGGGGCCAAGGTGTACCTGACCCTCAATACCCTGCTCACCGACCGGGAGCTGCCTCAGGCCGCCGATTTCGCCCTGGAGGCCAGCAGCCTGGGGGCCGATGCCGTGCTGGTGCAGGACATGGGGGTGCTGCGGATGGTGCGCCAGGTGGCCCCCGACCTGCCCATCCACGCCTCCACCCAGATGACCGTCCACAACCTGGACGGCGTGAAGATGGTGGCCGACCTGGGCATGACCCGGGCGGTGCTCTCCCGGGAGCTGTCCCGGGACCAGATCGAATATATCTGCCAGCACTCCCCCATCGAGATCGAGGTATTTGCCCACGGGGCCCTGTGTATGTGCTACTCCGGCCAGTGCTTTCTCTCTTCTGTCATCGGCGGCCGCTCGGGCAACCGGGGCCTGTGCGCCCAGCCCTGCCGGCTGAAATACGGCTGGGAGGGCAAGGCGGACTCCTACCCCCTGTCCCTGAAGGACCTGTCCCTGGCGGGCTACCTGCGCCAGCTGCGGAAGATGGGGGTAACGTGCGTCAAGCTGGAGGGCCGGATGAAGCGGCCCGAGTATGTGGCGGTGGTCACCGGCATCTTCTCCCGGGCCATCCATGAGGATCGGGAACCCACGGCGGAGGAGGTCAACCAGCTCCAGGCCGCCTTCTCCCGCCAGGGCTTCACCCAGGGCTACTACCTGGATCAGCAGGGCCCCCATATGTTCGGCGTACGGGAGGAGACCAAGGAGCCCCGCGAGCTGTTCGCCGCCGCCCGCAACACCTACCAGAGCGGCGAGGCCCAGCGGGTGCCCATCACCTTCTACGCCATGCTCCGCCCCGGCGAGCCCGCCCATGTGGGGGTAAAGGACCCCGAGGGCCGGGTGTCCACGGTGGAGGGTCCGGTGCCCGAGGAGGCACGCACCCGCCCCCTGACCACCGACGCGGTGGAGAAGCAGTTGGCCCGCACCGGCGGCACCCCCTACCGGGCGGAGCGGATGCGGGTGCTGGTGGAGGACGGCCTGTCCCTGCCTCTGTCCACCCTCAATGCCCTGCGGCGGGAGGCCCTGGACGGCCTGACAAAGCAGCGGGAGGCGCTGCCCCAGCGCCGCACCGGCGAATACCACCCCGGCGCCCGGTACGAAAACCGGCGGGAGGCCCCCGCCCTCACCCTCTCGGTGCGCTCCGCGGACCAGGTCACCCAGGAGCTGCTGGACCTGGGCCCCGCCTTGGTCTATATCCCCCTGGAGGAGCTGGCCGCCCATCCTGAGACGGCCAACGCCCCGGCGGGCACCTCCATCGGGGTGATCCTGCCCCGCATCGCCTGGGACCGGGAGTTCCCCCAGATGGTGGAGAACCTGAAAAAGGTGAAAGACCTGGGGGTAAAAGACGCTCTGGTGGGCAACCTGGGCATGATCCAGGCTGCCAAGGAACTGGGCTTTACCCTGCGGGGAGATTTCGGCCTGGAGGTCTATAACGCCCAGGCGGTGAAAGAATATAAGAAGCTGGGCTTCTCCTCCCTCACTCTGTCCTTTGAGCTGAAATTCCCCCAGATCCGGGATATTTCCAAGGCTCTGGACACCGAACTCATCACCTATGGCCGGCTGCCCCTGATGATCATGGAGAACTGCATCATCAAAAACCGCACCGGCTCCTGCAACTGCCAGAACACCAATATCCTCACCGACCGGAAAGGCGCCAAGTTCCCGGTGGTGAAGGCCCCCGGCTGCCGCAACGAGCTGCTCAATTCTCAGAAGCTCTTCCTGGCGGACAAGGCCGCCGACTACCGCCGCATCGGCCTGTGGGCCCAGCGGCTGCTGTTCACCACCGAGACCCCCGACGAGTGCGTCCAGGTGACCCGGCGCTATCTGGACCAGGGTAATTGGAGCCCCAGCGAGTACACCCGTGGTCTTTATTATCGAGATGTGGAGTAACCATCAATGAAGCTGAAAGTCAAAGCGGTGTCCCCCAGAATCGGCCGGGACCTGCCCTGGCCCAGCCGGGCCACCGAAGGGTCCGCCGGTATGGACCTGTGTGCCTGTATCGAGGAAGATAGGATCATTGCCCCCCGGCAGCTGGTGAAGATCCCCACCGGCATCGCCATCGCCCTTCCGGGGCCGGAGTATGTGGCGCTGGTGTACGCCCGGTCTGGACTGGGCATCAAGCACGGCGTCTCCCTGTCCAACGGGGTGGGGGTCATTGACAGCGACTACCGGGGTGAGATCATGGTGGGGCTCACCAATCTGTCCGATAAGTTCTATACCATCCACCCCGGCGACCGGATCGCCCAGCTGGTGGTGACCCCGGTGGTACTGCCAGAGCTGGAGCGGGTGGAGGCGCTGGACGAGACAGGCCGGGGAACCGGCGGATTTGGGTCCACCGGGCAATAGCAGAAAAGACCTTCCCCCCTGCGGGGGGAAGGTGGCCCGCAGGGCCGGATGAGGGGGCGCATAGCAGAAGGTCCCCCTCATCAGTCTCGCCGGGCTCGACAGCTTCCCCTATCAGGGGGGAAGCTCAAACGGAAAGGAAGAAATCGCATGGATATCATTCTGGCTTCCAAAAGCCCCCGGCGGCGGGCGCTGCTGGAGCAGATGGGGGTGAAGGACTTCCGCATCCTTACCCCCGACATTGACGAGCATATGGACCGGGAGCTGCCCCCGGCGGAGCTGGTGCGGCAGATCTCCCTGGAGAAGGCTCAGGCGGTGGCCGCCCAGGCCGACCCCAACGCGGTGATCATCGCCGCCGACACGGTGGTGGCTCTGGACGGGGTGGTGCTGGGCAAGCCCGCCGATGAAGAGGAGGCCTTCCGGATGCTCTCCCTGCTGTCGGGCAACCGGCATCAGGTGTACACCGGCCTCACCGTACTGCGGGGGGAGCAGGTGTTCAGCCAGTGGGAGGAGACCTCGGTCACCTTCCGCCCCCTGACGGCGGAGGAAATCGAGGCCTATATCGCCACCGGCGAGCCCATGGACAAGGCGGGGGCCTACGGCATCCAGGGCTATGGGGCCCTGTTCATTGAGGGCATCAGCGGCGACTATTATAATGTGATGGGTCTGCCGGTGTGCCGTCTGGGCCAGATCCTGGGACAGCTGGGCATGAACTGTATGGCCCTGGCCGCAGAGCGATAAGAAAGGCTGGATGCAGGCGTGAAGGACTTTTTCCGGCGCAACGGATTACTCATATTGATCGCCGCCATCCTGCTGGCGCTGGTGACGGCGGTGGTCTCCATGCTGCTGGGGGGCAAGGCCAACCCGGTGGCAAACTTTGTCAATTTTATCACCACCCCCGTCCGCAACGGCATCAGCGCTGTCACCAACTGGGCGGAGGAGCGCTACTCCGACGCCTTCGAGCTGGAGCAGATGAAAACTCAGCTGGAGGAGCTGAAAAAGGAGAACTCGGAGCTGGAGGCCAAGATCCGGGAGGCGGAGGCCGCCATCCAGGAGAACGAGCGGCTATACAACCTGCTGGAACTCACCCCCAAGGGCAGAGAGTTCACCAAGGAGGCCGCCATGGTCACCGCCCGCTCCACCTCCAACTGGGAGTCCACCCTCACCCTCAGCAAGGGCACCAACCAGGGCATTGAGGTGGACGACTGCGTGGTGGACGAATACTGGAACCTGGTGGGCATTGTGGCCGAGGTGGGGGAAAACTGGTGTACCGTCCGCACCCTCATCGACGCCAACATCGAAATGGGCGGCCAGCTCTCCCGCACCGGCGGCGCCGCCATTCTGGAGGGGGACCTGGCCCTCATGGGAGAGGGCAAGCTGAAGCTGACCTACCTGCCTGAGAACAGTCAGCTTATGTCCGGCGACCTGGTGATCACCTCGGGCCGGGGCGGCGTCTATCCCTCCGGGCTGGTGGCCGGCCATGTGGAGGAGGTCCGCACCGACGCCTCCGGCATGACCGACTATGCCGTTATCGTCCCCGAGACCGATCTGGACAGCCTCCAGCAGGTCTTTGTCATCAAGGACTTTAACATTGTGGAGTAGACCCCGAAGGAGGAACGTACCCTGTGACGAGACAGGATTTTTTCATCAAGTGGGGCGTGTATGCCCTGGCCCTGCTGCCGGTGTGGTTTTGTGAGCTCTATGTGCTCAACCGCTTCCCCCTCTTTGGGGTGACTCCCATGCTCCTCCCCCTGGCCGCCATGGCGGTGGCCGTGCTGGAGGGCACCGCGGCGGGGGCCGGCTTCGGCCTGGGTGTGGGCATCCTGTGCGACGCGGTGTACTTCAACCCCGACGGGGCCATGACTCTGGGCCTGTGCCTGCTGGGCTTCGGCGCCGGGGCCCTGGCCCAGTATGTGGTGCGCCAGAATCTGGTGGGCTGCCTGCTGTGCTCCCTGCTGGCCCTGGTGTGCATCGACGCTGTGCGCATCCTCTCCCGGCTGCTGGCGGGCACAGCCACGCTGCCCGCCATGCTGTCCCTGGCCGGGCGGGAGATCGCCTGGTCCATGGTATTTGTATTCCCGGTGTACGCTCTCTTCCTGTGGGTGTTTCACCGGGTCCCCAAGAAAACCGTTCTATAGGGAAAGAGAGAATAACGATGCAAGGTATCCATTCGGCCTGGAAAAAATACGGGCCCTGGCTGCTGCTGGCTCTGCTGGCGATCAGCCTCATCCCTATCCTGCTGCTGGGCCGGTACGACTGGCCCTCTGCCGACGACTACAGCTACGCCCTTTTGTCTCATGAGTCTTTGCTCAAGGGAGAATTTCCTCTGGTGGGCAGCTGGAAGTACATTTTAAACTGCTACAAGGGGTGGCAGGGCACCTTCTCCGCCATCGGCATGATGACCCTCACCCCCCTCACCTTCTCCCCCTTCCTCTACTGGCTCACCCCGGTAGTCATGCTGGGCTCCCTGTGCGCTGGCACCTTCAAGCTGGCCCACACCCTGGTGTGCCGGGTTCTGGGGGGCACCTGGCGGCAGGTCATTTTCCTGGCGGTCCCCATTCTGCTGCTGTCCATCCAGTTCGTCTCCTCCCCCAAGGACACCTTTTACTGGTGGAACGGGGCGGTGTATTACACCTTTACCTACGGCATCTTCCTGCTGCTCATAGAGCGGCTGGTGGCCCTCAAGCTGGCCCAAAACCGGCGGCAGACCCTGTGGGCGGTGATCCCCGGCGTGCTGGCCGCCCTGATGGTGGGGGGAAGCAACTATGTCTCCGCTCTGCTGGGCACCCTGCTGGCCGGGCTGTTCCTGCTGTGGTTTCTGTGGAAGGACCGGAAAAAGTTCCTCCTCGCCCTGATCCCCACGGCGGTGCTGGTGGCCGGCTTCCTGATCAGCGTGGCCGCACCCGGCAATCAGGTGCGGCAGGCCACCGTGGCGCCCCCCATCGGGGCGGTGGACGCGGTGATCCGCTCCATCCAGCAGGCCTGGACCGACGTGCTGGACTACCTCAACTGGCCCATTCTGCTGGTGCTCCTGCTGATGATTCCCCTGCTGTGGGCCCTCACCGGCAAGGTGAAGTTCACCTTCCCCCTGCCTCTGGTCTTTTCTGTTTTTACCTTTCTCCTCTTCGCCGCCCAGAACGCCCCCCACTTCTACGCCCTGGGGGAGGCCGGACCGGAGCGGCTGCGGAGCATTGTGTTTTATTCCTTTTTCTGGCTGGTGACCGTCAACCTGTGGTACTGGCTGGGGTGGGTACGCCGGGCGGTCCTGCCCCGGCTGGCCAGCGGGGAGAAGCTGTTGGCCCGGGCCTGGGCAGCCGTGCCGGTGCTGCTGGTGCTGCTGGCCTTTACCACCGTCTATTACCACTACTACGACATGAGCACCGCCGGCCGGACCGCCGCCGCCCTGGCCGACGGCTCGGCGGAATACTACTGGCAGCAGCAGGCGGACCGTCTGCCCCTGCTGGAGGACCCCACCGTCACCGATGTGGTGTTGGAGCCGCTGGATGTGCCCGCCAACCTGGATGAGCTGCTCTTCAACGGCGATTTGAAGGAGGACCCCGCCATCTGGGTCAACCAGGCGGTGGCCAACTTCTACCACAAAACCACTGTTCGCATCAGCCCCTGACCCCGGAAGGAGACCTGAACCTGTGGAAGGCAAGCAATTCAACATCCGTACCCTCATCATCGCCAGCCTGCTGGCTCTGCTGCTGGTGGGCTTTATCCTGGTGCTTTACAACCTGCAAATCGTCAAGGGCGACGAGTATCGGGCCGCCTCCACGGTGAAGATCGCCAACACGGTAACGGTGGAGGCCGCCCGGGGGGAGCTCCTGGACCGGTACGGCCGCTCTCTGGTGAGCAACCGGGCCACCTATGAGATCACCCTCAACTCCTCCCTCATGGGGGCGGAGGCGGAGCGCAACGCCAATCTGCTGGAGCTTATCACCATCTGCCGGGACAACGGCCTGGAGTGGACCGATACCCTGCCCATCTCCAAGGACGCCCCCTTTACCTACACCGATGAAAACGCCCTGGTGTATACCAACAGCGAGGGGAAGGTCAAATTCAGCTACCTGGGCGCCCTGCTGGACGCCCTGCCCCTGGGCACCGATATCCTGTCCGACCGCTGGCGCAGCGCGGACCTGACTGCCGCCGCCAGCGTGGCCGACCTGGGGGAGGGACTCACGGCGGAGGAGGTCATCGACGGCCTGAGGCAGTACTTCCTCATTGACGAGTCTCTCTCCGACGCCGACGCCCGGGCCCTGATTGGGGTGCTGTACGAACTCAACCTCCGCAGCCAGAATGTGAAGCAGACCGAGTATATCTTCGCCCAGGATGTGTCCATCGACGTGATCTCCGCGATAAAGGAGCGGAGCCTCACCGGCGTGAACATCTCCGCCACCACCGTCCGGCAGTACAACACCACCAGCGCCGCCCACCTGCTGGGCCGGGTGGGCGCCATCCAGGACTGGGACGCCTACAAGGATAAGGGCTACAACATGAATGACTCCGTGGGCATCAACGGCATGGAGGCCGCCTTTGAGGACTACCTGCGGGGCACGTCGGGCACTCTGATCCAGGAGATGTCCACCAGCGGCAAGGTGGTCAGCGAGAGCTGGATGGTGGACGATGAGACCGGCGAGACCATGGAGCCGGAGCCGGGCAACCACGTCATGACCACCCTGGACCTGCGGCTCCAGGAGAAGGTGGAGGAGGTGCTGGCCAACACCATCGAGAGTCTGGCCGACACCAAGGAGAAAGGCGCCGTGGTGGTGCAAAGCGTCAACGACGGCGGCATTCTGGCCATGGCCTCCTACCCCAACTACGACCTGTCCACCGTGTACAGCAGTACCGAGGCCTACAAAGCGGTGGCCGACGATCCCCGCAACCCCTTTGTCAACCGGGCCACCAGCGAGATCTACTACCCCGGCTCCACCTTCAAGCCCCTGGTGGCCATCGCCGCCCTGGAGGAGGGGCTGGTGACCCCCACCGAGAAGATTCAGGACACCGGCGCGCTCCAGCTGCCCGAGGAGGAGCACTACCCCTACGGCGACTACCATCCTCAGTGCTGGATCTACCGCCAGTACCGGGGTACCCACGGCTGGGAGAACATGGCCGACGCCCTGCGGGACTCCTGCAACATCTATTTCTATACCCTGGGTCACCGGCTGGGCATTGAAAAGATCGACGAGTATGCCGCCATGTTCGGCCTGGGCCAGAAAACCGGCCTGGAGCTGAGCGAGGAGGAGGGCTATGTGGCCGGGCCTGATACCAGCGCCATGCTGGGCCAGGAGTGGTACGGCGGCAACCTGCTGTCCGCCGCCATCGGTCAGGACAACACCAAGATCACCATGCTTCAGCTGTCCAACTACATTGCCACCCTGGTCAACGGGGGCAACCGGTATGAGACGCACCTGCTCAAGACGGTGAAATCCAACGACTTCTCCGAGACGGTGTATGAATATGAGGCCCAGCCGGTAGAGACCCTGAATCTGGACCCCACCTACGTGGAGGCGGTAAAGCAGGGAATGTGGGAAGTGGCCAACGACGAGGAGAGCACCGTGGACCAGTACCTGAGCAATCTGGTGGTGGAGGTGGGCGCCAAGACCGGCTCCGCTCAGGTGTCCGCCGACGAGAACGCCAACGCCGTGTTCGTCCTCTTTGCCCCTTACGACGATCCGGAGATCGTCATCTCCATGGTGGTGGAGGGCGGCGCCTCGGGCGCCAACCTGGCCAGCGCCGCCGGTGAGATCGTGAACTATTACTTCGGCAGCGAGCATACCATGGAATCCATCGGGACGGAAAATACCTTGATCCGCTGAAGGGAGTCTTTTCTTTGCTGGATGCAATGACCTTTGACAGCCGGGACAGCCGGTATAAACAGCCCTATGGCGCGGTGCCCTCGGGCACCCAGGTATCCCTCACCCTGCGCCCCCTCCGGACGGAGGGCTTTTCCCAGGCGGTGCTTATCGCCTACTTTGAGTCCTCCCAGGAGCGGCGGCTGGAGCTGCCCATGGCCTGGGACGGCATTGACGGCGACCGGGACGTGCTCAAGGTCACCCTGGACACCGGGGACCATGTGGGGCTGATCTGGTACTCCTTCCGCCTGGAGGGGCTGGACGGCCGCCAAGAGGAGCTGGGCCCCTATCAGTTGACGGTGTACGACGGCACCGACCGGGTGCCCGGCTGGTTCGGGGAGGGGGTCACCTATCAGATCTTCCCCGACCGGTTCCGCCGCACCAGAGTGCCCGACCCCACCGGGATGCCGGGGGGCCGCACCGTCCACACCAGCTGGCGGGAGGAGCCGGAGTACCGGCCCGACGCCAACGGCGAGGTCCGCAACCGGGACTTCTTCGGGGGCGATCTGAAGGGCGTCATGGAAAAGCTGCCCTACCTCCGCGACCTGGGGGTGGAGACCATCTACTTCTGCCCCGTGTTTGAGGCGCCGGAAAACCACCGCTACGGCACCGGCGACTATGAGAAGATCGACCCCATGCTGGGCACCGAGGAGGACTTCAAGGCCCTGTGCGACGCCGCCCACAAGCTGGGCATCCGCATCATGCTGGACGGTGTGTTCAACCACCAGGGCTATGTAAGCCGCTACTTCAACGGGGACGGCTCCTATCCGGAAAACGGGGCCTGCCAGTCCCAGGACAGCCCCTACTACAAGTGGTACCACTTCTCCCACTGGCCGGACCAGTACGACTCCTGGTGGGGGATCTACTCCCTGCCCGCCGTCAATGAGGCCGAGCCCTCCTACCGGGACTATATCTTCGGGGACGAGAACAGCATCGTCCGCCGCTGGCTCCGGGCGGGGGCGGACGCCTGGCGGCTGGATGTGGCCGACGAGCTGCCCGACGACTTTGTCCACGGCATCCACCAGGCCGCCCGGGAGACCAACCCTGAGGCGGTGGTCATCGGCGAGGTGTGGGAGGACGGCTCCACCAAGATCGCCTACGGCGTCCGCCGCAAGCACATCCTGGGGGGCCACTGCGACGGCCTGATGAACTACCCCTTCCGCAACAGCCTGCTGGGCTATTTGATGGGCGGGGACGCCGTCCACTTCAAGAACACCATGGAGACCATCCGGGAGAACTATCCCCCCTTCGCCTTCCACTCCGCCATGAACTTCCTGGGCACCCACGACACCCCCCGCATCCTCACCCTGCTGGGCTACGGCGGGGACGGCCAGGACCATGACAAGGACTGGCGCGCCTCCTACTTCCTCACTCCGGAGCAGTACCTGCTGGGCCGGTCCAAGCTGATGCTGGGGGCCCTGGTGCTCTTCGCCTTCCCCGGCTCCCCCATGATCTACTACGGGGACGAGGCGGGCATCGAGGGCTTCGAGGACCCCTTCAACCGCCGGACCTACCGCTGGGAGATGGCCGACGACGTGCTCCGCCGCTGGTATGCCAGTTTGGGCAAGGCCCGGAAGGAACTGCCCGCCCTGCGCCGGGGGAGCATCCGCTGGTGGAAGGCCGAAGGCAAGCTGCTCTCCTTCCTGCGGGAGGGGGAGGGCCAGCCGGTGCTTACCGCCGTCAACATCGGCAAGGCCCCCCAGCTTATCACCCTGCCCTGGGCCGCCAAAGACTGGATGACCGGCATGGAGCTGCCCGCCGGACAGGTGGCTCTGCCTCCCATGACCGGCTGGCTGCTCACCCCTACCGGCCGGGGACCCCATAAAATCTGAAACGGGCCTGCTGCAACCGCAGCAGGCCCGTTTGGTTTAAGTCAAATCAATGATCCAGTTCAGGTCACCGTACGTCGCGTCGCCCTGGGTGCGGACCATGCCCCCTCCCGGGCCGTCCCACCAGGTATCATACTCGTATACCAGCTGGATGGCGTCAATCTCCACCGCCACGATGGGCTCCTCCACCCAACTTGGGGCGGCGGCCAACTGGACGTTCACATGGCCGGAGGTGAAACTGCGGAAGCCCTCGCCCGCGTCGGAGTAGCGCTCCCCGGAGGCCCCGATGAAGGTGACCTGATGGTGGAAGAGGGAGGCCCCCGTCAGCATCTGACCCTCGTCATTCTCCTCCCGATGGGCGTACACCGACAGCTGCCGCCCATCCTCGCTGACCAGGGCGGTGACGGTGCCCTCGGCGAAGGTCCGGCTGTCCGACCAAGCGGCCTGAGTCTCCGCCGGGGTGAGGGTCAGGGTGCCGGTATGGGAGCCGCCCCCCTCCAGGTCCAACAGCTCATAGGTCAGCTCTGCGGGCGTTTCCTCCGGCAGACGGTAGGTGAAGGGCATATGGACCCGAGCGCGGTAGCCTTCCTCCCGCCAGGCCACCTCCGGCCCGCAGTCCAGGCCGGAAAGAGACATCCACGCCTGGCCCTGGGGGGCAAAGCCGTCATAGGGCAGCCATTCGGAGTAAACCTGGTCCCCCTGCTCCAGGGGGACGCCGTCGGCGTAAATCTGGAGTATCCGGGTAGCCAGCTGGTGTTCTTCCATCTCCGGGCTTACCAGGTAGAGCTCCAGCAGCAGGTACTCCCCCTGGCTCACCCCGTCCAGCTGGCACAGCCAGTCCCCCTCGGTCCACTGGTCGGCCTGCTCCACCACCATGACGGGGGTCTCCGACGCCCCAGCGCCGGCAAAGAACCGGATGATCCGCTGGACCCCCGCCGCCAGGGCCTGATAGTTGCCCACCCCCAGCACCAGGGCCAGACACACCAGGGCCGCCGCCAGCCGCTTGGTGGGAACGCCCTTTCGCCGGGGCCGCTCCGCCGCCGCCAGGGTATCCTCCACCAGATCCCGGTCGGGGGACGCCCGGTCAAACAGCGCCCGATAGTTCTCTTCCGTCATAGCTCTTCCGCTCCTTTCCATGCGTCGTGCAGCAGGGCCCGCCCCCGGGAGAGCTGACTGCGGACGGTGTTGGGACTGCGGCCCAGGATGGCCGCGATCTCCCCGGTGGCGTAGCCCTCGTAGTAGTAGAGGTGGAGCACCGCCCGGTACTTCTCCGGCAGGCCCTCCAACAACGTCAGCAGCTCCCCCTCCTCCTCCGTCCGGGCGGGGATGGTCTCAGACAGGGCCGTGGTATGCCGCCGCCAGAAGGAGGTGTGGAATTTCTTGCAGCAGTTCACCGTCACCCGCAGCAGCCAGGCCTTCCGGTGCTCCTCCTCCCGAAAGTCCGGCGCGGAGCGGAGATAGCGGAGAAAGACCTCCTGAAATACGTCGTCAGCGTCATGGCCGCTGTGGGTCTGGGCCAGCGCCAGGCGGTACACCATGTTCCCATAGGTCTCCACCACCTGCCGCAGACCGGTTTCTTCCGCCATTGCCCTCCCCCCTTTCGCCCCTAACATCCCTGAGGGGGCGGTTTTGTTGCATCCGTTCCAAAAAATAATGCTTGCGCCCAAAGGCGGATGGTGCTATTATCATAGTATCTTAATCATACCGCATGGTTTAAAAAGGAGAATTGTCATGAAAGAACTGGAACAAAAGGTCGCGCTGGTCTCCTCCTCCACCCGTGGCATCGGCCTGGCCTGCGCCAAGGCCCTGGCCGCCCAGGGCGCTGCCGTCTATCTGGGCGTGCGCCGTCTGGACGCCGGACAGCAGATCGCCGACGAGATCATCGCCGCCGGCGGACGGGCCGGGGTGGTCTACTTTGATGCCGCCAACGAGGACAGCTTCTCCGGCATGGTGGACGAGGTGGCCAAGAAGGAGGGCCGGCTGGACATTCTGGTGAACAACTTCGGTGCCACCGACGTCAAGACCGATCTGGACGTGGTGAACGGCGACAGCGACGACTTCTTCCGCATCGTCAATACTAACCTGAAGAGCGTGTACCTGCCCAGCAAGGCGGCGGTGCCCGTCATGGCCAAGAACGGCGGCGGCTCCATCATCAACATCGGCTCGGTGGGCGGCCTCTATCCCGACCTGAGCCGCACCGCCTACGGCGTCAGCAAGGCCGCCATCCACTTCCTCACCAAGGACATCGCCGTGCAGTACGCCCGGCAGGGGGTGCGGTGCAACGCGGTGCTCCCCGGCTTTACCGCCACTGACGCCGCCATGAACAATATGTCCCAGGCCTTCCTGGACCTGTTCCTGAAAAACGTCCCCCTCAACCGCCCCGGCCGTCCCGAGGACATCGCCGACGCCGTGGCCTTCCTGGCCAGCGACCGGGCCGCCTTCATCACCGGCGAGATCCTCCCCGTGGCCGGCGGCTTCGGCCTGCCCACCCCGCTGTACGGCTCCTATATGAGCGACGGCGCAAAGGGTTGATCCTACCTTCCCAAAAGGGCCCTTCGGGGCCCTTTTTCTTTGCCCCTCACCCAGGGATGTGCTATACTAAGGTATCATACCATAAAGGACGGCAGCTATGGAAACATTGGTCGTGGGCATTCTGGCCCATGTGGACGCGGGCAAGACCACCCTCAGCGAGGGACTGCTCTACACCTGCGGAAAATTAAAGAAGCTGGGCCGGGTGGACCACGGGGACGCCTTTCTGGACACCGACCCCATGGAGAAGGAGCGGGGCATCACCATCTTCTCCAAGCAGGCCATGCTCCCTCTGGAACACCTGGAGATCACCCTGTTGGACACGCCGGGCCATGTGGACTTCTCCGCTGAGATGGAGCGCACCCTGTCGGTGCTGGACTGCGCCATTTTGGTGGTCAGCGGAACCGACGGGGTCCAGGGCCATACCCATACCCTGTGGAAGCTGCTGGAGCGCTATCATGTGCCCACCTTCCTCTTTGTCAATAAAATGGACCTGGCGGGGGCGGACAAGGCCGCCCTGCTGGGGGAACTGAAAGGTAAGCTGGACGAGGGCTGTGTGGACATGGCCGACAAAGAGGCCCTCTGTGAGCAGGCCGCCCTGTGCGACGAGTCCCTGCTGGAGGACTACCTGGAGACAGGGGCCGTCTCCGACGCCGCCCTCACCGCCCTCATGGCCCAGCGGAAGCTCTTCCCCTGCTGGTTTGGCTCGGCGCTGAAACTGGAGGGGGTGGAGGACTTCCTCCTGGGCCTGGAGGAATACGCTCCCCGGCCGGTGTACGGGGAGGAATTCGGCGCCCGCATTTTCAAGATCTCCCGGGACAGTCAGAACAACCGTCTGGCCTGGATGAAGATCACCGGCGGCAGCCTGAAGGTGAAAACCGTGCTGGAGGGCCCCGGCTGGAGCGACAAGGCCGACCAGCTGCGGGTATACTCCGGCCTGAAATTCCAGCCGGTGGACGTGGCACCGGCTGGGACCGTGGTAGCGGTCACCGGCCTGGGTTCCGCCGCCGCCGGGCAGGGCCTGGGCTTTGAGGCGGAGGGCACGCCCCCTGTCCTGGAGCCGGTGCTCACCTATCAGGTGATCCTGCCCGAGGGCCAGGACCCGGTCACCGCCATGCAAAAGCTGCGCCAGCTGGAGGAGGAAGACCCCCAGCTCCATCTGGTGTGGAACGAGCGCTTAAAAGAAATCCACATCCAGCTTATGGGCCAGGTCCAGCTGGAGATTTTGCAGCGGCTCATTGCCGAGCGCTTCGGCATGGAGGTCAGCTTCGGCCAGGGGGGCATCGTGTACCGGGAGACCATCGCCGGGCCCGTCATCGGTGTGGGCCACTACGAGCCTCTCCGCCACTACGCCGAAGTCCATCTGCTGCTGGAGCCGGGGGAGCGGGGCAGCGGCGTGACCTTGGCCACCGCCTGTCCCGAGGATGTGCTGGACGGCAACTGGCAGCGGCTCATTCTCACCCATCTGACCGAGCGGGCCCACCCCGGCGTCCTCACCGGCTCTCCCCTCACCGACGTAAAAATCACCCTGCTGGCAGGCCGGGCCCATCTCAAGCACACCGAGGGAGGCGACTTCCGGCAGGCCACCTACCGGGCGGTGCGTCAGGGCCTGATGGAGGCGGAGAGCGTTCTGCTGGAGCCCTGGTACTCCTTCCGGCTGGAGGTGCCCGCCGCCCAGGTGGGACGGGCCATGAGCGACCTCCAACGGATGGGGGGCGACTGCGATCCCCCGGAGACGGCGGGGGAGCTCACCGTCCTCACCGGCTCCGCCCCGGTAGCGGGGCTGCGGGACTACGGCGGCGAGGTGGCCGCCTACACCAGAGGCATGGGGCGTCTGAGCTGCACCTTGAAGGGCTACTACCCCTGCTACGACCAGCAAACTGTGGTGGAGGCCCTGGGCTACGACCCGGAGCGGGACGTGGACAACCCCACCGGCTCGGTGTTCTGCGCCCACGGGGCGGGGTACAACGTGAAATGGGACCAGGTAAAGGAAATGGCCCATGTGGACAGCGGTCTTTCTCTGGACAAGCCCCCGGAGCCAAAGGCCCCCGCCGCTCCCGTCCGGCGGAGCAGCAATCCCGGCCTGTCCCTGGAGCAGGACAAGGAATTGCTGGCCATTTACGAGCGCACCTACGGCAAGGTGGAGCGCAACTCCTTCCGCCCCCAGCCCAAGCCCGCCCGCACCAGCCTGGACGAGCGGAAGTACAACGTCCAGACCCAGAACAAGGGGCCGGAGTATCTGCTGGTGGACGGCTATAACATCATCTTCGCCTGGGAGGAGCTGAAGGCGGTGGCCCAGACCAATCTGGACGCCGCCCGGCAGCTGCTGATGGACCTGCTGAGCAACTACCAGGGCTTCAAAAAATGCGTGGTCATCCTGGTATTCGACGCCTACAAGGTGCCCCGCAATGTACAGGATGTATTTAAATACCACAACATCTACGTTGTGTATACCAAAGAGGCGGAGACGGCGGACACCTATATCGAGCGTGCCACCTATGAGATCGGCAAGCACCACCGGGTCCGGGTGGCCACCTCCGACGGTGCGGAGCAGCTCATCATTCTGGGCCACGGGGCCCTGCGGCTGTCCGCCACCACCTTCAAGGCGGAGGTGGAGCAGGCTTCCGGCCAGATCGCCGCCATCCTGGCGAAAAACAACCGGTCCACTCCGTCCCGGCCGGTGGCCGCCGCCCTGAAAAAGGCACAGGAGGAAAACAGATGATCCCCATACACATCATCGCCCGCATCCGCAGCGACTTCCCCACCAAGTTCGGCATCCCCCGGCAAAGCGGCCTGGTGGAGGAACTGAAAGCCACCATCGTCTTTGAGCCCGAGTATCGCAATCCCGACGCCCTGCGGGGGCTGGAGGAGTTCTCCCACATCTGGCTCATCTGGCAGTTTTCTGAGGCGGTGCGGGACAAGTGGTCCCCCACGGTGCGGCCCCCCCGGCTGGGAGGCAATACCCGCATGGGCGTGTTCGCCACCCGCTCCCCCTTCCGGCCCAACGCCATCGGCCTGTCCTGCGTGAAACTGGAGTCCATTGAGAAGGACCCAAGGCTGGGTACCGTGCTGGTGGTGTCGGGGGCCGATCTCATGGACGGCACCCCCATCCTGGACATCAAGCCCTATCTGCCCTACGCCGACGCCCACCCGGAGGCCACCGGCGGTTTTACCGGCAACGTGGGGGGCAAGGTGTTGGAAGTGGCGTTCCCAACCGAATTACTGGCCCAGGTGCCGCCGGACAAGCGGGAGGCCCTCATGGGAGTGCTGGCCCGGGACCCCCGTCCCTCCTACCAGCACGACCCCGACCGGGTATACGGCATGGCCTTCGGCGGGGTGGAGGTTGGCTTCTCGGTGGACGGAAATACCCTTCACGTCCGCTGGGTGAAGCCGGGCTCATAACAGAAGAAAAACGGCCTGCTGCATCATGCAGCAGGCCGTTTTTTATGGAATTGAATTGGTTCAGGCCACCGCGAAGCCCAGGATCAGGTAGGCCACCGCCGCCAGAGCGCCGCAGGTGAGGGCGTAGGGCAGCTGGGTCTTGACATGGTCCAGATGGTCGGCAGCGGAACCCATGGAGGACAGGATGGTGGTATCGGACAGGGGGGAGCAGTGGTCGCCGAACACACCGCCGCCCGCCACCGCGGCAAACACCGCCACCACGGTGGGGGTGAGCTGGCCGCCGGTCATGCTGAAGGCCATGGGCAGGGCGATG